>CAKZKQ010000547.1 GCA_937123825.1 uncultured Pseudomonadota bacterium
CATACTTCGATATCAACAATCTGCAGAGGAAGTGTGAGGCCGTCATTGAGGTACGGATAGCCCGTCCAGATGTTCCAGCTCTTTTGACCACCACCATTAATCAAGATCGTCATTGCCGAATATGGTCCGAAGTCCTGGCTCATTCCCAGCACCTGACACTTCTTTGTACGAGGCCATTTCCAGAGTTTGATGCCGCTGTTGTTGGGTAGTTTCCGCTGCACCACATTGAGGGGAACGCCAGATTGCGCTGTCTCAATCACAATCTTGAGAGGCTCGTCCTCATCGGATGGATAGATTGCTTCCCAATGACCACCATGGCCCATAATTCACCCCCCAAGAACGATTTCGCGACGATGCTACCACATCGCACAATCAAGGATGAGAGCAGGTGGCAAAAAATGGGCGACTCAGATCACTCCCACTCGATCGTGCCCGGTGGTTTCGACGTAACGTCGTAGACCACGCGGTTGACGCCCACGACCTCGTTGATGATCCGGTTGCCCACCGCGCCCAGGAAGGCCATGGGCAAATCGGCGCGGTCGGCGGTCATGCCGTCGCGGCTGGTCACGGCCCGCAGTGCCACCACCGACTCGTAGGTGCGTGCGTCGCCCATCACGCCGACCGTCTTGACCGGCAGCAGCACCGCAAAGGCCTGCCAGACGGCATCGTAGTGGTTTTCGTCGCGCAGCGCCTGAATGAAAATCCGGTCGGCCTGGCGCAGGATGCTCACGCGCTCAGGGGTGATCTCTCCCAGGATGCGGATGGCCAGACCCGGTCCCGGGAAGGGGTGGCGCCCGGTCAGCGTGTGGGGCAGGCCCAGCGCGTCTCCCAGATCCCGCACCTCATCTTTAAAGAGCATCCGCAGCGGCTCCAAGAGCGCAAACGGCAGGATGTCCGGCAGGCCGCCGACGTTGTGATGGCTCTTGATGACCGCAGACGGGCCGCGGACGCTCTCTGACTCAATCACATCAGGGTAGAGCGTGCCCTGGGCAAGGTGCGTCACCCCGTCAATGGAGCGCGCCTCTTGCTCAAAGACGTCGATGAAGAGCTTGCCGATGATCTTGCGCTTGGTCTCCGGGTCGGTTTCACCGGCCAGCGCCGTCAAAAAGCGCTCGCTGGCGTCCACCACCCGCAGCTCCACCTCAAACTCCTCACGGAAGAGCCGCGATACCGTGTCCACCTCGCCGTGACGCATCAAACCAGTATCCACCAGGATGCAGGTCAGCCGTTTGCCGATGGCGCGCGCAATCAGCGCCGCCGCCACCGATGAGTCCACACCGCCGCTGAGGCCACAAATCACGCGCCCCTCAGGGCCCACCTGCGCCTGAATCGACTGGATGGATGTCTGCACCATGTCCGAGGCCGACCACTGCCCATCGGCCCCACACATCTCAAAGGCAAAGCGCTTCAAGACCTGCTCGCCGTACTCCGTGTGGGTCACCTCCGGGTGAAACTGCACGGCGCAGATGGGGTGTCCGGCAAACTCCACCGCCGCTACTGAGCCCGCGTCGCTGCGGGCCGTGATGACGATGTTCTCGGGCGCCTCGGCCACTGCGTCTGAGTGACTCATCCAGACCACGCTGGACTCGGGCAGATCGGCCAGGAGCTGGCTCTCGACGCCGTCTTGGCGAATCAGCGGCGTGCGGCCAAACTCGCGCACGTGGCCAGGTGCCACGCGCCCACCAAAGTGCTCCACCAACAACTGCATGCCGTAGCAGATGCCCAGCACGGGTTTGCCGGTCTCGATCAGCGCCTTGGCCAGGCGCGGCGAGTCGATGTCGGCGACGCTAGAAGGGCCGCCTGAGAGGATGATGCCGATGCTAGAAGGGGGATTGGTCAGCCGTCCGTCGGTGCACGGCCAGACTTCAGTGTAGACGCCCATTTCGCGCAGGCGGCGGGCGATCAGGAGCGTGGTCTGGGAGCCAAAATCGACGATCAGGATGCCTTGATCCAATTCACTCATGGTGTGTTGCCTCAGCGGGGGTCTTCGTCAATGACGGTCACGTCGTGGACACGGCTCTCGCGCAGTCCTGCGTTGGTGATGCGCACAAAGCGCGCGCCGGTTTGCAGCGCTTCGATGGTGGCCGAACCGGTGTAGCCCATGCCCGCGCGCAAGCCCCCCACCAACTGATGGATGACGTTGCTGGCCGGGCCCTTGTACGGAACGCGCGCCTCAACCCCCTCTGGGACCAGCTTTTCGGCCTTGACCCCGTCTTGGAAGTAGCGGTCCTTGCTGCCCTTGCTCATGGCGCCAAGCGAGCCCATCCCGCGATACGATTTCCAGGCCCCACCGTGCATCGTGATGATCTCGCCGGGAGACTCCTCGGTCCCCGCCAGCATGCTGCCGATCATGACCGTGTCGGCTCCGGCGGCCAGAGCCTTGACCACATCGCCCGAGGCCCGCACGCCGCCGTCGGCGATGATGGGCACCGCGCCGCCAGCGGCTTTGACACACTCGGCCACCGCCGAAAGCTGGGGCACGCCCACGCCCGCCACCACGCGCGTGGTGCAGATGCTGCCAGGGCCCACGCCCACTTTGACCGCGTCGACGCCTGCGTCGATGAGCGCTTTGGTGGCCTCGCCCGTGGCGACGTTGCCTGCGATGAGGTTGAGCTTTGGCCAGTTGGCGCGCACATCCTTGACCGTCTGAATGACTTTGCTGGAGTGCCCGTGGGCGGTATCGACGATGATCACGTCGCAGCCAGCGTCCACCAACGCGCCCACCCGCTCGATGGGTTTGGTGGTGCCGGTGGCGGCGGCGACCAGCGCCGTGCTCTCTTTGGATTTGACCGCGGCGATCTGCGCCGCCTGCTCCTCAATGGCCATGTTGCGGTGGATGACCCCGATGCCGCCAAGCTGGGCCATCAAGAGCGCCATACGAGCCTCGGTCACTGTGTCCATCGCAGCTGAGAGCAGAGGAATCTCCAGCGTCAGTTCGCGCGTCAGCCTGGTCTTGAGCGACACGTCTCTGGGCAACACATCGCTGGCGGCCGGTCGCAGGAGCACGTCGTCAAAGGTCAACATCAAAGGAGGGGTCCCGTCGAGCATCGTTTCCACCGTTTGGGTCTGTCGAAACAACAACACCCCATGCGTCGGCGCATAAGGTGTGCTTGTCTCTGTGTCATGGGAAATCTGCCACATCCACAGCTTGTGTGGCGTGCCGCACCTTGTATGAAACCCTCGCCATGGTGTCAATCCACGCCAATGGTCTCAGAGAGGCCTGGAGCCCCACTGACATGGCTGTGAACATGGCCTTTTAATGGGAATTTTTTCTGCGGGTTCCTTTCTGGCAATGGTCGTGTTAGAGCGTGACTGCGAACGCCGATTGCGCCCCACAACGAGGGTGGTGCTGGTGACTTTTAAAGTGGCCAATAAGGCGTTTCAGTGCCCTTGAATAGGGCGTCGATGTGTGTGTTTGCCGAGAGCTTCATTGTTCAGCGCCGCCGTCCAAACGCCATCAAACGGTCGCGGCCAGCACAGAGAGAAAACTCTCTGGAGGAGTCAGGGGAGTGAACCAACGCAACGAGGGCCAGCGGGCTCTGTGGAGAGGCAAGGACATCCTGTCGGTCAAACAGTTTGATCGCCAGGACCTTGAGTTTGTCATGGGCGTCGCGCGCCAGATGCGCGAGGTCGTGGAGCGAGTGGGGACATGGGAGCTTTTGCGTGGCCGGGTGTTGGCCAACCTCTTCTATGAGCCCTCCACCCGGACCTCTTCTTCTTTTATGGCCGCCATGCAACGCCTGGGCGGCACAGTCATCCCCATCAGCTCCGTCCAATACTCTTCGGTCTCCAAGGGAGAGTCGTTGCCCGACACCATTCGAACCCTCGAGGCCTACTCGGACGTCATCGTGCTGCGCCACCCCGAAGTGGGGGCCGCCGCGCTGGCCGCCAAATATGCCTCCAACCCCATCATCAACGCTGGCGACGGCGTCGGAGAGCACCCCACCCAAGCCCTCCTGGACCTGACGACGATCTCCGAAGAACTCGGACAGGTCGATGGCCTCAAGATCGCCCTCGTCGGCGACCTTAAATACGGCCGCACCGTTCACTCACTCGCTCGCCTGCTCTCCCTCTACAACGTCGAACTGCACTACGTCTCGCCAACCTCCTTGAAAATGCCCCAGAGTGTCGTTGAGGAGGTCGCCAAGACCGGCACCCCTCAGCATGAGCACGAAGACCTTGAGGCCGTGCTTGAGCAGGTCAACGTCCTTTATGTCACCCGCGTTCAAAAAGAGCGCTTTGATGACATGGCCCTCTACGAGCGCATCCAGGGCTCCTACGTCATCACCCCGCAGACCATGGCCCGTGCTCGCCAGGACATGATCCTGATGCACCCGCTGCCGCGCGTGGGCGAAATCAGCATGGAAGTGGACGCCGATCCGCGCGCCGCTTACTTCCGACAAATGCGCTACGGGCTCTTTGTCCGCATGGCGCTGCTCTCACTCGTTCTGGGGAGGCAATGATGACCGTTTCATTTTTCAAAAGCCTTGAGGCCCGTGTGGCCGAGGTCGATAGCCTGCTTTGCGTGGGGCTAGACCCCCACAGCCAGGATCTGCCCGAACAGACCGCCCAACACGCCTGGGCGTTCTGCAAGCGGATCATTGACCAGACGCTGCCCTTTGCGGCTGCCTACAAACCCAACGCCGCCTTCTTTGAGGCCCTTGGCCCTGAAGGTTTTGAGGTATTGGGCAAGGTCATTGCCTCCATTCCTGACGGTGTGCCGGTGATTCTCGACGCCAAGCGCGGCGACATCGCCAGCACGGCGCGCGCCTACGCCACCGCCGCCCTTGAGACGTTGGGGGCCGACGCCATCACGCTCAACGCCTACATGGGCATTGACGCGGTGTCGCCCTTTATCGAGTCGCCCGCCAAAGGCGCCTTTGTCTTGTGCAAGACCTCCAACCCCAGCGCCGAAGACCTTCAACTCTATGGCCAGGGCACCGCGGGCCGCGCCCTCTTTGAAGAGGTGGCGGCGCTGGCCGAGGGCTGGAACCAAAACGACAATGTGGGTCTGGTCGTGGGTGCCACTCAGGTCGAAGCGCTGCGCCGTGTGCGCGCGGCGGCGCCGGGGCTGTGGATTTTGGCGCCGGGCGTGGGTCACCAGGGCGGAAACCTGGAGGCCGCGCTTGAGGCTGGCCTGCGCGCCGATGGTTTGGGCGTGTTGGTGCCTGTGTCGAGGGGCATTTCACGGGCGGACAACCCCGGTGAGGCCGCTCGGACACTGCGTGACCAGATCAATGCCGCCCGGCAAAAGGTCCAGGGGCGGCCGGTGCATGACGCGCTTGATGCGCTGGCGGATGCGTTGGTCGATATTGGGTGCATTCGTTTTGGGTCGTTTACGCTCAAATCGGGGCTTGAGTCGCCGATTTACATCGACCTGCGCCGCCTTATTACGGCGCCAGGTGTGTTGGCCCAGGTCGCGGCGGCCTATTTGCCCTTGATGCGGTCGCTGGAGTTTGACCGTCTGGCCGCGCTGCCCTATGCCGCGCTCCCCATTGGCACCGCTGTCAGCCTGCAAAGCGGCTGGCCGATGATCTTTCCGCGCCGCGAGGCCAAGGGTTACGGCACGCGCAAGCTGATTGAAGGCGAGCCGGTGGTGGGGGAGACGATCGTGGTGGTGGATGATCTGGCCACGACGGGGGGGAGCAAGCTGGAGGCGATCGAGAAGCTCCAGGGTGCCGATTTGAAGGTGACCGACATCGTGGTCTTGATTGACCGCCAGAGCGGCGCGCAGCAAGCGATGGCCAAGGTCGGTTGCACGCTCCACGCTGTCTTTACGCTGCGCGGTTTGTTGGAGCGCTGGGAGCGCACTGGCCGCGTGTCTGCACAGCAGGTCCAGGCTGTGCGCGAGTTTTTGGAGGCCCACGGCTGATGTACGACCTGATCCGACCGTTGCTCTTTAAACTGGAGCCCGAGGTGGCCCACGCCGCGTCTTTGAAGGCGATGCAGCTTGTGGGGACCTCATCGATGGCGCAGGCCATGGTGCGCACGATGTTGGGCGTGCCCCGAGGCCAACCGGTGGATTTTTGCGGACTGCGATTTCCCAACCGTGTGGGTGTGGCGGCCGGTTACGACAAAGACGGGCAGGGCTGGCGAGGACTGACGAGTTTGGGTTTTGGCCACGTTGAGATTGGCACTGTGACGCCCAGGCCGCAGGCGGGCAACCCGAAGCCGCGCGTGTTTCGACTGGTTGAGGACCGCTCGGTCATCAACCGCATGGGTTTTCCCAGCGGCGGCGCTGATTTGATGGAGCGCCACCTGGGACCGGATCGGCCTGGGGGTGTGGTGCTTGGCATCAACATCGGCAAGAACAAGGACACACCCCTTGAAGAGGCCGCTGGAGACTACGAAACCCTGGTCTACCGCTTTGCCACCCACGCCGATTACCTGGCCGTCAACGTCAGCTCACCCAACACCCCCAACCTGCGCCGCTTGCAGCACCGCGACGCGCTCTCGGGCTTGCTCAAGACAGTCGTCAAAGCCCGCGACGCAGAGGTGCAGCGCCTTGGACGCCAGATCCCCGTGCTGGTCAAGATCGCCCCAGACCTGACCGACGAGCAACTCGATGGTGCCCTTGACGCCATCACCGGCAACGGCGTCAATGGTGTCATTGCCACCAACACGACCATCGCGCGCGATGGTCTGCGCTCGCGTTTTGCGTCTGAAAAAGGGGGGCTGAGTGGTGCGGCGTTGACCACCCGCAGCGCCGCCATGATCGATGACATCTGGAAGCGCACCGAAGGCAAGCTCCCCATCATTGGTGTCGGCGGCATCATGAGCGCCGATGACGCCAAGGCCCGGCTCGACGCTGGCGCCACGTTGGTGCAGGTCTACACCGGCCTCATTTATCAAGGCCCGGGGTTGGCCGGTGAGATCATCCGCGCGACGTCATAAAGCCAGCGTGGCTTCAATCTGCTCTACGATGCAAGGGCTCTGGGCGGACACCTGGTACTGAATAACCCGCAGGGCAAAAGTGTGTCCGGGTTGCGGGGGGGGGCAGGCTCATACCAAAGTGCAGACGAAAGCAAGTCGGACGTCTGCACTTTGGGTATCAGAGGAAGTAGTATGCCAGGCCAAGGGTGACCGAGGCGTGCCATTGGTAGGCGGCGTTGAATTCGGCGCTGCGCACGGTAAAGCCGTCGAGACCGAAGCTGACCCGGTCTTCGAGTTCGCCGCTGTCATCAATGTTGTAGCCCCCACGGATGGCCAACGGGATGCGCAAATCAACCCCCACAATGGGCAAGGCAAACTCCAGTCCAAAGCCAAAGGCCAACATGGTGTAGGGATCGGCGGTTGCGGTCAGGCCGTCAGGGAAGATGGGTCTGGAGGCGGTGGCGCTGGCGTCCTGGGGCAATACAAACTCTACCCCAAAGAAAAAGTTGGGGCGCACCACGGCTGTGGGAACCACGAGCTTGAGCAAGAGCGGAATGTGCAGCGCGCTCTGTTTGATGGTGATGTCAACGTCGTTGATCTCGCCGCTGGCCTCGTGGTTGGCAAAAATCACCCCGGTTTCGAGTCCCACGATCCCAAAAGCACGGAAATCGAGCGTCAAGCCGCCGCCCAGGTCGCCAAAGCCTGCAAAACCGGGATAAACCGCCTCGGCTTGACCACCGCCGACTGTGATCAGCTTGTCGTCCGGCTCATCCAGAAAGCTGCCGCCGTAATAACCCACCGCCGCGACCCCAAGATCAATGGGGACCTGAGCCTGGGCTTGCTCTGCGGTGGATAACGACAGCGCCGCAGCGGCCACCATCGCAAACGCAAACACGCCACAGTGTGTCAGCAGGGATCTTTGGGGGGTTTGGGGAGACACAAGTGGTCTGTGAAAGGGCATTGTCGTCTTCTCCTTGGCAAGGTGCTCCAGTGCTCTCCTACGTTCGGCGAACATAACTCATAATCTCATCCACCGCCGCTTTCAAACGCCGCGATGCAGGCGGCCTCGTTGGGCCACAAGGCCTTGTGATACCAAGATGCAGACGTCCGACTTACTTTGTGACGGCCCTAACGGCGTCAGCAACCACGGAACTCGCTTGCGGTGGCGCTGCCACAGCTTCGCTCGTCCCGAGGCCTCTGGGGTGAGTTCAGCCATCTCAGCGCAGTCATTGGCGGTTCAGAACGG
>CAKZKQ010000548.1 GCA_937123825.1 uncultured Pseudomonadota bacterium
GGCGAACGAATCTATGACCGTGCCTCAGAGCTGCGCGCGGCCAAATTGGCCTGGGCACCGATCGTGGAGCGGCTCCAGCAGCCCCACTGCCGCTGGATTCACGGCAACCATGACACGCTCCTGGCCGAAGATGGCGTCCCATCCAGCCGCCGCATGCACTTTGATGGGTTGACCCTGGAGCTGCACCACGGGCACCTCTTTGGGCGCATCAGCCCCATGCTGGAACCCATCAAATACCCCATCAAGTGGATCGCGGGGCGCTCTCAGCGCAAAGGCGGGCGCCTGGGGGACCTGCTCTACAAGATCAACGACACGCTCTCAGAGGCCCCCGACGACCCCAACCGACACAGCAGCACCGGACGGGGCGCGCTAAAGCGCCTGAAAGCCAACCCGGAGCTGGATCTGGTCATCTGCGGCCATGATCATATCCCCAGAGTCGATGTGACCCCAGAGGGCATCTACGCCAACTCAGGCACATGCGGTTATGGCCGCATGGATTGGCTCAGCATCGACACGGCGTCCAAATCGGTGACCATCCACAACGGCACCACCTGACTCCCATCACAGCCCAAAAAGCGCACAAGCGTTGGCGGTGGTCAACGCGGCGATCTCCTGGACGCTTACAGCCCGATGTCGGGCGACGGCCTGGGCCACCTGAACAATGTCCACCGGGCGGCTGGCGCCAGCGCCGTGTTCAATGGGCATGTAGGGCGCGTCGGTCTCCAAAAGCAGACGCCCAGGCGGAACCGCAGCGCACGAGGCCGCAGAGCGACGCGCGTTGGGACGCGCCGTCAGCCCCCCAAAAGCCAGATGAAGTCCCGCTTGAACATAGAGCGGAACCATCTGAGCGCTGCCGCCATAAGCATGCATGATGCCCTTGATGTGGCCCCAGGCGGCGTTGGCCTTCAAGACCTCCATCATCGCCCCCTGGGCACGCACACAATGGACACAGACGGGCACATCGGCGTCGATGGCGATCTGAAGCTGCTGCTCAAAAACACGCCGCTGCCGCGCACGTCCTTGAGGATCTTTCTGGCGCAGGTGATCCAAACCCACTTCGCCCACGGCCACAACCTGAGGCAAGCTCAACGTCTGAGGCAAACGCGCCAACGCGCGCTCCAACACGGAGTCTTCCAATCGGTCCACCACATGGGGGTGAACCCCCAGCGCCACCACAACCCCCTCATGCGCCTGCGCCACATCCAGGACCCTGGCCCAGTGGGCGGGATCCACAGCGGGCAAAAGCCACCGACACACCCCCTGCCCCCGCGCCTGGGCCAACAACTCAGGCAACGCCGCAGGCAGCGCCGGGTCATCAAGGTGACAGTGGGTATCAAAGAACTCCATGACGCATCATCCCAGGCCAAAAACAACAAAACCCCACGGGGTCAACCATGGGGCAAGCGCACACCAAACACCACAAAAGACAGCGGTCAGTGGATTTGACCGCTTCCAGACCCACCCCCTTCAGTGCGGGTCGGCACGGCGATGGCACCAAAACGCTGCTCATAACGGGTGACGTTCTCACCCAGTGCCGCCATCAAGCGTTTGGCATGCCGAGGGCTGATGATGACACGCGAGTTGACCTTCCCCTCCTGCCTCCCAGGCTGGAGGAACGCAAAGTCCAGGACAAACTCGCCCTCGCTATGCTGCACCATGACCAGGTTGGAGTAGGTCCCTTGGGCGGTGGCCTCATCAAGCTTGATCTTCAAACCCACGCGGGCGTTCTGCTCAGGTTTGTCCTGATTGCTCATCACTCCCTCACACTCAAAAAACCATGCAAGGCCTGTGGCCAAACCACAGACCATCAAGCCCCACACAAAATCCAAACACTTCAAAAAGAAGAGAAGAAGCCACGGGTTTGGGGCGAGCAATGATGGATGTCAGACGCTGAATCACTCAGCGATGGCCCACAGGCCGCCAAGCCGCCACCAACCTGACATCATTCCAAGAGAAAATCTCAAAGAAACGCCGGGTTTGGGGCGAGCAATGATGGATGCAGGGGGCCTCGAAAGGAGCGCAGCCATAGCAGCGCTATTGCAAGCGACTTTCGTGGTTCCCTGCGCCATCAGGGCCGTCCCAAACCTATTTGCTTTCGTTGAGGGCCCAGTCATAGTCGTGGAAGGTCAACGTGGAGGCCTTGATGGTGTCGGCCTGGGCCGAATCCATGTACTTGGCCAGGAAGTCGTTGACGGTGCCGGAGGACTTTTTGAAGTCGGCGGCAAACCAGTTGAAGATCTGGGAGGTGTCGACGACCTTCTTGGCGGCATCGACCTTGGTTTCCTGCAGGACGTACTCGCGGGCGCCAGCTTCCAACTCTTTTTCAAGGTTGGCCGGGGTGATGGCGTCGCGGCGCAGGCGCGGGCAGGAGGCCGAGGCGCAGTTGACGACAAAGTGGATGCGGGCTTCACCGAACTCGGCGCCGCGGATGCGCTCGTTCTCCAGCACGTCCAGGGTCATCTCTTCGCCGGCGACTTTGTGCTTGATGCCCTTGAAGAAGTCGGGGTTCTTGACGTCCATGACGGACTTGATCGGGTAGCGATCGATGACCGCCTTGAGGGTCAGGACGTTGTAGGCGTTGATGTAGAAGGAGAGCTTGGCGTCGCGGCCCATCTTGGAGATGTCGGCGGTGCCCACGCGCTTGGCGGCGTCCTTCAGATCGCCCATGGCGGCGTCGTCGCCCTTGAGGCCTTTGTAGTCGACCTTGCCGCGCTCGGTGACGTACTTCTTGAGCAGCGCGTCGTACTTGGCAAAGTCAAAACCAGCGGCGTCGCCAGCGGCCGGAGCGGCCTTCTCGCCAGCGGCGGCTTTGTCACCGCCTTCCGCCTTGGCAGCAGGGGCGCTGCCAGCACCGGCAGCAGGGGCGCTCGAAGCACCCGCCGAGGGGGCCTGATCGTCCTTGATCTCGCCTTTGCCGCAGGCGGCCAGGGGCACGAGAGCGCACACAAGCGCCGCAGTCAGGGTCTTTTTGACGATGTTCATGACTTCTCTCCTCACAGTCCTGTCGGTTTAAACCGGCAGACGCTGGATGTTGGCACCCAACGCCTGAAGCTTTTGATCGATGCGCTCATAACCGCGATCGATCTGACGAATGTTGTAAATGGTGCTCTGGCCTTCAGCGGCCAACGCGGCAATGAGCAGCGCCATACCGGCGCGCACGTCGGGAGACTCAAGCGTGGCCCCGTAGAGCTTGGCCGGGCCAACCACGACCGCACGGTGGGGATCGCACAGGATGATCCGGGCGCCCATGCTGCGCAGGCTGTCGGTGAAGAACATGCGGCCTTCAAACATCTTCTCAAAGAAGAGCACCGTGCCACGCGAGACGGTCGCCATGGTAATGGCGATCGACATCAGATCGGTGGGGAAGGCCGGCCAGGGAGCGTCCGAGATTTGCGGGATCTCGTTGTGGAAATCGTTGACGATCTCCAGGGGCTGGTCGGCGGGGACCCAGAGGTCATTGCCGCGCAGCTCAAAACCCACGCCGAGCTTGTTGTAGACCACGCGCACCATGCGCAGGTCTTCGGCCACAACGTTCTTGATGGTCAGCGCCGAGCGCGTCATGGCCGCCAGACCAATCCACGAGGCCACCTCCATGAAGTCGGGGCCGATGGTGTGGTCCACGCCGCCAAGGCTGTCGCTGCCGTCGATGATCAAGCGGTTGGTCCCGATGCCATCGATGGTGGCGCCCATGCCCTGGAGCATACGACACAGGCCCTGAACGTGGGGCTCACAGGCGACATTGCTCAGCACGCTCTGGCCTTTGGCCAGCACCGCCGCCATGACGATGTTCTCGGTGCCAGTCACCGAGGCTTCATCAAGGAAGATCCGCGCGCCCTGAAGGCGAGCAGCGGTGATGCGGTAGAGTTTATTGCGCCAGTCGATGGCGGCGCCAAGGCCCCGGAACCCCAGAAAGTGGGTGTCCAACCGGCGGCGCCCAATGACGTCACCGCCAGGAGGCGGCAGCTCGACCTCACCCTGGCGACCCAGCAGCGGGCCCGCAAAGAGGATCGAGGCGCGGATGCGCTTGCACTGCTCAACGGGCAGGTGCACAAGACCGCTGAGGTTGTTCTGAATGCGCACAGCGTTGTCATCGATCCACTCGACGCTGCCGCCAAGCTCGCGCAACACGTCGAGCATCACCAGAACATCTTTGATCTGCGGCAGGTTGCGCAGGATGACGGGCTCGTCGGTGAGCAACGTGGCTGCCAGACACGGCAACGCCTCGTTTTTGTTGCCCCCGGGGACCACCTCTCCGCTCAAACGAGCGCCGCCTTCTATGACGAATTTTTCCATGGTCAGTTTGCCTTGCCTTCCGTGGCGGTCGGGCCTTCTTCCAGTGCGGTGGCCCAACCTTATCCGAATTGACGATGGGACGCATGGCCCCATGCCATGACGCCGCCCCTTTGTATGTTGGGGAGCCGCGCGAGCGCTTGAAACCTTGACCCCATTGGTGTTCTGAAGATTGCCCTGGCGTTACATGAAACATGCACATGAAGCCCGCCCGGGCTCTTGCACATCTCACCGCTTTGACCAAAACAGCTCCAGTCCGCATGGGGATCGGGCTCAAGTTGTCGGACGGCTCCTCTTTGGACCGCGCAACCCCACGCGGCCACAGAAGTGTTCGCCAGCACACGCTGACAGCATTCAACAGAGTTTTGTTTCGCTGCCGACACCCACCACAGACGCCAACAAACCGGGGAAAACCCTCTTTGTCGTGCATCAAATGAGCATCAGCGCGGTGCGTGGCCGTGGGTCAACCCCAGGACACCATGATTTGTGCCCGTCTCCTGGCAAAACGCGCCTCAAAGCCAGGACAATGACCTGCACAGGCGACGGCTGTGGCCCCGCCTTACACCGGAGAGGGCGGTTCCAAGAGCGACCGCAACACTCAGCATCTGGCTGAGCACGTTGTTGGCCAAGATCACACTCGGTTCAAACACCAGGTGCGTCGATGAGCGCCCTCTTAAGGCGGTCAGCTCCAAGGACAGACAGGGCAAGAGCGACAAAGGGTCGCCGACGGCGGCGCAGATGGCCGCAGGTTTGATGGCAAAGGCGACGGTGCGCCAAGCACCCATCAGCGGGCACCGCGCGGCGCGTTGGCCTGCCACCAAAGGCGTCAATCGACCTCTTCTTCTTCGTCGTCGTCGTCGTCGTCCGAAGCGGCGATCTCCTCGTTTTCGAGGTCATCGTCTTCGAAACCGTCGCCGTCACCCGAGTCGTCTTCCTCTGGGGCGTTGTCCGCCTCATCCTCGGGAGCCAGGATCGACACCGAGGGCGCCTGGGTAAAGAGGCCCCTGTCAATGCCGGCGTCCACAAAGTCCTGGTAACGCTCCCGCGCCACCTCACCTCGGTCAATCCCCTCAGGGGCGACCTTGATGTCCAACTCGGCGAACTTGACGTCAAAGTCCGGACGCAGGCGCATCAGCGAGTTGCGATCCATGTTGTAGGCCCGCAGCGCATCATGGATGTCCTGCTGGCCACAACCGAAGCGCTTGGAGACTTCGCGCACGCCTTGCTTGCGGTAATTGCCACTTTCACCAAGACCAAGGTGGAAGGCGGCAAAGAGTTCAAAGGGATCAATCGGGCGACGCGGGCCGCGATTGCCACCGCCTCCTCCCACACCATTGCGACGACGGCGACGACGGCGACGGCCTTGACCATCACCACCGTTGTTGCCACTTCGCTGACCACCGCCCTGGGACTGACCACCGCCCTGGCCGGATTTGCGACGACGGCGCCGGCGGTTGTTGTTGCCCTTGCCTGCCTTGTTTTCCTGATCGTGATCGCTCAACGCTTCAACCTCAACATCACACCCTGCCGCCAACACAACGTTAATCTGCGGACAGAGCCTCGTCCAAGGAGTTCCCATGCGCGCATGACTGTCCGCCGCCAAAAAACCAGACCAGCGTCACGAACCCCGCAAGGACTTCACCACGCCGCCCTTGCGTGCCACCGCGCAAAACTACAGGATTGTGGAGATCTCATAACTTTAGGCCAGCGCTCTAAAACACAGCCAAAGCACAAGGCTTTGTGCAAAGCCGCGTGCTTTTGACCTGTTTACCGGCGATGTAACGCTAGACCTGAATTCTCACCTTCATAGGCCAGAAGCACCTTCATCGGGCGCTTGGCGCAGGCACCACCACTTAAGGGCAAGATTGCCTGCCTGACCCAGCGCGGCTGTCATCTACAGCCGCTTGCTGACCGGCTTCATCACTTTAGCCGTCCATGGACCCTCTTGGCAATGCCCAATTGCACCCCAGAGGCCCCACGGTCTTACAAAACGCTGCGCGATCCCCAAACACAGGGGCTTCACGCACGCGCCGCTTCACCAAGACGCCAGAAGTATATCCCGACGTTGGCCGTGTCTCCGTGCGACAAACGGAACGTGTCCGTCTCAAAGTTGGCCTTGAGCATCTCACTGGAGACGGCATCCTCAATACGGGAAACCAAATCCTTCAGGTGCTCTTTGTACTCGGCCTTCTTGCCCGTCGTACGAATCAACGTGATCATGAAGTACGCAAAATCCTGACCGGCACCCGCCAACCTCTTGATGTCACGCACCACCGCATCTGCGCGGTTGTCGTAATCGAGGTTGATCCAGATCATCCGGGCATTGAGCCACAGGCCCGCCCTGTCGTGACGACGACGGCGAGGCGGCGGAGCCACCGACAAATCACACTTCAGTCGGCGACGCTCCCCTGGGATCGGCAGCTCGCGGTCCAACCAGATGACGTGGTTGTCCGGCACGCTCATCGGCTCCAAACTCTGATAGAAGTGGTTGGACAACTCCAACAAGAGCCAACTATCAAACGTCATCGCACCGATGTCCACGAAGGCGCGCAGCTTGCTCTCATTTTCTTTCAGAAAGTTGCAGAACTCGCCTAGCGCGTCCTCTATCCGGGCGTGATCCATTCCTTTTCCTCAGACAGCATGGGCCCGGGGCCCGAGGGCGTCTCGCCGCTCAGAACCCCATCTCGTCCTCTTGACAAGATCGGGCACTTCTGACCGACGCGCCATACTCTTTGATAAAACTTCAAAAAAATCAAATGATTTCGACAACGTGCGCGTCTTCGCAGACCACAACACCCCCTCCAAGCCCAAAGTCCACCCCATCAATACGGCTGGTAGAACCAAAGCTGGAAGAAGTTGACGTCCCTATTTGATGTTTCGATCGCCTGTTTAACCCGCACCACATTGTGACGCACAAAGTTCGGGTGCACATAAAATGGCCAGTTGCGCCACCTGTATCGGGTGTCTTCACCCATACAAGGCACCTCCCCGGCCTCCACGTCGTTGATCCACACACGGCACCAATAATCACCGCGCCCGTAATCCATCCGGCGCATGATCACCAGCGGCAGCCCCGGCGTCACATTGTGAATCTCCCACGTCGCATAACCGCCCTTGTGGCCAATCCCATCGTCGGCCACCTGGGCGCCATCGGGATACTTCAGCGTCACCTGGCTTCTCCACCAGTCGATCGCCTCCCGAATCGCAAAACTGTGTGAACGCTCCGACTCCGCGTCCAACACGTCCAAGGTATCGATCAAGCGCCACTCGCGGCCCTCGACCACCATCGAACGCGCCGGCATCCGGGACTCGATCTTCAAGCGCTCCCAATCGGTGCCGTCCAGAACACGGATCCCCGTGCCCGGCTTGATCACCTCGTTGGACGCCCCCAAAACCGGCCTGGGCGCCTGGATCAACGCATCGAGCTGCGACAAACCGCTCATCTGGCCGGACACCACCATCTGCGCCGCCTCGCGGCGCTCCGAGGTCGCCAGTTGACCCGAGACCATCAGCACCTCCGAGGTCTCCTCCACCTGCGCGGAGTAACCCCGGAACTCTTTGCGCCTGGCCAACGCCGGCTCCTGCATCACCGCCTCAAGCACCGACTCGTGCTGAATCTTGCGCAGCAGGTCCAACGCCCCCAAAACCCCTTCTTCGTCCAAAACCCTCGCCTCGGCCAGGGTCGCAAACGACACACACGCCGCCGCAGCCTGCTGGGCCGCTGGCAAACTGCGCGTCCGAGCCATGTACGTGTACGTCCGAGCCGCATCCAGAAGCGCCCGAACCAACATCTCAAAACTCAGCCCCATCACCGTCCCGCCGCAACGGGCCGCGTGACGCACCCAGCGCAGGTCGATCTCCCCAGGGCGAGGATTGTTGGGATCCTCGGCGTCACGGATCGCGACCGTGTCGTCGGTCAACACGATCCGGCACAGCTCAAGCTCGCGACGCGGATCCGGCTCCGCGATCGTCCAATCAATCCGGTAGGACTCCTCGATCCGCGCGCAACCATCGCGCTCGGGAAAGCCCGGAATCCTGATCTGGCGATAGTCGCTCTCGCGTTCGTCGTAGCGCAGCACCAGGTGGAGCGTTTGCGGCAGGACAAAGTCGTCCTTGACCACGCGCTTAAGCTCCACCTCGCGCACCAGAATGTCGCGCCCCAACGGATCAATGGCGTAACCGGGGCGGACCTCGACCGCCAACTCAGGGCGGCGGCGGCTGCGCACCTTCAACTCACCCGTCACACCTGGCACCAGACCAAAGGCGTGGAAATAACGGTTGTGCAACCGGGCCTTGCGCAGGTGGTAACCCACCGCGTCTTTGTAATCCCGGGTTGTCCGGATAAACCCCTTAAAGAGATTGATCCGCTTGAACACTCGTTCGTCCATGCTCCCGGCCTTAGATCCCTTGCATCCTTCAGGCCCCTCCAAACAAGGACCCATGACCACGTCACTCGCGCACAATCAAAGGCGAGCAAGCCACTAGCAGACCGCGCCCCAATGGGTGCCGACACCGCACCGAGGGCGCGAACCCGGGTGTGCTGACGTTTGTGGACCGAACCCAATGACCAACCAAAGCGCGACAAGACCGCCTGCGAGCACCGCCTGACGCCAGAGGCGCACAGACCCATGCCCAGGACGATGTTGACCTTTGTCAGGCCACCGACGACGGGAGCAAACGTCAACATAACCTAGCACAAGCCCCGGTCCACGTGGGCAAAATACGACATGAACCGCTCGCTTAAGACGCGTTTGCAAACTGGGAGCGCATGCCAAAGGGAGAGCTTGCAGACTTGCCTTGGGCACCATCTGCGCTCAAACCCGCTGCGATCCTCAGGCCCGAAACCAAACGCAGGTTCAGCGGCCAAACTCCAACATCTGCACCGAGAACCCCACCCCTGGACGGCCGCCCACCGCGCCGAGCGCCTCCAACAAGGACACCAGGTCTGCGCCCGTGCCCTGGGGCTGGCTAAAGCGCAGCGTCACTTCGCCGCCTCCAGCTTGCCCGCCACCTGCCCACAGGTCCGCTGCGGCCTCGGACAACCCCTTGACGCCCTGGCCCTGACCACCGGCGACCTCTTCGCCGCGCGCCTCAAGGCGCCAGCGCTGGCCCACCATCTGCACCCTCAAATCCAAGGGGCGCACCTGACTGGGGAAGGCGTCGAGCACCTCTTGTCCCTCGGCGCCGCCCGGCAACAACCTCAGCGCTCGCCAGACAAACGCCTCGCGCTGGGGCGACCAGACCACCAGGCGCACATCGAGTTGACCGCCGCCCAATGACCTGCGCAAGAGATCCAAGCCGTCGAGCACCGCCGCCATCGGCGCGTCGCTGGACACCAACACCGGCAAACCCGACCAACCGCGCCGCGGTCCGCCCTTATCCACGTCGGCTGGCGCCCAATCTTCGGCCAGCGCCCAACCTTTGGACGCCACCGACGCCACGTGCGCCTCCTGGCTCGCGCTGCCCTCCGACAGACTTTCGGTGTGCACCACCCACCACCCCGGAAAACCAAACCCGGCGCGGGCCTCCAGAAACTGCGCCCGGCCCCCATCGCCCGAGGCGATCATCGGCACCAGCCCCAGCCACAAGCCCTCGGCGTTGATCCCTGCGTAGAGCGGCTGCCCCTCAAAGGGCTGCGCCTGGCCCGAGGCGAGCGCCAGTGACCACTGCGCTGCCAACGCTCCGTCGGCCACCGGGGGCAAGGGCAGCGCCAGCGGAGCGCTCGACACGCGCCGCACCAATGCCTCAAGCTCCGGCTCGGCAGCCAGCACAAGCGGGTGACTCAAGCGCAAGAGCGCCCGAGCGCGGGCCACCTGCGGCCCCATCAAGCGCGCCATCCACACCATCTGCGCAGAGACCGCGCCGTCGTTGGCGTCCACCGGCCAGCCAAGCACGTCGTGGCCGCACGCCGCCACGATCACCGCGCCGCTGGCCCCTTCGGGCGCCTCCGGACAACTCCACACACACGACTCCAACGGCCCGTCGGGACAAAGCCGGCCCGCAAACACATCCAGCGCCACCTCGTCAAGATCCAGGAGGCCTGCGATCATCGCCTCGGCGCGCCAAAACCCTTTGGGCTGCGCAAGGCGAGCCAGAAAACGATGGTACTGGGCGTCCATGGGGCGCTGGCGAAGCGCGGCGCAGAGTTGGGCGCCATCGGCCATGATCGCCTTTGTGCCCTGGGCCACATCGGCTTGAGGCTCCAAGAGCCGCTCAAGGCGAGCCCAGTGATCGGCCGCCGTCAGTGCATCGAGCAGCGCCCCGTCCTGGGCCAATTCTCCGTAGAGCAGGGCATCCAGCAGCGCGCGCGCCAGCACCAGGCGGCCCACGGGATCAGAAGGCTCGGGCTGCTCCAGCAGCCAGGCCACGCCGCGCTTGCGAAACTGATAGGGGGATAACTTTGAGAGCGGCTCGGCGGCGCCCGGCAGCGCCGCCATCGGATCAATCAGGGCCGGGTCCACCACGGCGGGCGCCGTGGCACACGCCGCAAGGCTCAGGACGGCCAGAAGAAGAAGAGCGCCACCGCAGCGGCGACAAAGAGGAAGAAGAGCACCACGCCAAGGGCGATGATCAAGAACCATGGAAAGCCTTTTTTCTCACTCGGGGCGCTGGCGCTGGCCTTCTGCTGCGCCTCTCGGGCCTTTTGCTGCGCAGCGGCTTGCTGAATCATCGCCGCGGTCACCGGCGCATCCAACATGATCGTATGGTGCGCCGCCTGTCCCCTGGGCTTCTTGTCTTCACCGTCCTGCACCGCGATCCGACCCGACGCCGTTGGGCGCGAGGCCCCCGAGGCCGAAATGGCCATCAAGCGCTGTGTGTCAAAGTCCGCAGGGCCGAGCACATCCGGGTCGTGGGCCTCAAAGAGCGCCGTGTCGCTGGTGTCCTCAAACGCCAACCGCTCCAGAACGCGCTCTGTGTCCCCGGGCTGAAACTGCGCCCAGGCGTCGGGGCCCTTGCCGGCTGTGATCACGCTGACGGTGATGTTGTCGTAACCACCACGGCGGTTGGCCAGCTCAATCAGCGCCGCCGTGGAATGCTCGGGCGGCGCCATGTTGACCAACTCGTTGATCGCGTCATCCTCGACCAAACCGTGCAAACCATCGGAACAAAGCAGATACGTGTCGCCCGTGACCAACTTAAAGGGCCCATCGGACGGCGTATCCACATCCACATCCGCGCGACCGCCCAGGTTGCGGTTGATGACGTGACTTTCCTGGTGGGTGTTGGCCTCTGAGGGGGTGATGATCCCCTGATCGACCAACACCTGCACGCGGGTGTGGTCGCGCATCATCCGCTCCAGGCGACCGTCGCGGATCCGATAAATCCGGCTGTCGCCCACATGCGCGGTGTACGCCACATCACCCACAACCGCCATCGCCACGATGGTTGTTCCCATGCCCCGACAGGATTCATCCTGACTGGCGCGCTTGTAGATGGCCAGGTTGGCCGCCTCGATCGCGTGGCTGAGAGCCTCAAAGGTCGAATCATTGGGCCGCTTGCGGACATAGTCCCGGTACGCGGTCTTGACCGTCTCGACTGCCATGGTGCTGGCCGTCCGACCGGCCGCTGCGCCACCCATGCCGTCGGCCACCACAAAGAGCCAGCCCCGGCCGGTCTCTTGCGGGCTCGCCTGACCCAGGTTGTCCTCGTTCTTCTCGCGCGCCATCCCCACATCTGTGCGGGCGTACGAAATCAAACGGGACTCAAAGGGCGTGTAGCCTGATGTGTTATTGGGCTCCAACGGTGCCATCCACTCCGCCAATGATGTCCGCAATCGTCAACGCGCGCACCACCTCCACGGTGTGCTCACGCTCGATCAATCCTCCCAGTGCAGAGACCCTGACCACGACCTGCGCGTCAATCCTGACCTTGCGCGTCATCATCAAGCCCCCTGCCGCGACCATCAACTGCCTTGAGGTCAACTTCAACCCCACGCGCAATGTCACCCGATCGCCGCTCTCTGCCCAGACTGGCCGCTTGGACACTTCGATGGACTGCGGCGACAGCGTGCTGCGCGCCACTTTTGCCGTCGCACTGACAATCTCGATGTCCATGCCCACAGGCAGAGGGTTCGAAACCTCTACCCCAACATCAATCGCCACATCGCACGCTGGCGAGGGCGTTTGCGGCGCTTTGGGCTCATCTGCTTTGTCAGCGCTGCCGGTGTCTTCATCGGCCACCCCAGCATGTTCCTCACCTTGGGGCAATTCGTCAACCTCTTTGTCGCCCTCATCACCCCCAAGACCCGGCAAGTTCAAACCTCCCGCCACGTCCATCAAGGTCCCCACCACCCCCTGACCAAGCTCGTGCACCAACGACAGACAACCGCGCGATGGCACCACAGACATGATCCGAGCGTGCCAGGACAACTCCGTCAGACGGCCCTCACAAACCTTGTAAAATGCCCCCGCGCCCGCCAACGCCGCCACCAGGAGGGCACCGACGAGCACCAACGACACCGCCGCCAAACGACCCCTGGCGCTCATACACACACCCCAACACTGCGCGCCTCACTCAACACCACACCACCTCCCCCAAAACCTCGCCCACCTGCGACAAAGCACCGCAACCCCTAAAAAACCAGCACCCGAACCACCAACATCACCAAAACCACAAACGCCCCTGCAACACTAAAAACAATACTGAAAAACAAAACCTACAAAACAAGCCAACGCACTCACAACAAACACCCAACACACCCGCCACCGTACGCAAACCCAAAGGCCGTCGCCCCCCGCTGCGCCAGTGAACATCACATCGTCAAACCATCCTGACTGTCATCTTCCCACACAACCTACGCCCACACACCCCACAACACAACCAACCCATGAAAGAAACACAGCCCCGATGCTGTTGCTCATTCCACCAGGGCCCTTGCTTCACAGCGCAAAGCAGGATACGCCCTGTGGCACCGCCTTGCGCTGTCTGCACAAACTCACACGCGCACAGGACGACCAGGCAGGCACACCGCGCGCCAGCCCCCAAACCACACCAGCAAGAAGACACCCATGCCGTACGAAACCTTTGTCGGCCTGCGCCACCTCAAAAACAAGCGCAAAAGCTTCATCTCCACCATCACGCTCATCTCCATCCTGGGCGTCATCGTCGGAGTCGCCACCCTCACCGCCGTGGTCAGCGTCACCGGCGGCTTCCAGGAGGCCTTTCGCGAAAAGGTCCTGGGCATCAACAGCCACATCCTGGTCATGAAGTACGGCATCAACTTCCGCGAATACCGCGACATCATCGACACCGTCGAAGACGTCCCCGGCGTCGAAGCTGCCAGCCCCTTCATCTTCCACGAAATGATGATCAGCCACGGCGACCGCCTCTCGGGTGTCCTCATCAAAGGCATCGACCCCGCGCGCGCCAACAAAGTCTCTGACCTGCCCCGCTACATCCGCGAAGGCAACATCGACGCTCTCGAATGGCAACGCCCAGAGAAAAAACCCAACGACGGCGCCATCAAAAAAGAGCGCGACCCCACCCAAGACCCACCAGAACTCAAAGACGCACCCCTGCCCGGCATCCTCCTGGGCATCGAGTTGGCCGAGAAACTCAAAATCTCTGTGGGCGACACCGTCCAACTGGTCAGCCCACTGCGCGGACTCAACCCCGACAGCTGGGCCCCCACACAGATGGCCCCCACCAGCCGACGCTTCACCGTCTCTGGCATCTACCGCTCGGGCTTCAACGAGTACGACAACAAGCTCGTCATGGTCGACTACCGCTCCCTACAAGACTTCTTCAATCAGGGCGACGTCGTCACCGGCGTCGAAATCCGCGTCAGCGACATCTTTGCCGTCGGCCCCATCGGCGCACAAATCAAAAGCCAACTCACACCCGGACGCTTCCGCACGCTCGACTGGCGAGAGATCAATCGCAACCTCTTTACCAGCCTCAAACTCCAAAAACTCGTCCTCTCCATCATCCTGACCTTCATCGTCATCGTCGCCAGCTTCAACATCGTCTCCACGCTCATCATGCTCGTCCTCGACAAAGCCAAGGAGATCGCCATCATCAAGAGCATGGGCGCCAGCGACGGCGGCGTCATGCGCATCTTCGTCTTCGAAGGCATGGTCATCGGCTCCATAGGCACCGCCCTGGGACTCATCATCGGCCTCCTATGCTGCTTCATCATCGCCTCCAGCGACATCGGCATGGACCCCAAGGTCTACCTCATCGACCGACTCCCCGTAAAAATCGAACCCACCGAGTTCTTCATCATCGCCCTCGTCAGCCTCATCATCAGCTTCACCGCCACCGTCTACCCCGCCTGGCGCGCCGCTCGCCTCTCCCCCGTCGAAGGACTACGCTATGATTGAGGGCTGATGGCCCTCAATCGGTTCGCCTGCTGGGCAGGCTTGTGGTTCGGTCGCCGGCGCTGCGCTTGGCTTCCTTGTGGTTCGGTCGCTGCGCTCCCTTGTGGTGCGGTCGCTGCGCTCCCTTATGGGATTTGCGATGGGTGGGTTATTGGCTTCGCCGGTACGAGTTGGGCATGTAGGCGAAATTGGTTCATTTTTGGAGGCCGGGTGGGCGGTGGTGGAGGGTTGTGGGGCTTTCCAAGGGGTTTGTGGTCGGTGGCGGAGGTTTGGAAGGTTTTCCAAGGGGGTGGGCGGCTTTTCTTGTGGGAATTTTTGGGTTCTTCGAGGTCTTGATGGCTGATTTTGGGGCGAAGGCAGGCGGCGATAGCCCGCCTTGCCGAGCGGCCCTTGAAGTTGAGAACCAACGCCGTTGCCACCCACCACCCCACTGCATCACAACAACACCGCCGCTGCCACCCAGAAAGGCGAGCTTCGCCGCCTATCCTGTCCCCCAGCAAAACCGGGCATCCACGTCTGGAATGAAGCAACCAAGCCCACCAACCAAGGCCGCCCATCCCCTTGGAAAACCTTCCAAACCTTCACCACCACTCACCAACCCCTTGGAAAGCCCCACAACCCTCCACCACCGCCCATCCGGCCTCCAAAAATGAACCAATTTCGACGAAATGCCCCACTCGTACCGGCGAAGCCAATAACCCACCCATCGCAAATCCCATAAGTGAGCGCAGCGAACGAACCACAAGGGAGCCAAGCGCAGCGCCGGCGACCGAACCACAAGGAAGCCAAGCGCAGCGCCGGCGACCGAACCGAAAGGGCAGCCAAGCAAAGCGCGGCAACCGAACCGCTCTCAGCGCCCCGCGCTGAGAGCTCAAATGGCTGTGTTGGAGACGCCGGCGCCAGTGGCGCAGCGGAGGGCTTCTTGGCGGTGGTGTTCGGCGTCGCGGCCGCTGCCGAGGTGGTTGAGGGCGACAAAGAGCAGGTGGTGGGCGTGGAAGTGGGCGCGCAGGTCGTCTTCGCGCTCCTGGGCGCGCTTGAGGATGTTGTGAAGTTCCTGAAGCGCGTCGAGGGCTTTGTCGCCGGTGGAGGTGAGCACCAGGGAGAGGCTGGCCATGTCGCGGCCGATGTGGGCGATGGGTTGGTGGCCGTAGCCCTGGCCCAGTTCGATAAGATGCTGGCTGTAGCTCTGGGTGAGGTTGGCGTCGTGGGCGCTCAGGGCGGTCATGGCGACCTGGAGGGCCAAAGCCAGGTTGAGGCTGATGAAGTTGTGCTCGCGGGCGGCGTTGTAGGCGTCTTCAGCCTCTTTGACGGCGTCCTGACCGTGTCCAGTCAGACGGAGCCATTCGGAGCGGGCGTAGGCCAACAAGCCGTCGACGCGGGCCTGGCGTACGCGCAGGGCGTGCTGCTGGAGGTGTTCAAGCAGTTCGTTGGCGCGCCCGAGGTGATTTCTGCGGCAGAGCACCATGATGAGCAGCGCCAGCGCCTCGGCCAGATCGCCGTGGGTGCAGACCGAGCCTTCGGGGTGGGCCTGCACCAATGAGAGGGCCGCGTCGAGATGCTCCTGGGCCAGGATGATGTTGCCGTCGTGGAGCATCCACTGGGCCAGCCCTGTGCGGGCCTTGAAGCTCAGCGCGACGTCGTTGATGCGCAGCGCACCGCCCAGCGCGGCGTGCCACAGCCCCAGCGCGTCGGTGGCTTTGCCGTTGCACTGGGCCAATTGTGCTTCAACGCAGCGACCCGCAACCAGCAGGCGCTCATCCATGGTCTGCTCGACCAAGGGCCAGACGGTGTCCATGATGGCGCGCACGCGGCCAAGCTGCATCATGTCGAGGGCGTGTCGAGCCTGCTCGATGCGCATGGCCGCGCGTCCGGATTGAAGCCCCATGCCCAGCGTGTCCATAAAGGATTCAAAGCGCTGGAGGTGCTCGATGGCGGCTTCGGACCAACCATCGAGGGCCAGGCGACCTGCGTAGGCCAACGCGCCATCGATGGCGGGCCAGACAGCACCCATGTGCAGCAGGAGCCGCAGGCGGCAGACGAGCCTGGCAGAGAGCCAGGTGTCAAAGCCGCCGTAGCTGGCGTCGTAGAGTTGGCGCGCCAGCGCAGCACTCTGGGTAAATTGGCCGTCGGCAAGACCCTGAAGCAGGCGCTCGCGCACGGGGCCGGGCGCCAACTCAAGGTGTTCGGGCGGCACCAGCCGCAGGACACCGCGACGGGCGAGGTCTTCAAAGATGGGGCCGAGGGTGTCTTCGGTCGATTGGGTCAGCGACACCAGCTTGGAGACCGGCAGCGGCTGATCAAAGAGGGCCAACAGGAGCAGGAGCGTGCGACCTTGCGCCGGCAGATCATCAAAGAGCGAGGCAGGGCTCAGGCTGCCGGGGTTGGCCTCGGCGTTGACAGACTCAAAGAGCGGCGCGCCGTTGTCGGCGGTGGCCCCAGAGAGGGTTTGTTGGCCCTCGGGATTGTTGGCGGAGGCGACGATAAAGAGTTTGTTGGCGGGGGCCTGGGAGGCCAGATGCATCAGAAGCTCTGTCGAGAGCGGATCGAGGTGCTCGACCCCAGAGATGAGCAGCACCACAGGGTTTTGCGCCATCATGGTCTGCAACAAGCGCCAGACCAGCCCCAATGTCCAGTCGCGCTTGGAGTGGAAGCCCTTCTGGTAGGTGTCCATGATGCCACAAAGATTCATGGCCATTTCCACCTCGTGGACGGCCAGACCAATGTTGGACAGGCGATGGATGGCGGCTGCTTCGCTGTGGAAGTCCTCGCTGTAGGCGGCTTGGTGAACGCGCCCGCCAGCGGGCAGACCAGCACCAAAGCGCACCAACGCCGTGGCCAGTGTGTAGGGCACGCAGCGATCGTCGGCGACCAGGGACAACTCCATGACCTGGAAGAGGCCTCGGGCGCGGAGCCTGGCGCCAAGCCGATCGGGCAGATGGTCGCGGCCTTGACCCAGGCTGCCGGTCAACGCCACCGCGCTGCCACGTCCGGCACGGACGCCGTTGGCCAACTGCGACAGGCGCTGGGGCATGGCGTCGGGCTGCGGGACGGGATCAAAGCGGCTGGCTTGCTGGCGCGCTTCGAGCATCGCCGACGGGATGGACGCGGAAGTCCGCATGCCTTCGGCGCCCGCAAACGAACTGTGGTTGACCTTGAGGTTGTTCGCGGGCAACTGGGCCCGGCTGGACGAAGGCTGGTTTCCAGCCATCTCAAAGAGATCGGAGGAGCTTTCGACGACCTCGAGTTCTTCGGGGTCAAGCTCGATCATGTCTTCGACGTCCAGCGCCTGCGCGGCGCCGCTGACCGCCATGGAGCTGGCCTGCTTGAAGAACTCCTCTTCGTGCTGCCGCACCTCTTGCATGAAGAGCGACAGGGAACGATTGTCGGCCTTGTGACCCGAGGCAAAGAGGTAGCTGATCAACTCCTCATAGAGGGTCCCTGCGCTGTCGACGCGCTGGTTGGGGTCGGACACGAGGCTGGAGTTGATGATCTGCTCCAGCGCCCGTGGCAGATCCATGACCTGACGGATGGGGCGCACGGAGCCTTCGGCGGCGCGGCGCTGGACCACCCTCGGATCGGGATCGTCGTAGGGATGAACGCCGCTGATGAGCTCATAGAGGATCAACCCCAGCGAGAAAATGTCGCTGCGGTGGGTCAACGGCTCGTTGCGGGCCTGCTCGGGGGACGCGTAGAGGAACTGACGGCGGATGTTGTCGCTGGCACCGCCCACCACCTCCAGCGCTCTGGAGATGCCAAAGTCCGTGATCTTCACCTCGCCTTCGAAGCTGATCAGGATGTTGGCTGGCGAAAGATCGCGGTGGACGATGTTGAGGGACTCAAAGTTGTAGTCTTTTCGTCGGTGTGCGTAGTCGAGCCCTTTGGCGACCTCGCTGATGGCAAAGACGGCGATGTCTTGCGGGAAGGGACGACTGACCGAGTTCAACATCCGGCGCACAGTGCCCAGATCGTAACCGGCGACGTGCTCCATCGCCATGAAGTAGCAGCCCTGCTGCTGCCCCAGGTCCATGACCTGAACGATGTTGGCGTGCGAGAGGCTGACCGTCAGCTTGGCTTCGTCCACGAAGGTGTTGACGAAGTGCTCTGAGGCCGACAGGTTGGCAAAGATCTTCTTGACGACCAGGACCTTCTCGAACCCCTCCACGCCACCGCGTTTGGCCTTATAAACCTCGCCCATTCGCCCCACGGCGATGCGCTCGATCAATTGGTACTTGCCAAACTCCACCGGTTGGGGCAGCAGTTCGCGTCTGGCCATGGCTCAATCCTTTATTCAGCCCGCTGCGCCCACCACAGGGCACACCCGGACCCATTCACACCAACCCCACCCTGGCCCCCACCATCAACGCGATGATTGAACCAAGCAGGACAGCGACAGACACAAAGCGCCTGCGCCTGGGCAATGACTCGTGACAAATTCCACACAAACCATCTCTGAGCATACCACCATGGGCCTGTGGGGCAAGGTCGTCGGCGGTCAAAAACTCGCCAGCAAACGCCCCAACGCCGAGATGGCCTCCTCGGGCGAAACCCCCAGGTTGACCGCTGCAGCCTTGGACGCAGGCCCGCTGGACTGAGAAGGGTTCACTGACGATGGGCGCGGCCCGGTCTGAGCCCCCACCCGACCATTGCCGGGCCGACTCGTCGGCCCCATCGCTGGCGGTGTCAACGGCAACTCTTGCAACAAGAGATGCTTGTCCCCCGGCGAGAGCGCCCCCATGTCGACTCGCTCCGTGACAAAGCTGTGGCGCTTGACCAACGCCAGCGCCGATTTTTCCACGTCGCGGTACTGGGAGATGGGGATTTTGACCGGATCACAGCGAAAGAGCAGCGCATTGCTGTGACCCATCGGGCACAGCGCCACATAGAGCGAGTAGAGCCCGCCGTCGATCGACAGACCTACGATGTAGGCTCGACACGGCACCGCTGCCCCACCGCCCAACGTCAACGTGGGGGTGTTGAGGCTGCGATGCAGGCCCACAATCTGCTCTGCTTTGGCTGGAATGGTGCTGCCAGGCGTCAGTGCTTGGAACATGGTCCCTGTCTTCTCCGGGGTGTGTCTGATCAAGGTTGACGGCTGCGCCAGATGACGTCGCAGCCCCCAAAGATCCAATCCATCCCAGGTATAACACCGCAAAGAGGCCCGCAGCCAGTTAATCAAGGCCGCCCACAAGACGTGGCCACAGCCGTCACTTCATCAGGCCGTACTTTTTCAAGAGGCGGTAGAAGTGACGCCGGTCAACCTGAGCCTCCCGCGCGGCCGCGGAGATGTTCTGGTTGTGCTTCTCAAGCAAGTGCTCAAGGTACTGGCGCTCAAAGTCGGACACCAACTGGTCTTTGGCCTCGCGCAGCGGCACCGAATCCCCCGAGGGGCCCACAATCGGCGCCGTCAAGACAGCGTGCGTGCCGTTTGGGTCGCCCATGACGGAGGGCTCCGCAGCGCTGCTGACGCTGCGCTGATCGTTGGTGTTGAGCTCGCGCTGGAGGTAGGAGGCGGTGATGGCCCCGGTGCACATCGTGGCGGCGCGCTCGACGACATTGCGCAGCTCGCGGATGTTGCCTGGCCAACCGTAGCGCTGGAGCGTGGCCAACGCATCGGGCGTGACCGTGGCGCGGTGGCCTTGTTTGCGGGCAAGCTGATCGAGGAAAAACTCCACAAGCAGCGGCACATCTTCACGGCGCTCGCGCAGCGGCGGCAAACGGAAGCGGACCTTGGCCAGACGGTAGAAGAGATCCTGACGAAAGCGCCCATCGACGATCATCTCATCGAGGTTGCGGTTGGTCGCCGCCACCACGCGCACATCCACCCGGATCGTGCGCTCACCGCCGACCCGGCGAAACTCGCCCGTCTCCAACACACGCAGGAACTTGGGCTGGAACTCGCTGTCCATCTCGGCCAGCTCGTCAAAGAAGATGGTGCCGCCGTCGGCCCGCTCAAAAACACCGCGGTGGGTGTAGGTCGCCCCGGAAAACGCCCCCTTCTCGTGACCAAAAAGCTCGCTCTCAAGCAAGGTCGCCGGGAAGGCTGAGCAGTCAAAGACCACGATCGGACGCGCCGCCCTGCGGCTGTGCTCGTGGATCGCCCGCGCGATAAGCTCCTTGCCTGTGCCCGTCTCGCCCTCGATCACCACTGAAAGCTCCGAGGGGGCCACCTTGTCCAGAATCGAGAAGACGTCCCGCAGGCCGGGGCTGCGGCCAATGATGTTTCCGTAGCGGGTCGCGGTAGAGCGCGTGATGGGCTCGGCGTTGACCTCAAGCGTGTAACGGATGTGGGTGCGCCCCACGCGGAAGACGGTCTGGGGGCTGAGGAAGATCTCGCCGATTTTCAGATCGTTGAGGAACGTGCCGTTGGTGCTGCCCAGATCGATGAGCTTAAGCTGGCTGCCCTGGCGCAACAACTCGCAGTGGCGCCTGGAGACGGTCCTGTCGGTCAAGACGAGGTCGTTGAGCGGATCGGAGCCCATGCGCATGACGCGCTTGTCGAAGCTCAACTTCATCCCCTTCTCAGGACCGTCCAGGACCTCCAGGATGGTGCGCTCGCGCTCAAAGACTTCACCCAGCGGACGACCCTCGACTTCCACGGTCGGAGACTCGTAGACCACACCAGGCTTTTTGGAGTCTGGATTATCTTGACTCATAGAGCCGCATTCGCTCAGCAATCAAAAGTTCACAACCAGATGGGCACGCACCCATAAAGTCAGGGAGAAACATTACACCATGCAGCATGGGTCCTGCCCCGCTGCGATGTCAAGGCAAAGGACCGCCCAGCGACACGCCCCAACCCCCAACCCAGGGTGAAACCATCCACCGGGGCGCAGCCGCCTGAGGATCATCATCACCGCCCACAGCAAAGAAAATGATCCCGGTCGCCAACGCCGCACCGCCAGCACCATAAAGGATGATGCTGGTCAACTGAGCCTGGTCCTTGTCATCGAGGATCGTCAACGTGTCGGGCTCCAGGGCTGAGAAGGTAAAAACCCCGCCGGTGGCCAGCGCCGCCGCCCCCACCGTGGTAAAGACGATGCCGCCCCAGTTTGGACCAGACTCGGGCACCGCCACCAACGCCTGGGGCAGCTCCACCTCAAGGGTCTCTTCGGGCGCAATCTCGATCTCGGATGACCAGGGGAAGAAGCCCTCCTGACGAATCTCAACCCGGTGGGCCCCCGGAGAGAGCGTCTTGGAGACCGTGCCGGGCACCGAGCCGATGTACTGGCCATCGATGAAGACCCGGCCCTGAAGGGTGGCGCTGGCCAACTCGGCCTTGCCGCTGCGCCCCACAAGCTCGGTATTGACGTCCGCCGCGCCGCGCAGGTTGAAGACAAAGCTCTGAGACCCGGTCTCGTCCACCGCCGAGAGGCGGACCACCTCTTCAAATTGACGCTGCCCCACACCGGTGGCCTGCGCCAAAAACTTTGCAGGCCCCGCGGGCAACTCACCCGACCACTTGCCCACGCCCAGACGACGCTTCTCGCCATCGGGCGAGATGTAGACAATCTCGGCAGTCTCGGGCCTGGCTTTGATGGTCACGGGGACCACCTGGCGGACCAACTCGACGCGCAGCGACTGGGGCTTGGACTTGCTGGTGATGGGCTTGATGATGATCTCGGTCTGGACCGGCTCATGGAAGTCTTTCTCGATCCAGACAATGTGCTTGCCTGGGAAGAGCGCCATCGAATAAGGGCTCTCGCCCTGGGCACCCCAGGCCTTGTCGTTGAGGTAGACCGTGGCGCCGGGCGGTTCGGTGTAGAACGAAAACGGCACATCCTCAAAAACCGGGCCGTCCAGATCGACGCCCACGGTCTTGCGCTCGGGCGCATCTTTGCCGGGGGTGGCCATCGCCACCGCGTCGGCCACGTTGGAGCTGGCGCTCAAGACCATCTGTTTGTGAAAGATCGGCTCCAGAATCCGGATCTGCTCGGAGACCTCGGCCGCCGCCGCGTCGCTGCTGGCCGCATAGAGTTTCAGGTAGCGCAGCGCCTCCCCGATCTTCCCCATGCGGTCGTAGGACTGAGCGATGAACTGTAGGAGCTTGGGCACATTGCGCAGCGCGTAGGCCTTCTCAAAACGATCGGCCGCCGTGGCCCAATCGTTCTTCATAAACGCCGCTCGGCCTTCGGTGTAGAACGCCTTGGAGCGCTCGGTGCGCTCCTCTTCCGACAACTCATCCTGGGCATGCACCTCACCGACGGGACACACCAACTGCGCCGCCGACATCGCCAGGCACAACCCCAGGACGCCAAACCACCGCCGCAGCCCAAAGCTCGCGCCGCGACTCTTCGACGTCCCGCTCACCTCTACACCAGACATATCCACCCCTCACGCGGGCCAATCCAAACACACCGCCTCAGCACCCTCCCAGCCCATCATTCCCCCCAAAAGGGACCGGACCGGTCCACACCGCGGCGCTCATCGCACACAAACCCGATGCCAAAAGGCCGAACTTACGTGCACCATCGATGAGTTCTAGCACAGCGCAACACCACACTCCACCAAGAGCGCCAGGCCGCCGACAAAACCCCCCGCTTTTCATCGACAACACCGTTTCAACGTCCCTGAACCCACAGAAGACTGGACAAAAGCACCAAAAGCGAACCACATTCAGCATTGGAGCAAGCGCAAACAGTGTGATAATCTGAGCACCGGCCAAAGAAAATGCTTTCATCAAAAGAAAGTCAGCCCAGCAGCAGGTTTCCAGAAAGGGTCATGACCCACCAAGGAGAAGATCAAGTCAGCGCGCCGCCAAGACGGCCTCCGCTGCCATCGGCCGTTCAGGTCGCTCGCAACGCCTTGCAGATGGCACGGCGAGGAGAGCTTGAACAGGCGACACGCGTCCTTCAGGCTCGTCTGGGGCAGGGTTCACTGGCCCCCGGTGAGGTGGCTGAGTTGCGCCTGGTCCTGGCCAGAGTGCTCCTGGACGAAGGGCGCTCCAAGGCATCGGTGGCTGAGTTGGTGGAGGTGCTGCGCGTCGACGCCCACCGGCCAGACGCGCTCTTGCTCCTGGCCGAAGCGCTCATCGCCTGCGAAGAGACCGAGCGGGCGCGGGACATCCTGGGCAGAGCGCGCCGCTCTGGCGCCGATCCGCAACGCCTCAGCACCCTTGAAGAGCGCCTGGACGACAACAACCACACCGATCACAGCTTCAGCACCGACTCCATACCGCTGCTCATCAGCGATGAAGGCCCGTTGCTTGAAGACGACGAGTTCGATCAACTCCACGACACCTTTGACATCCCCAGGCAGGCGGGCCTGTCCTTTGGCGATGAAGAGCAGACCGTGCCCTGGGCCGGTCCCGATCCGTTTGAAACCCGGCCGCCGTCGCTTGGCGGGGTCCCCGACAGCGCCTACATCGACGACCCCGATTTGGAAGACGCCTGGGACATGACCGAGAAGCTCTCGGTCGAAGACCCTGAGCAAGGGGTCCCCACAGCGCCGCTGCACGGCAAGCTCATCTTTGGACCGCGCGAAGGCACCGACGTCAACACCACCAAGCCCCGAGCCTGGTCCATCGGCGACCCCGGCCGCGCCGGGGTCAGCCCCCGCTCAGGGCCGCTGCTGGCCTTTGACGACGACGAAGACACCGTCACCGGCTCCTTTGATGGCGTCAGCGGCGCCCTCTTTAAAGGCCTCGACAAGGCCGTCAGGCGCAGGCTCACCCAGGAAAATCAGCCCATCGCTGGTCCCGGCAACAACTGGGATACAGGGCCAAACCCCGACAAAACCGAACCCTCCCGGCCCGCCGATTATCTGCGCTCAGAGGCCCCCACGCCGCTGATGACCCCCTCGCCGCGCAAGCCCACCTTGCCGTCGCCCATGCTGGCCGATCCAGACGCCACCGAGTCCGGCGGATTTCAGTCCCCAGAGACGCTCAATCCGCCCACCATGCCCTCGGTCCTGGTCAAGATCGTCGAAGAGGAAGAGCCAGCCCAACACCCCGACGGGCACCGCCGCCACGCCAACGGCGCCATCATCGAGTCGTGGCCTCAAGGCACCGCCGTGCCCACCAACGCCCCGAACACAGCGCCGTCACCCGAGCTGCGCGCCCGACGACACAAGCGCCCTGAACCCGGCGATCACATCGACACCGCGCCGCTGCCCGACCGCGCCAAGGCCCCCAGCGCCACCAGCGTCCCCAGCGTCGCCACTCTGCCCACGCCGCCTCAACAACTGGTCGCCCACGCGCCGCAGACCAGCAGGAGCACCGCCAAACAGCCCCTGCTGACCAACGAAGCCGATCCCAGGCCCAAACTGCGCCAACCCGACCTGCTTCAAAAACTTGAGGCCGCCGCCAAAAAACAATCCCAAAGCGACGCCGAACTCAACGCGCGCACCAGCAAAAGCATCACCAACGAAGACCTCTCGCCGCGACCCAAACGGCGACGCCTTCCCTTTGTCATCACCGCCCTGCTGGTCACAGTCCTGCTCATCGCCACCATCAGCGGCATGCTCTTCATCTACCCTGGGGTCCACTACCGCGCGGTCATGACCCACATCGATGGCCACCTCGAAGAAGCGCAGCGCCAGGAAGAACTCGACACCTTCCAGGGCTACAAGCTGGCCGCCGAACACTTCGACCAGGCCACCGGCGGGCAAGGACCCGCTGGCGCCACCATCGGCAACCTCACCGACGAATACCTGATCTTTGCCGGCGTCGATGCACACATCCAGCGGCGACAACACGCCAAAGCGCGGCTCGCGCACGTTCAGGCCATCCTCGAAACGCGCTACAAAACCACCGCGACCCCCAACGCCGGCGCGCTGCTCAAGGACCTCAAGGCCAACAACGTCCACAACGCCTGGGCCGAGGCTGCCGCCGCGCGCCTCCTCATCGCAGACGGCAAGGCTGACGAAGCTATTGGCCTGATTGAAAAACAGGGCATGCTCCTGGGAGAACCCCACAAAGAACACCTCATCGGCATGGCCCACCTGAGCGCCAAGCGGCCCGACAAAGCCCGCGAACACTTCGACAAAGCACGGCGCGCCGACGCCAAACACGTCCCCTCCAGGCTCGCCCTGGCCGCCTGGTTCGCGCAGCGACAAGATCCCAACGCCCTCCATCACCTCAACGACATCCTCAACCGCCTCTCGCGCGAGCACCCAGAGGCCCTCATCGCCCGCTCCAGCTACCTTGTCCGCAGCGGAGAGCGCCTCGATCAGGCACGCGAAGACCTCCAGCGCATCACCCAGAAGATGGCCCCCAGGCTCTCAAACGCCGAAATGGCCAGCGCACACACCGCCATGGCCCAGTTGGAGCGCCGACAGGGCAACGTCGAGGCCACCATGGCGCAACTCGACAAAGTGGCCAGCTTCGACCCACAGGCACACCAACCACACATCTGGCGCGTTGAACTGCTCCTCGAAGGCGACAAACTCGAAGACGCCACCGCTGCCCTCAAAGCAGCCTCTGAGCGCTTTGGGACCCAATGGCGAGGCGGACGCCTCCAAGCCTGGCTCAGCGTCCTGCAGGGGCGCCCATCCCAGGCCCTTGAACAACTCTCGGTGGGCATGGCCGACGATGACACCGCCGCCAACATCCTCAAAGGACACACGCTCATCATCCTCCAGCGCTATAAAGAGGCCGAAGAGGCCTACAACACCGCCGGAGATGACTCCGAAGCCAAACACGACCTGACCATGGTCCGCGCCATCCTCGGCCGCGATGACGCCCTGCGAGAGCTGCGCACCATGGCCAAGACAAAAGACAGCGCGCTGGCGCAGTGGCGCCTGGGACGCGCCCTGCTTGAGCGCGGCAAACAAAAGGACGCCATCGAGCCCCTGCGGCGCGCGGTGTCGCTCGACCCCAACGGCGTCTTCAGGCTCCGCATGCCCCCTTCGCTGGACTTGTGCCGGGCCTACCTCTCCATCGGGCAACCTGACCGCGCCTCGCAGAGCTGCGAGCGGGCTCGACAACACCGCCCGGCCAACATGGCTTCCTATGAACTGCTCGGTCAGATCGCGCTCAAAAACAACGACTACAAACAGGCCCTGTCCATCTGGCAGAGCGCCTCGCAGCAACGCCCCGAAGACACCCGCGTCCTGACCGAGTTGGCCTACGCCCAGATCATGCTCGGCCAGTTCAAAGAGGCCAACAACAACCTCAACAAGCTCCTGCAGAGCAACCCGGACTCTCTCCAGGTCCTCTATCTGCAAGGCCTCAACGAGTTCCGCGCCCACCGCTACAAACGCGCCCTGGGCTACTTTGAGCGGGTGCTTAAGGGCCAACACAGCGCCCGCAGCGCCGAAGCCCACTACCTCTCGGCGTGGTGCCACCTCAACTTGCGCCGCCCCAGCAACGCCCGCAAACACCTCGACGCCATCCTCAAAGACCCCACCTGGGGTGCCCGCGCGCGGCTTAGCTTTGGCGAGTACCATCGACAACGCGGCGACTGGAACCGCGCCATCTCCATGGCACAAAAAGGCTTTGGCGCCCTTCAGCGCCAGGACCCCTCTGAAGACGATCTGGCCATGGGACACACCATCCTCGCCCGCATCTACGAGCTGCGCCACGGTCTACAGCACCCCGATGTGGTGCGCGAACTCGACAACGCCACCCGCTACAACCACGCTCCGGCCTTCTACCACAAGGCCCGCGTGGCCCGCTCTTTCAGACAACGCGGCAGCACACTCAAGCACCTGAAGAAGGCCGTCGAACTCGACGCCCACTACTGCCCCGCCGTCAAGCTGCTGCGCAATGAAGCCAAGCGCTCGCGCCGCAAGATCACCTTGCCCGACACCTGCAAATGACCCGCGCTGCGCGCTGCTTTGCAGAGACATTCAAGATCCACTGAAAATGTGATGTGCTCTGGAGGCGCTCACACCAAAATGCAGACGCCTGACTGACTTTTGGTATCAACCGTCGCCAAAGATCTGGGACCAGACCGACACACCGTCTTGGAGTCCGCTCTCAGACGGGGTGCTCTCCACATCGCGGCGCTGCGCGTTCACCTTGCCGGAGCGAGCGCCAGGGCTGCTCTTGGGGCGACGCGGCCCAGAGAGGCTGTCGCCGGGCACCTCGCTGAAAAAAATCATCCGAGCGATGTAGAGGCTCCACACCAACGAGAGCGCGTTGGAGATCTCCAAAATCCTCAAACGGAACAGCTCAGAGAGGGTCTTGCGACCGTCGATGGCCGCCATAAAACGTCGCTCGGGCTCTGAGGCCGGGAAGTGCGGGAAGAAGTTGCCGTGATGGACGGTCGGGGTGACGTAGCGGTGCACGTAGCCCTCCATCAACTCCGCCAGACGGTTGGTCGAAGTGAACCGAGAGACCCCATCGCGCAACAACCCCAACGCATTGAACTGCGCCCCGGCATCGCGCTCCACCACAGACTCGCCGCGCTCAAAGCGATAGGCCCCTTCGGTCATGCCAAAACAGGCCAGGATGCGTTGACGGATCTGCTCCTGAAGGGCACTGCTGAGTTCCTGCTCGGTGATCAAACCCCGGCGCACCAGTTCCTGACCCAGCCGCCCAGAGTGTTCGGCACCCAAGAGCACGTCGTGCACCACCTCCATGCTCAAAAGCCCGCGCTTGGCCAGGAGCGTCCCCAAGGCATCATCCACCGAGTTGCTAAAAGCGTAGACCGGGGCGCCTCTCCAAAAATGGATCTCGCGCAACATCTCCAGGTGCCGGATGGTCAATCGACCGGTCAACTCTTCGCTGAAGATCTTAAAGAGCAGGGACGCAAAGTCGATGTCCGCAAGGTTCCCACGCTCCCCGGCCCCAAGCTCGACTTTCATGTGTCGAGCCATGTTCTCCTGCAAGAGTTCGGGGCCTGAGAGATCGCGCTGGGAGCTTAGATCGGGGTGAAGCGCCTCGCGCTCGGGCAGATGATCGGTCAGCAGCTCGTGGAGCGCCTCCATCGAGAACGGCTTGTGGATGAAGTCGTCGGCCTGGTAGCGCTTTAAATCGCGCTCCAGGTGTTCGACGTTGCGGTACACGGCGCTCATGATGATGACGGGCACCTTGCGCCCGCGCGACAGCGCCTTGAGCCTGCGGCACACCTCAAAACCGTTGATGCCGGGCAGCAAAAGGTCCACCAGACACAAAGAGGGCTGCTCGCGCTCAAAGAGCTGAAGCGCCTCCTCGCCGTCAAACGCCCCCACCGTATCCAGGCCCAACGACGACACAAAACCACGGTAGATGTAGTTGAGATCGTGCTGGTCTTCGACCACCAGGACCTTGGGACGCCTCAAGGGGCGAGTGCTGTGACCGGCCAACACCGGCGACGATGGGGTCCCTTGACGCTCGACAGACTCCAAAGCGGGCAGGTGTTCAAAGAGTATGCGGCGCACCTCATCGGTGCGCGCTGGCTTGCTTAAAAACCCGTCGGCGTTTGCCCTGCGCATGTCCCGCTCCACCACGGAGCGCTCGGCAAAGACGGTGCTGGTCATGATCACCGGGGCGCGGTGGGCGCCAGGGCGCTGTTTGATGGTCTGACATACCTCAAACCCGTCCAGTCCAGGCAAAAGAACGTCGACAAAACACAGCGCCGGTTGGTGCTCATCACACAAACGCAGCGCGCTGTGACCGTCATCGGCTTTGACAACCTTCAAAGGCAGCTGCCCGGCCAATGCCTCCAGCATCGGCCCCAGCGCCTCTTCCTCTTCAGCGATCAGAATGGTGTATGTGCGTGATGTTTGCATACCTTAGAGCCGGGCAACACAAGGCCCGCAGTGCCTTTGACACTCCACCAAATCCCAGACCGCGCTCTGCGACGCAGTGGCAACACACGATCCACATCTTCAAGTGGGGTTGGACAATATCCCAGTCTTTGATTATGCCTCACCCAAAGCACGCTGTCATGTCCCAACAACGAACACAAACATGATTTGAAGGCATGAGGACATAGACGCCGCAACCCACTCCCCCCATCGATCATCTCAGAACATAGATGAAATCGGGCCAAGGTGACCTCTTGCGCCGATTTGGGGCGCTGCGCGCTCAAACAGATTGCAAAGTGGACCCAGGGGGTCTATTTTCCCCAGGTCAGCGGCTCAAGCCGCGCCCCCATAAACCGGGTTGCCCACCGGCATCACCGTCCGGATGAGGATCGAAGGCCACGCCCAGGCCCTGTGGAGTCAAATAGAGCGATGAACACCGAAACCCAAGAACAAGACCCCACCCCTGCCGTCGAGGCACAACCCGAGGTCCAACCTGAGGCCCAGACCGAGGTGCAGCCAGAGGCCGAAGCGACCACCGAAGCCGAAGCCACAACCGAAGCTGAAGCCACAACCGAGGCTGAAGCAACCACCGAGGCCGAGGTCCAAAACGCGGACAACGGCGGCGTGGCGGGCTCTGGGTTGACCCCCGAGTTGGTTCAGCAGGGCATCATCGACATCCTGCGGACCATCTACGACCCCGAGATCCCCGTGGACATCTACGAACTGGGGCTCATCTACGAGGTCGATGTCGACACCGAAGGTTCTGCAGAGATCAAGATGACGCTCACCTCACCGGCCTGCCCTGTGGCGGGCTCGCTGCCTGGCGAAGTTGAAGACAAGGTCCGCGGCGTCGCAGGCGTGACCGATGCCAGCGTGGAAATCGTCTGGGATCCCCCGTGGACGCCCGAACTGATGAGCGAAGACGCGCGCCTTGAACTGGGCTTCTTCTAAAGCCCCCTCCGCACTCACTCCTGAACCAGCTCCCCAATCCAGATCGGGTTGGTGAACGCCAACGCAGACCGCTCGCCCGACACCACAGGCGCCATGGGCAGGTCTCCGATGGCCCGAATCACCACCCAGCCGGGTTTGTCGATCGGCAATTGAAGGGTCTCATCCACGCGCACCGGTGAGACCTTGTCTGCCAAGCCGCCCCACGTGTGCACGACCTCACCACCCACAATGACCTCCACACGATCCACGCTGATCCAGGGCGCCGCTTGCACGCGCACCTTGAGGCTTGCCTGCTGTCCGGGTTGAGGCTTGATAAAGCCCCCCACAGGCACGCCGCCAAGGCTGGCCTCGATCATGGGGCCGTTGGTGATGACCGCGCGGCGCGCTTTGGTCAGCGCCTCAACAAGCTGCTCGGCGGTGAAGGCCGCGGGATCATCATGCCCGACATAAACCATGGTGCGCGCATAGCCGGGCTCGTCTCCCAGCACAGCGTGGGTGTCGCTGTTGCCCATCGCCACAAAAATCCCGCCTTTGTTGAGCATCGCAAACCAATCGTCCATCACCTCCAACGCCTGCTTGACCCGGTGCCCATTGAAGACCTCGACGGCGTCAAAGTCCCAACTCATCCGGTCATCGCTGGCTTTGAGCGAACCGGGCTCCAGGCCCATGGCGGTGAAATAACCGCTCTGTGAAGCGCGGGGGTGGTTGACCTGAATGACCTTGCGCTCGGGAGCAACTGCGCGCAGCGCCGCAAAGATCTCGGCAGGGCTCATGTCGGCGGGCGCGATGGCCCCTCCTGCAGGCATCTTGGGCCTGGGTTCAATAGGATAGGCGTTGAAGTGGCCCAGATCACTGGTGGTGACCTCGTTGCCGACCACTGAAGCGAGCCAGCGCTCTGCCTTCATCTCTTTGATGATGGGTCGATAGTCGGTGACATGGTTGTGGTCGGAGCTTCCCAGGATCTCGACCCCTTCGACGATGTTGCTCAGCACGCGCTCCTTGAGGGGGACCAGCGAGTCGGGCGACGGCACGGCGTGTTGGTGAAAGTCACCGGCCAGATAACCGGTCGTGTCCAGAACGCGCTTAAGGGCGAGGCGGACCTTGACGGGCTGACCGGGCTTGAGGTCGACCTTGGCGCTGTCCAGGTCGTACTCAGGCCCTCTGGAGGCGTACACGGTGTAGGTCCCAGGGGGCAGCTCCACCTGACCGCTGCCAGTCAGCGACGCCACTTGATGGCCGCTGTGCTGCGCCATGTGCGCGGGCCCAAGGCGAGGATCGGGGGTCTGGCCAGTGCCTTTGAAGGTGAGCTTGCCGGGCATGGGATTGCCAGCGCCGTCGACGAGCTCAAAGTCCAGCGCGCCGCTGCGATCGAGCTTGAGCGCCATGGGCTCGGCGCCCAGCGGCACAGGGCCGCCGTGGGGAAGCTGGCTGGAGGTGGACGCCTGGAGGGTGAAGTCGGTGACGCCGCTGGGCAGGACGCCTTTGAAGCGGCCCTCGGCGTCGGCGTTGAAGGCGGCGTAGGGCTGACCGGCGCGCAAGACCTCCACGCGGGCCCCTGGGACCGGTTTGCCGTCGGGGTGGAGTGTGACGGTGCCAGACACCTCACGGGTGGGGGTGTCGCCGAGCTTGAAGATGGGTTCGAGCGCCGAGCCCAACGAGCCATCGCCGATGGTCAGGTGACGCGTGTAGAGCACCTCCTTGCCGGGTTCCAGATCGGCGGTGATGACGTTGGCGTCGGACCAACCGGCGCCGTTGATGGTGGTCATGGTGGGGCTTTGGCTGACCCACCCGTAGCTGACCCCAGGGGCCTCGGCGGCCAACCACGGGACGGTGGGCTTTTGGCGCGCCAGCGCGTGACCAACACCAGGGGCAAAGGCCCGAGAGTGTCCCCACTGGAGGGCATCGCCGAGTTCAAAGCCTGAAATGGCGCGGGGGCTGCGCACGCGGGTCTCGATGGTCAACGCGCGGGCGTCGGCCGGCAGGATGTACCGGGTGGTGATCACGATGGAGGCGTCCTGGGTGTCTCGGCCGTGGACTTCGAGCACCGCGCGCTTGCCTGCACCGCCAGGCTCAACCACCAGCACCTCGCGGTAGAGGGCCTGACGGGGCCAGGTGTTGTCGAGAAAGAGCAGCAACTGGCCAAGGGCATCCTGGCCTGAGTGGCGCATCGCGGCGTCGAGCACGGTGCCGCCCGAGGCGCCAAAGCCGACTTGATGGTCGACGTCGCCCACCAGCACCACCACGTGCGGGTTTTCCATGCGGAAGTCGCCCACGCGGGCTTCGGCGCCGGGGCCACTCAGGAGTTGGTCCGCGCGCTCAATCAAAAAGGCGCGCGCCCCAGGGACGCTCTCGCGCTCGTGGACCGTCTGCTGGCCCTGGCCTTGTTGGATGCCGGTGCGGCTGGGGCAAGCGGCCAGCACAGCGCAACAAGACATCAGGAGCAACCAATGCCCATATCCGGGGGTGATCTTCATCGACATTCTTCTCCATTCAAGCAGCTTCAAAGCGCTGCACAGGCCGTGTTGTACCACATCCAGGCGTTTTTGAAGTGGGGCGCCAAAGACACTTGACAGGCGTTCACCCGATGCCTAACCTCCAAACGCCGCGCAGGGCGGCGCTTACTGGATCCATGGAAGGAGAGGCGAAGATATATGCGCTTGATCCACACGGCGGACTGGCACCTTGGCAGGTTGTTTCACGGCCTGCATATGACAGAGGATCAATCCCATGTGCTTGAGGAGTTTCTGGCACTGGTCAAGGACAGCCGTCCGGACGCGGTGATCATCGCAGGAGATCTCTACGATCGCGCCGTGCCACCGCCGGACGCCGTGCGGTTGTTGGACGAGGTCTTTAGCCGTCTGGTGGACATGAACGTGGCGGTGGGGGTCATCGCAGGAAACCACGACAGCCCCGACCGACTGGGTTTTGGCTCCAGGCTCTTTAGCCACAAGAACCTGCATGTCTCCAGCGTCCTTGAAAAATCCCAGCGCCCCATGGTCATCCATGACAAGCACGGGCCGGTGCACATCCACCTGCTGCCGTTTGCCGAGCCCCCCGTGGCCCGGGCCCACACCGGGGATCAGGCCGTGCGCACCCACGCCACCGCCATGGAAGCTCTGGTTCAACAAGCCTGGCAGCGCCAACCCAAAGGGGATCGCTCGGTCCTGGTCGCCCACGCCACGGTGGTCGGCGGCAAACAGGGCGAGTCCGAGCGCAATCTGGGGGCTCTGGCCGGCGGTGACGCCATCGCGGCCGAGAAGCTTGGCCTCTTTGATTACGTCGCGCTGGGTCACCTCCATCCTCGCCAGACGCTCGGCGACGGGCGCATCCACTATCCGGGATCGCTGCTGCCCTACACCTTTGGCGAGATTGAGGACGAGCGGGGCATCAGCCTGGTAGAGATGGACGAGCGAGGTCAGGTGCGGATCGACTCGATTGAGTTGACCCCCAGGCGCCAGATCCGCAAAATCCGCGGCTACCTCCAGGATTTGCTCAAAGACGACCAGGGCCGCAGCCGAGACGACTACATCTGCGCGGTGCTCTATGACGAAGGCGCGCTGCTCGACCCCATCGGGCGTCTGCGCGAGGTCTACCCCAACGTGCTGCAGATCGAGCGGACCTTTCTGGACGTCCCCGACCCTCTTCAAGAGCGCGTCGACCACCGCAAACGGACCCCGTTGCAGCTCTTTGAGGACTTCTTCCACGAAGTCACCGGCGTCGACCTGACCGAAGATGAACACACCGCCTTGACCGAGATGTTGGAGTCCATGGCACAGCAAGAGCGCGAGGCCACCGTTTAAATGAGACCCCAACGCCTTGTCATCAACGCCTTTGGTTCCTACGCGCACCGTCAGGAAATCGACTTCAACAACCTCGGCGAGCACCGCTGCTTCCTCATCCACGGCCCCATCGGCAGCGGCAAGTCCACCATTTTGGACGCCATCTGCTTTGCCCTCTACGGCCGGGCTTCGGGAGACAACCGCTCACCTGAGTTGATGCGCAGCGACCACGCCGCGCCGTCCGACACCGCCTTTGTGACCCTGGACTTCACTCTGGGCTCGGAGGCCTACCGCGTCACGCGCCGCCCTCGCCAGGAGCGGGCCAAGAAGCGCGGCGGCGGGACCACCACCATCTCTGCCTCGGCCACGCTCTGGAAGCGCACTGGACTGACCGATCTGGACGAAGACGGCCAGGTTATGGCCCACCAGTCCTCCAAAGTCACCGAAGCCGTCGAGGACCTCTTGGGCTTCAGGCTTGATCAATTTCGTCAGGTCGTCATCCTGCCCCAGGGCCAGTTTCGCCGCTTGCTCACGGCGCGCTCGGCCGAGCGGCAAGCCATCATGGAGACCCTCTTCCAGACCGAGATCTACCGACGCGTGGAGGACTTCCTAAAAGCCGACGCCCGCACGGTCGCCACCGATTTGGAGAAAGTCCGCGTCAGCCGCCAATTGATCCTGGAGCAGTCGGGCGCCAGCGCCCAGATCGACCTTGAGGCGCAGTGTAAGCAAATCAAGCAGGACGTGGCTGGCGCCATCGAGGCCCGCCAAGAGAGCGAGGCGGCTGCCACCAAAGCGCAACAGGCCCTGGCCCAGGGCCGCGCCGTGGCAGAAATCCTGCGCCAACGCGACGAGCGCCACGCTCAACTCGGCGCCCTCCAAGACGAAATCCCCCAGATCGACGCTGTGCGCAATGAGCTGGACGCCGCCCGGCGCGCGGCCACCGTCCGCCCGTCCCAGGAGTTGGCCCAGAACCTCGAAGAGCAGTCTCGCGCGGCCTCCAGCGCCCAAGAGGCGCACATCAAAGAGACCCTCAAAGCCGATCAGGCCCATCAAAAGGCGCACAAAGCGCTCGAAGCGGCCAAAAAACGCGTCCCCGAACTCGAAGAGGCCCGGCGCCAGCTTCGCCAACTCCAAGAGCTGCGACAACAGGTCGAGCGCCTGGGACAAGCCCAGCAAGCCCACCAGCGCGACCAGAAAGCGCTCGAAAGCAGCGCCAAACGGCTCAAGGACGCCCAGGCCGCCCTCCAGAGCGCCGAAGCGCAGCTCGGCGCGCGGCGCATCGCAGCCACTGCCGCCGGACAGGCCGCCGCAGAAATCCCAGCGCTGACCGAGCGCACCACCACCTTGCGCCAACAACTCCAGGCTCGCCATGACCTGGACACCGCCCTTGACCAGGACCAACTGCTGACCCAGGCGCTCGAACACCAGCGCGACAACCTCAAACGCCTTGAAGGCGAACTGGAGCAAGAGCGCCAGGAGTTGGTCTTGATCGAAGCGGCCTGGATGGGCGGACAAGCCGCGATCCTGGCAAGCAAGCTGAACTCAAACAAGCCATGCCCCGTATGTGGCTCCAGCCACCACCCCGCCCCGGCCAAAAGCGACGAGGCGCTGCCCACACAGGTCACCGTAGAGCGCAAGCGCCAACGTCTTGAGCGCCTTGGACAAGATCAACTGCGCCTGAGCGCAGAACTCAAAACCCAGGCGTCGGCCCATCAAAGCAACCAGGAGCACCTGAAGCACCTCCAAGCCGACTGCGCCAATTTGCCCAGCGCCGAAGTCCTCCAAGAGCGGTTGGCCGTCCAAAACACGGCGCTGGAAGCAGCGCGCGCCTCTGCAGACGCCCTCCAAACCCTTCGCCCCGAGCTGGAAGCGGCCCAGGCACACACACAAACGCTGCGGCAGGCCGCCGACACCCAACGCCTGGAGCACGAGCGCGCCGCCGCAAGCGCCGCCGCCAGCCTGGCCATTGTCCAGGAGCGCCAGACCAACATCCCCGAGCACCTCCACCACCCCAATCAGCTTGAGGCCGCCGTCACCGCCACCCAAGAGGCCATCGCGGCCATCTCTGGGACGCTCGAAGCCGCCCAGGAGCGCCACCGCGAGGCCCAGGAGCGCCAGCAAGCCGCCAGCACTGCTCTGGACCGGGCCCGAGGCGCGCTGAGCAAAGCGCGCCAATTGGCCCAGGAGGCGCGCCGCGCCTACGACACCGCGCGCCAGCAAGCCGGCTTCGACTCCATGGCGCTCTACACCGACGCCGGGCGCCCCGCCTCCACCATCGACCTGCTCCAAGCCAGACTCCAGGACTTCGACGGCCGCCTGGCCGCCGCCCAGCGCGAAGCCAACCGCGCCGATGAACTCTCCAAAGGCCTCCAGCGCCCCGATATGGACGCCCTCAAAGCCGCCGAAGAGACCCACCGCGCCGCCCATGAAGCCGCCATCGAGCAGGTCACCGCACTGGGCAAGCACCTTGAGTTGACCCAGGAGCGCCCCACCCAACTTGAAGCCCTCAACCAGACACGGCGCACCAAGGAGGCCCGCTACGCCATCATCGGACGGCTGTCCAAAGTCGCCTCGGGCCGCAACGAGCTGCGCATGACCTTCCAGCGCTTCGTCCTCACCGCTCTGCTGGACGAGGTCCTTGAACGCGCCAGCCGCCGCCTTCGGGTGATGAGCAACCAGCGCTACGATCTGCGCCGTGCCCACGACCCCGAAGATCACCGCGCCGCTGGCGGCCTGGAACTCGAAGTCCACGACAGCTACACAGGCACCTGCCGCAACGTCATCACGCTCTCGGGCGGCGAGAGCTTCCTGGCGGCCCTCTCTCTGGCGCTGGGGCTGGCCGATGTGGTCCAGAGCTACGCTGGCGGCATCCGCCTTGAGGCCATCTTCATCGATGAAGGCTTTGGCAGCCTCGACAGCGAAGCCATCGAGTTGGCCCTCAACGCCCTGCTCGATCTCCAAGCTGGCGGCCGCATGGTCGGGATCATCTCCCACGTGCCCGAAATCAAGGAGCGCATCGCCGCTCGCCTTGAGATCACCCGAGGCCCCACCGGCTCCACCGCCGCCTTCCAACTCTGAACCCAACGGCCGCGCTCCCACCCCACCACGATCGCCCAAAAAACTCGGGTTTTCATCGCCGCCGCGGTTTAGAAAAGGCGCTGCCTGTGTTAAAGAAAATCAGGCAAAGGTTACGCAGCACTTCTTTTACTGGGCGCACAAAACGGGTTGGAGCAGGCGATTGGCACGCATCGTCTACTGGGATAAAAACGGTCAGGAACACAACGTCTATATTGGGCGCGAGTTCCCCGAGGTCACAGTCGGGCGTCATCCTGACAGCGTCATCAGAACGTCCAACGGCTCGGTCTCCAGGCGCCACTGTACCATCGAGTACACCGCCGGCGGGATCGAGCTGGCCGATCAGAACAGCTCCTCTGGCACCTACGTCAACAACCGCCGCATCGCCAAGCAGCGCCTTCTAGACGGCGACGAAATCTACTGCGGCAGCTTCGTCATGCGCTTTCACAATGACGACGGCGGCATGACGCTGGAGCAGGACAAGATCGTCGTTGTGCGCGCCAACCTGAGCTACATCGACGACAACAACGAAGAGCGCCAGATCTGGCTCGACGAGTCCAACCCCAAGGTCATCGTTGGCCGCGCCGTCGAATGCCAGATCCGCACCTCGGACGGCTCGGTCTCCAGGCGCCACAGCGAGTTTGTCTACCTCAACGGCTCCTTTGAAGTTGTCGACAGAGGCTCGTCAAACGGCACCTACGTCAACGGCCAACAGGTCCAGCGCCAACTGCTCAAACACAACGACGAGATCAACTGCGGCCGCCTGGTGGTGCGCTTCTCACTCAAAGAAGAGTTCCATCACCCCGCCACCTCGGGCCCGATGAACGCCCAGGTGCCGCCATCTGGAAATTTTGCCCCCGCGCCGCGCTCCTATCAGGATTTGCCCCCTGCGCAGGCCACCGTGCTGCCGCAGAGCCCCCATGACTTTTCCGCCATGACGGGCATCGGGCAAGCCGCGCCGCCCCCCATCTACCAGGCACAAGCCGAGGTCGCACCACCCCCCGTGGTCCCTCGCCATAGCCCCACCCCGCTGTCTTCTTCGTCCACCCCCGTGGTCCCCCAGGGCGTCGCACCCGACATGTCTCAGGTCAACGCCCTCGAAGGACAACTGGCCGAAGCCAAGAGCGAACGCGACGCCCTGCAAAAACGCCTCGACGAAGCCCAATCGGACCAGGACGGTCGGATTCGGGATCTGGAGCGAGACGTCACCCAAAAGCAGGTGGTCATCGACTCATTTCAGGAGCGCTACGATCGGCTCAAAATCCAAGCCGACGAGCAACTCCAGCAGATCGAAAGCTACCGCGATGAGCTGCGCCAGAAACGCGAAGTCATTGAAGACCTGCAATACAAGCTCAGCCTCATCGAAGAAGCGCACGATCGCGGCAACAGTCAGGTCGCCGAGCTGATCGAGGAGAACGCCAACCTCAAGGTCCAGGTCAACCAGCTTGAGCGCTCGCTGGCCGAGTCCGAGCGCATGGCCAACCTCAACGAGTTTGAACTCAAACGCGTGCGCAGCGAACTCGACGGCCTGCGCGACATGGTCAGCACCGAAGGCGACGAAAACGCGGACCTTCAAAACGAACTCAACCGCCTGCGCCTGGTCATCGACGCCAAAGAGAGCCAACTGGTCGACAACGAGCGCGACCTGAAGGACATGCGTCAGGAGATCGCCTCCTACCGCGAAGACGCCGACCGCAACGTCGCCGAGTTTGACCGCCTCAAGACCGAACTGGAGAGCCGCAGCAAGCGCCTGGACGTCTTGCTCGAAGAGAACCAGAACCTGCGCCAGGAGCTGGAGGCCGACAGCGCCCGCGGCGGCAACGCCCAAAACCAAATCAACGAGCTGCGCCGCAAAAGCCGCGACCAACGCCACCGCATCGAAGAACTCGAAGCCCTCCTCCAGGAGGCACAGGCGGTCGCGCCAGTCGAATCTCCCACCCAACCCGCAGAGTTGGAGCGCATCAGCGCCGAGCGCGAAGCCATGTCACGGCGCGTCACAGAGCTGGAACGGGCCCTGGACGACGCCTCCAGAGTGCGCGGCGATGAAAGCGCCCAACAAGACCGCCTGAGACTGGAAAACCGTCGCCTCCAAGACGACCTCAGCCGCGCTCTGGGCGATCTTCAAGACGCTCGCCGTACTGCGGCCGCCGCCCCCACGCCCAGCGGCCCTTCGGACAACGGCGCGGCACTGCGCACCGCGGCCATGGCCACCTACGAGCCGCTCAACGATGTCGTCTCCCAACTCAAAAACGACATGCAGCTCCTGCAGGACTACATCCAGGACATCCAAAAGGTCTACGAGAACTACCGCCGCATCGACCTGACCAACCCCTCTTCGCTGGACAAAATCCGCATCGATAAAATCCTGCGAGAGATGGACCCCGACGTCACCTTTGAAGAACTGCACCATATCCTGGGCGAGTGCACGCGCAACTCTGAAGAGATGAAGGGCAAGCTGCTCGAATTCCGCGATCAACTCATCGACTGAAACCCACCCACACCATCCTCAAACGCAGAACCAGGGACTTTGACCTGCATCAGGAAAGGCCTCTTGGGTTCTACACGAAGGTCTGACTCAACAGGCGTTCGGCGTATCGACCCATCATGTGGTGACCCGTGGGCACGTTCTGAGCAGCTTTGAGGGCGTTGGCAGCGCAGTGACG
>CAKZKQ010000549.1 GCA_937123825.1 uncultured Pseudomonadota bacterium
GTCGAGCTTCTCTTTGATGGCCACGGCCTCGGCCAGGCCGCGCTTCTCAAGGGCGACGGCCTCTGCCAGACCAAACTTCTCGACCGCGGCCGCGTCGGCCTCTTTGATGCGGGCGTTGGCCATACCGGCCTCTTCTTTGCCCTTGGCGTCGGCGATGCGTTTTTCAAGCTCGACCTTGGCCTCGGCCAGACCAAACTTTTCAATGGCGGCGGCGTCGGCCTCTTTGACCCTGGCGTTGGCCATGCCTTTGTCTTCGAGCCCGGCGGCTTCGGCCTGGAGTTTTTCGCGCAGGATGCGGGCCTCGGCCAGCCCCTCTTTCTCAAGCGCGGCGGCGTGGACCTCTTTGACGCGGGCCTGCGCCAGACCAGGGGCGGCCTGCTCGGCCTGGACACCCTCGGCCATGCGTTGTTTGGCCTTGGCGGTCTTGTCGGCGGCTTCCAGGTCGGCCTCGGCCAGCGTCAGGCGCTCGCGGGCCTTGAACTTGGCCACTTCCTGCTGGGCTTCGGCGGCCTTGATGGACTTGACCAGCTGTTCCTGGGCCTCGGCCTCGGCCGAGATGACCTTGACCTGCTTGCCACGCTCGGCCTCTTTGACCGCGCGCAGGTCTTTGATGCGCTCTTCCTCTTCGGCGACGTTCTTCTCGACGGCGATGCGGTCGCGGATGATGTCGGCGATCTCTTTGCGCTGCTTTTCAAGCTGCTTCTCTTTGTCGATCCGCTCCATCTCGACCTTGCGCTCGCGGCCGATGGCCTCCAGCGCACGCTCCATCTCGACGCGCTCGTTCTCGACCGCCAGGGCGCCTTGACGGCGAGTCTTGGCGATGTCGACTTCCCGGACCTTGTTCTCTTCGCGCACGGAGATGGCTTCTTCGGCTTTGAGGCGCGCCTCTTCGGCTTCCTGGCGCTTGATGGCCTGGAGTTTGAGGATGGCGGCGCGCTCTTCGGCCTGGACGGTGGCGATTTCGCGCTTCTGGGCTTCCTGGGCGCGGGCCTCGTCCTGCTCAAGGGCCATGATCTCTTTGTTGGCCGAGACGTCCTGGTCCTTGATGCGCTTGCGCTCTTCGTTGGTGAAGTGGTTGGTCTCGATGCGCTCCTTGGTGGTGCGCTCGGTGATGCGCTTGATGCCCTGGGCGTCGAGGATGTTGTGCTCGTCGAGGGCGTCGATGGGCGTTTGCTCCAGGAAGTCGATGGCGGCGTCCTCAAGCTTGTAGCCGTTGAGGTCTTCGCCAATGACGCGCAGGATGCGGTCGCGGAAGCTGTCGCGCTCGATGAAGAGGTCCTCAAAGTTCATCTGCTTACCGACCGTCTTGAGGGCCTCAGAGAACTTGGCGTTGAAGAGCTCCTCCAGGGTGCCCTGGTTTGAGGCGCGGGTGCAGCCGATGGACTGGGCGACCTTCAGGACGTCTTCGCTGGTCTTGTTGACCCGGACAAAGAAGGTGACCTTGATGTCGGCGCGGATGTTGTCGGCGCAGATCAGCCCGTCTTTGCCCCGGCGGTCGATCTCGATGGTCTTCAACGAGATGTCCATCACCTCTGCGCGGTGGATGATGGGCCAGACCATGCCGCCGGTGAAGGTCACCTCGGGTTCGGTCTTGAGCTTGTTGACGATCAGCACCTTACCCTGGTCGACCTTGCGGTAGAAGCGCGTCAGCATGACCAGAAAGCCCACGGCCAGCAGCACAACGACGCCGGCAACGATCAGCCCTGCAATCACAGGTGGTTCGAACATAGAGAGGCACCCTCCTTCGTCTTATGGTTTTGATGCACCCGAGACCCACTTTGGGGACCTGTCTGCCCTTAGCGAGGCTGGGCCAGCAGGTCGTCGATGGGCTCGACGTGATAAATGTTATCTTCTTTGTCGTAAGAGATGATCAGGGCCTTGGAGCCCTTGGTCATCGAGTTGTTGTCTTCGCAGCGCACCGAGAGGTTCAACTCGGCCCCGTCGCGCACCACGCGCGCCTGACCGTGGCGCTCGGTGACGCTCTGGGTCGCGATGGTGACCACTTTGCCGATCAGCGTGTCCTCGCCCCGGTGGGTGTGGGTCACAAAGAGCGGCTTCATGGGGCGGACCGTCAGCGAGGTGCCGATCAGCGACACCAGCAGCGAGCCCGCCGTGACCGCCACCGCCAAAATCCCTGCGCCCAGCACGCCCTGCAGGTAGTACATCCCCAGGAAGGTGGTCAGCCACAGGTAGATGACCAGGACGCTGAAGACCACCGTGACCGGGGCGTGGCGCAGGTTCAGAGCAGAGAGGATGCCCACCACAACGGAGGCAAAACCCCCTCCGGCGGCCTCGGCGGCGGCCTCTCCAGCCGCTTCCCCTGCGGCCTCGGCGGCAGCTTCAGCGGCGGCCTCGGCAGCGGCCTCAGCGGCGGCTTCTGCGGCAGCTTCGGCGGCAGCCTCCGCCACGGCTTCTCCTGCGGCCTCCGCCACGGCCTCGGCGGCAGCCTCAGCGGCGGCTTCGGCAGCGGCTTCTGCGGCAGCCTCGGCGGCGGCCTCAGCGGCCCCGTCGGCAGCCCCGTCGATCCCAAAATCACCCACGTCCAGCACGTCGATGTCCAACGCGCCCACGATGACAAAGAGCCAATAGAGGACCACTAGCCCCAGCATGAACGTGAAAATCAGGGTCGGAAAGGCCAGGGCGATGTTCAGAAATTCCGTCATCGTGCCTTGGGACCTCCTGCATAGATGAGCCAGGCGAGGCAAACGTCCCGCGTCCTGCCAGACGCCGCGCTTTAAAAAGGAGGCTGCGGCCTCTTTTGGAGGTCCGCCTGCGCTTCTTTTTTAAAACCCGTCTCCGCTCGGCTCAGTGAAAAACCTTACGCAACCATAAAAACCAACGCACCATAACCGATGCCCACCAATTAGGAAAGACGTACACCGGTGCCGTTCCTTGCGCCGCGCGCGCCGCCAGTAGGGCGGAGAGGTCGCGGTTCAAGGCGCGCTGGTGTACGTTTTGGGGGTCTTTTATGGGGTGTTTTATGTGTCCCATAAGGAGACTTGAATTATGGCTTATATATGGGTCTTATTCTGGTGTTTGACAAGGCCTTTAACGCATGCAGAATAAAGGTTTCTTTGTGGGACCGTTTCAAAGCGCCTCCCACCGCCACCCAAGGCTCCCTCACCGACGCCCTCACGGCGACAACCACAGCCTCTGGCCTGCAAAACCTCTCCAACTGTGCCTGTGTTGTTGAAACCGGAGTCCTCATGAAAACACTCCACATTTCCGAAGACATCATCCCGATTGGCAAGTTCAAAGCCCGCGCCGCCCAGGTCCTGCGACAACTCAAGGACGACCAGCGGCCCATCATCATCACCCAGAACGGCTCCCCCGCGGCGGTCTTGCTGACCCCCGAGGAGTTTGACCGCCTGGTGGAGTGCGAGGCCAAGGCCATGGCCGCAGAAAACCCATAGGCCAGGGGCGCCGCTGGCTTGCCCTGACCGACGCCTTGGGATACCACACATGGGATGCGTGTGGCCGCCCCTGGCCGCGCCCCGAGGCATGCTTTGGAACCCTTGAACCCACAACCCACCACGGCCTTCATTGGCCTGGGCTCCAATCTGGGGCAACGCCTGGACAACCTCCGGCGCGCTTGCGCAGCCCTGGGCAAGGCGCTGGGACCTCTAAAATGTGCCTCCGAGGTCTTTCAGACCGAGCCCAGACTTGATCTGGACCAGCCCGCCTTCTTAAATGCTGTGGTGCAGGTTCAAACCTGCCTTGAACCACTGGAGGTGCTGGACCAACTCCAGCGCATCGAGCAAAGCCTGGGGCGGATCAAGGACCCAACGCGCCCCAAAGGACCCCGTCTGGTGGATCTGGACCTGTTGCTGCTTGGCCAACGACGCTGGGCCGACGACAGACTCCAGGTTCCTCACCCCGGACTTCACCTGCGCCGCTTTGTGTTGGCGCCATTGGCTCAGATCGCGCCCCATCGGCGCGTCCCGGGCTTTGAACAGACCGTCGCCGAGCTGCTGGCCTCCTGCCCCGACCAGGGGTGGATCGAGTCCACCGGCTGGACCCTTGATGACGACCCCCTGAGGATCCCATCGTGAATCAACGCCTTGCACTGCTCGTTGCCGCCTTTGGCGCCGCCGCCGCGCTGACCGCCTGTGATCTGGCCCCCCAGCCCGAGCGCCTGGCCGGCTCCGACCTGACCCGACCCCTGGTGGAGCCCTTCACCGACCCCGCCCTTGGTCGGATCACCTCCAAGCCGCGCCTCGACGCCGCCCAGCTCAAGCAGGCCAACGAGATCCTCGACCAGTTCTTCTCGCGCACCGAGAAGGTCTTCCTGATGGACGAGACCGACCAGCACCTCGACGCGCTCGAAGACTTCGCCGTCCAAACCCAGCGCTACTTCGAACTGGTCGACGCCTACCGCGACGCCTACGATCGCTTCGGCGCCAAGCACTTCACCTCGCCGCGCCTGGCCTGGGCCTACGTCAACCTGGGCCACATGACCATGGCCGGGACCCTCGTGGACGAAGCCCTCAAAGCGCGCCCCAACGACGCGCGCGTCCACTTTGTGCGCGGCTTCCTCATCAGCCGCAGCGCCCAGGTCAACCGCGAGTTGATCAAAGAGGTCCGCGCCTCCTGGATCAAGGCGCTGTCGCTCGACCCCGAGTTGAAGAACCTCTACCCTGTCAGCGCCAAAGTCCTGCGCGGCCGCATTGAGGAGATGAACCGCGTCCTTGGCGACAACGTCGCCATCCCCGACAAGCCCGTGCCGGTGCCCACCCCCACGCCGCAGCCGTCCTCTGCCCCCGCACAAGACGGCGAGTCCCCTGCGACCGCGCCCTCTTCGGCTCCCGCTGACGACGGCCAGCCCCCCAGCACCGAGCAGCGCCTGCTTGAGGCCGAGTCTCTGCTGGCCTCTGGGGCCGCCATGCAGGCCTATCCCGCCTTTGAGCGCATCATCAACGACCACCCCGACAACCAGCGCGCCCTCTACGGTCGCGCGCTGGCTGGCTGGAAGGCCATCGGCAACATGGACAGGATGAAGGCGCTGGGCTTGCTCGACGCCATCGCCAAGCGACCCGACCTGACCGGACGACAGCTCTACGAGTTGGGCTCGCTCTACTTCCGCGAGGTCAAACAAAACGCCAAGGCGCTGGCGCTGATCGAGCAACTCAAGATCAAAGACCCCGAGTATGCCCAGACCGTCAACGCCGACGCCTTCATCGAGCGGATCAAGAAGAAACAAGCCGAAAAGTAGGCCGTCTGGCGCCCGGACAGGGTGAACCACACATCCCAAACCACGTCTGGTCTCATGCCATCGACCCACCCAGACGATGGGAGACTTGTCGGGCACCGCCCCAACGTGGCCGCTGGCGCCCTTTGACCGAGGTAAACCATGCATCGACGTTTGATGGTGTGCTGCGTGTGTTTGATGGCCGCTTTGATCGGCTGCCAGGACCAGTCTCGACCCGATCCTGCGCCGGCCAAGGACAAACCTGCCCAGGAAGGCGCCCAGGCGGAGCCAAAAGTGCCCAAAAGGACCAAAACACCCCTGCCTGTGCTGGATTTTGAGCCCGGACCGGCGCTCAAACCCGCCCCAGAGTTGCTGACGTGGCTCAAAGCCCAGGGCGAAGCCGACAAAACCATCAAGATCCCCATCGCGCTGGCCTGGGGAGACCACAGGTTGAGCATCAAGCGGGCCGTGATCGGGCTTGAGCCAGCGGCGGTGGATGACCCTGAGGCCATTGAGCTTGATTACGACGACGGGGCGTTGGGGATCTCGTTGATGACCCACCTGCAGCACACCTGCCCCAAAGAGGGCCACTGCGTGATTTGGGTCGAGGGGACCTGGGGCTCGCTCTTGCCGATGCCCGGGGCCGATCCCAACGCCAACGTCATCGCTGTGCGGCGTTTTGTCGGACCGGCGAAGCCCGATGACAAAGCCCATGTCTGGGTGGTCAAGTAGGGTTGGATCGACTTTGGATCATCGGCCCAGAATGAGGCGCGCGGCGAGCCGGGTGAAGCGGGCGCGCGCGGTGACGTTTTTGACAGCGCGAGCCAGCGCCTGCTCCATGACCACCAGGATGGCCAGCTTCTTGGCCCGCGTCAGCGCCGTGTAGAGCAGGTTTCGCTCCAGGAGCACGTAGTGGGCCGTGGCCAGCGGGATGACGACCGCCGGATACTCCGAGCCCTGGCTCTTGTGGGCCGTGATGGCGTAGGCCAGGTTAAGCTCGTCCAGCTCCTCATACTCGTAAGTCACCAGGCGCCCGTCCATGTCGACCTCAATGCCGTGCGCGCGCTCCTCGTCGTCGTTGGCCAACACCGCGGTGACGGTGCCGACGTCGCCGTTGAAGACCTCTTTGTCGTAGTTGTTGCGCAGTTGCATGACGCGGTCGCCGGTGCGGAAGGTGCGCTGGCCGCGGCGCGCTTCAAGCCCCAACTCGGGGTTGAGCGACTCTTGGAGTTCTTCGTTGAGGCTCTTGCAGCCCAGCGGCCCGCGGTGCATCGGCGCGATGACCTGGATGTCCTGGGTGGGGTCAAAACCAAACGCCTTGGGGATGCGCTCGGTGACCACCTTGAGCGTTTTGGCGCGCAAACTCTGAGCGTCCGCGCACCGCAACACATAAAAGTCCGCCAACTGACCCTTGGGGAGCTTCTGGCCCTGGGGAAACTCGCCCCGGTTGATGCGGTGGGCGTTGGTGACGATGCCCGACTCCTGAGACTGGCGAAAGACCGTCGTCAGACGGCACACCGGCACCACGCCCGAGTTGATCAGGTCCGAGAGCACGTCTCCAGGCCCAACCGAGGGGAGCTGATCCACATCCCCAACAAAGACCAGGGTGCACTGGGTCGGCACGGCCTGCAGCAGCGATCGCATCAGGAAGATGTCGATCATGGAGGCCTCATCGACGACCATCAGGTCGGCTTCCAGCGGGTTCTCTCGGTTGCGCTGAAAGCCCCCGGCCTTAAACGAAAACTCCAGCATCCGGTGCAGCGTCCCGGCGCTCTGTCCGGTGGCCTCGCTGAGCCTCCTTGCGGCGCGCCCGGTGGGGGCGGCCAGGGCGATCTGGAGGTTTCGGTCGGCGGCGGTCTGGCAAATGGCCCTCACCAGGGTGGTCTTGCCCGTACCCGGACCGCCAGTGATCACCAGCACGCGGTTTTCAAAGGCCATCGTGATGGCCTGCTTTTGCAGCGGCGCCAGCGACACCCCCAGCCCAGCCTCCACGGCGTCCAACTCGGGTGCACCGCCGCCATCAGGCCGCTGGCCGTCGCGCTGGGCCTCCAACAGGCGCAGCATCTCATCGGTGCAGCCGCGCTCGGCGTCCCACCCCACGCGGCTGTAAACCGCCATGTGGCCCTCTCCGGCGGCGTCCTCGTCGTCCGGGACCGGCTCCAAAACCACCCGATCTTCGCGCTGAAGCTCTTCAATGCCGCCCCGGATGTGCCCGTCCTGAACCTTCAGGTACTCCGAGGCGCGGCCCACCAGCAGCTCCATCGGCAAATAGAGGTGCCCGTCGCTCTGCGCCTCGCGCAGGACCTGGAGCAACCCAGCCTGAACGCGGCGCGGGTCGTCTCCCTCAATGCCCATCTTGCTGGCGACCGCGTCGGCCTTGCGAAAACCAATCCCCCAGATGTCGCGCGCCAACCGGTAGGGGTTGGCCTGGATCCGCTCGATGGTTTGATCGCCATAAACCTTGCGCACGCGGGCGGCGTAAGCCCGGCTGATGCCGTGGCTGTAAAGAAAGAGCTCAATCCGCCGTTCGGCCTGACTGCTCTCCCAGACCTTGATGATCTGCGCCCTGCGCTTCTTGCCGATCCCCTCAACCTCGCCCAGGCGCTGGGGCTCAGTGTCAATCACGTCAAGCGTCTCAGGCCCAAAGTGATCGATGAGGCGCTTGGCCAGCTTTTTGCCGATCCCCTTGCTGTTGGCCAGGTAGAGCTCTATGCCCTCGGCGGTCACGGGGGCCTCGGGCTGGGCCTCTTTGACCTCAAACTGCCTGCCGTGGTCCTTGTGGCGGCGCCAATGCCCCTTGAGGCTGAGCCACTCACCAGGCCGGGCGGCCATGATGTTGCCCACGATCGTAACGACCTCGCCAAAGTGCCTGCCGGGAGGCGGCGGCAACGCCAGATCGGCCACCGCCCAGGCCTCGTCGTCGCTGCGAAAGCGCACCTTCTCCAAAGTGCCTTCCAGAGCGTCGAGCGGTTCATGAGGATTCATCGGCCCAATTGCCTCCTGACCCGCTTTGACCCCGGGTCAACTCTTTGTGTTGAACAAAGGCCTGCGTCTCGGCCTCCTCGGCGCGCGCAGTACGCTGACGCTCCTGCTCCTGCCAGGCGGCCTGATGTCGCCTTGACGCCTCGGCCATACGCTGCGCCTCGGCGACCTTCTGGTGGAGGGTCGATTCATCCCTCGCCAGACGTTGCACCGCCTTGTCGCGCGTCTGTGCCTCAGTGCGTGCCTCTTCAATCCGGTCGAGCAAGGCCCGCTCTTCTTCGGCAAAGAGACGGCTCTGCGCCACCGTAAAACCCTGCGCCTGACGTCTGGCCAGGCGATCCCGAAAGTCGTCGTGTTCAACCTGGGCCTGCTCCAAACGCACGCGCGCCTCAGCAGCACCCCCTTGCGCCACGCGGTGCTCTGCGCACACGCGGCCCAATTCACCGCGCAGCGCCGTCAATTCGCGCTCGCGCAGGTCCAACAACATCCCCAGCGGATAACCCTTCTCTGACTTCCGTGTCCCCATCAAGGCTTCTTCGATCCCCAACGCTGGCGCGCAGGCGAGCTTTCGCCGCCTTCGCGCCCCCAATGCCATCGCACCACGGTGCACTGGTGCCTCATCGCTCAAATCATGTGCTGTTGTGAGAGGCTCAAAGGCACACAAACGCCCCGGCCAACAAGAAAGAGCAGTTCCCTTAAAAGGATCCCGAACACCCATCACAAAAAGTGTTTTTGAAGCCTCTCAAGGGAAGAATGACTGTACTGCAATTTTGAGCAGATGTCAAAGCCTCAGACCCCAGAAGTCATCCTCCAGGGAGTGGCCGATGGCGGTGGGGTAGGGGCTGTTACAGCGTGGGTTTACGGTGGTGTGAGAGCAAAGCGAAGGGGGGAGGGGAAGAAAAGAGTCCAGTTCATGTGGTGGTGTTGTATATGACGAAGGACGATGGTTGCCCTTTCAGGGAGTGGGTGGAGTCCATATCCCCAATGCTCAACTGTCAAAAGGATTCAATCGTCAGGTGAGTCTTCACCTTCGTCATCCTCGGGAGGATCGTCGTTAGGTACGAAAGGAGCTGGGGGAGGGCATTCTTCCAAACGTGCGAAAATCGCGTCACTACGGGTTTTGTCTGCGGGCCGCTCATCAGGGCAAACGTCCTCAAAGTTGGCCATAGCTTCGATGCTTTGACGCGAGAGTTCTTCAAATGAACCTGGCAACTGTATTTTTTTATCACCACGTGGTGGCTCGGGTTCCAAGTTGGTTGGCTCAACAGGCAAACAGAAACCAACCCATGGACGCCCCTCCACAAAACGGAGGATGGCAATAAAAGTGCCAGACTCTAGACAGCTCTCTGTTTCGAATCCAATTTCAGGCATGGATACTGTTGTTAGTTCTGGCAAACTTTTTCCAGCAGCAACTCCAAGCACTTCAGCTTCGGATACAAATGTGCGCGCAAAAGATGACTCGCCGGCACACTCGTAATCGTACTCTGAAAGCCGGTAGTCAGAAGTACGAAGTAGAGCCAATGAATGTGCGCCATTGACTAAATCACAGACATCAAGGGTGGAGTCACAATCGCCATCGCAGTCACTGTCACCATCAGGGCTGGAGTATTCAAAGAAAGAGGATCCGCTGAGGTTTTGACCAGCCTGGACGATTTTCACGTCATCTTTTTCAGAACAACCCAGTAGGGAGACGGCCAACATCAGGGTGAGGGAGGCCATGGAATAACACTTCATGATAAATCTCCTGGCAGAGGCTCAGTCTTGTTCAGCCCAATAGATCAGGGCGTCACGTTGGTTGTCCTCGTTATCGTAGATCCACGTGGGGGCACCAAGGACATCATCGCGATCCACTGTTGTGGTTGTCCACGATGAGTAAGGGCTTGATGGGTTGTCGTTTTTGGACATGATCACCACATCCCCTCTATTGGTGGAACTCATGTCTTTGAAGCCCATAACAAGCTGCTCCGCATGTGGATTGATTTGGTTGACCACGCAAACTGATCCTGGTTACCCACATGCCATAGGGGTTCTTCTTTCGATGAGAAGCCCCGCTCCTGGTTTGCGACATAAACAATACTGAATACGCGTCGCAAACTGCTTGGGAAACCTTGTGGTCATTCTTTGAATGTGAGTTAACCCTCATTGGGTCGAGCTCTTATTATTTTGTTGGTGGAAGAGACTTCCTCTTAGGGGTGGCCGACTGCGGTGGGGTAAGGGCTGTCGCAGCGTGGGTTGACGGCGGTGTGAGGGTTAAGGTCTTCGCGGTGTGACTTGGGCATTCTGGGCCTCACCTTTGGTTTCAGACCATCATGCCACACCTCTAAGCGGGGTGAACTTTCAGGCGCCGCGTTCCACCTCTATTCTTGTGAGAGCACACATCTCGCCGCCCAGTTTTCAGGTCTAAGAGTGCCTTGTCTTACATCCTCTGATTCTCCCAGAGACACATTTTCGACGGCACTGTAGAACTCCGCCAGCGACATTTGACGAACGAACAAATCTGGCCACTCTCCGGGGCATGATTGCGAGTATGCAGGGAAAACGACTTCATCTATGACTTGGAACAAGCCATACGACAAAACCATTCTGTCATTGTTGTCGTCAAACGTTAATGCCGCAATGAATTCTTGTCCATGATGTACTGAAGTACCTTCTCTGACCCACTCGTAGTCAGTAGGTCCTTCACCTGTAGATCTTATATGATTTTGCCAGGAATCGAGTGGTCTTGCGCCAACGTTAAATGTTACCGTATCTCTCTGAACTGCGCGAGTGTTGGATTTTATTGTCGTTACATCGTTTAGTGTTATCTCTAAGCCTGGGACGATCAATCCTTCACATGAGGTTGTGAGTTCGTCACCTAGTCTGACTGTAAACAAAGGATCTCTTGTTTGGATAATGTTTGAAACAGTTCCGTGTACAATAATATCAACTCTGCCCATTAAGGGTTCAAGTTCAATCATTTGTCCAGAGCAGTCGCCACCATCAACCACTCCGGGAGCAGGATAGTCAGAGGGCAGCTCAATTAGGTCTTTGTCTTGTTCTGTGCTTTCGTTGGTGTTTTCACTTTGTGAGCCATTTGTGCTGTTAGACCCTCCCGAGTGTTTTGTTTTCGAACTGTCTTGTGGAGTGCAAGACATGCTCAAGAGTATAGTGAATGTGAAAATGAGTGACAAGTTTGCTGTTTTTTGGTTTTTCATTTCTAATTCCTCAGTAGTTCCTTATTACTATGTTGGATGAGCCGTTCTCTGTTCCCACTGCGTCAGGTCCAACCATGACTGCGTTGAGACTTTTTTCGATAGTCCAAGATGTCCCATCTAGTGAACTATAAAAGCTCACCTCACTGTTTTCGAACTCTTTAATGGCCAGCCAAAACTTACCTCCAGCAGAATCTGTATCCTGTTGATACCACGCTGCGATGTCTGATGCTGTTTGGATGTTTGTATTTAATTCATATATGCTGGGTAAGATTATGGTGAAGCCCGTAGGTGTAGTTAAAAGGTCAAAGAGACTCACATGAACTCTGCTAAGTAAATCATCTTCAGGTACATAGGCTACTAAGCAATCTCTGCCTCCAATACCCTTGTTTAAAGCGCAAGCAATACCTACGCCGACGTCTGATGTTTTGCCAATGTCAATTGGTGTCGGTAGTGTTTCTGAATCTACTCTTCCTGGAGATATGTAAAGAGTTCGATTTAGTGTTGTCTCTGGTGCATGTTCAGCCCAGGCGAAAATAGTTCTGCTAATTTTATCGCTGTAAGCAGTAGAGATTCGGCGAGCAGAATAGGCTCCCCTAGTATCTGTACAGGTGTAGAATCCTGTCATTGTTTCACAAACATCTAGACCAGGACTGCTGAATGTGACAGTTTCGCCAGCAACACTGATTCTTCTTGCCTGAGCCCATGGTGCTGAAGTGTTATCTGATTGATCAAAATGGTTTCCATAGTATATGCGAACATCATCGTTTTCTTCTTTCCAAACAGTGACTTTTGGAGCGTTAGATGCGGAGACAGCATCTCCTGAGATGCAGGCTCCGTGAGCAACGTATCTCAAACAAACACTGTCGATGTGCGCAACCTTTTTGGTTCCGAATGTTAAATCTCCAAAAGAACTCTTGATTGCTTCTTTATGAGTATACGAAACTGTCGTCGTATTGACTAGGCCATTGCTCACTGTGTTGCTGAAATGTTCTATGTCACCGAAATCACTTCGGGTTCTAAATCCTCCGTGCTGTTCTGAACATACGATGTCGTATTCGTATAGGTCCCTTCTGTTATCTCTGAAAACAGCATTGGAGTTTGTGTTTGCTGTGGTTTGTAGTGCGGCGGCATCAGTGGATTTACTCGGGTGCCATACATTAAATGTATGTCCGAATTCGTGGACAGCAGTAGAGAGAAAGTCGAATTCTGTACTTGTTGCAATTCCCATTGTCCAATTGTATGGACTGCCAGCATTGTTTTCTGCACCAAACTTTATGCTGAAAACTGAACCTTCGTCATTAGAGTCTAGGCAGCGGGGTTCAGCTCTAGCAAAAACTCCTGTTTTGACCATTAAAACGACTGATGTTGAGTGACCTGACGTACCTCCTGATGCACAATCAACCTTCTTTTCAGCAGCTTCTCCCAGTGTAGTTCTTCCTTGATAAACAAAGATTCCAGATCTTCCGTTTTGATTCCACGTCTCAGATGCAGAGACAATAGCAGCTTCTATTTCATCCGCGTCATATCCATATTGAACGAATGAGTCTGTGTTTATTTTGTAGAATCTTGGTGTGTTTGTTTTTGAGAATGATGTTCCGTCCGGGTCGTTGGCTGAGAATTCTTCGCATGATATCTGACCGTTTGCATGGTTGATGTGTAGAGTTAAAGTGGATAATATGGTGACTGTATACAAAGTTAAACGAATGTCCATAGTATTAAAAAAGCCTCCTTTGGCTTGTGTGTTTTTACACTTTAGGTGAAGCGGGGCGCTTGTAGGTTGATATCTTCTTTGACTCCATCCACGTCGTCTGTGACAGAGTTGAGTTGGTGTCAATCTAAACGCGCTCCGTTCTCTTATAAGAACCATTGCTTTCAGTTTGTGACAAAATCATTCACATACAACGAGTAAAATTGTGAATGATTGGTTCATTATGGTCATCGTTTATTAGCAAGTCAACCCTCATTGGTGCGATTTCTTATTATTTTGTTGGTGTGTTGACAGAAGAGATTGGAGTTAGTGATGGCGCTTGACGTAAGTTCAGGTGAAGAAAGGCTTTACGTTGAAGCCTCAACCGACTCATCACACAAGAGCCCCTTTGCAGCACCCTGGACGCCAGAATTTGGAGTTGGAGGCCGATGAGATGGGCCTGGAGGAGGGGTTTTATGCTTCATCAGGGCACGATGGCTGCCATCGCGACCAAGACTCAAAAGGAACGCCCACAACCGAAGACAACCACTGACCTCGCAAGTTCCCATCCCCTCAATCTTACTGACCACAAAGACATTTTTTATCGCCTTTGACGCCGTAGTCATCGAGGTAGGGTGCCGGTCTATCGCGCGGGACAGGCCAAGGTTGGCTGGGCAAATGGCTTCAAGCCTTGCCAGCCCTAAACCCTGCCCATGGTCGTGTCTTCAGGAGGACTCTTGTGGGACTCACGGGCGGGCGTCGTGTCACTCGGGGGCGACGACGTTGATGGTGAAGGTCGTGGTCTGGCCAAGCCAGGTGACGTTGATGGTGGCCTCGCCGGTGTTGAGGGGCTGGAGGGTGAAGGCGCGGCCGTTGGCCAGGATTCGGGCCAGATCGTCGTCGCCTTCTTCTTCGCCGTTGGCGTTGGCGGGCGTGGCGCCGATCTCCAGCACTCCGGCGGCGTCTTCACCGGCCACGATCTCCAGCGGCTCGGTGCCCGCGCCCACCACGTAGGTGCCATCTTCAAGGTAGGCCGCCAGGTGCATCAGGTGGGTCTGGCCCGCTTCAAGCTCCAGGGCGGCGTCGGCCGGCGAGGGGCCCACGTCGTCGGTGTGGCCGTAGAGCTGCACGGTGGCCACGTCCGCTTCGGTGACGGTCTGGAAGTCGATGGTGACCTCGTCGCGGGTCAGCGAGAAGGCCTCGGGGGCCAGACCGCTGCGCAGCGTGGCAAAGTCGCTGGAGTCCTGGGGCGAAATGGTCGCCTCGGTGTTGGCCGACAGGCTCCAGTCATGGGCGCTGAAGCCGGTCAGGCGCTGGCCGCTGGCGTCGCGGTACGAGGCAAAGACCTCCAGGGGAGAGTCGGGCAGCAGCGCCATGCCCCCCTGGCCCAGCACGTGGTCGGGCAGGGCCAGCAGCGGCGTCCAGGGCAGCAGCGTCACCTCGACCTCGGCGGCTTCCTGAACCTCGATGTCGATGAAGTCGCTGACACCGGATGAGTCCAGAACCTCCAGCGTGGCGGTGCCTGGGGCGACGCCGTCGATGACGACCACGCCGTCGTTGACGGCGGTGACCTTGAAGATGGCCTCATCGCTGCTGGTGGCTTCGGCCAGTTGAGCGTCCTCACCGTTGCTCTCGATGGCCACCCTCATGCGGCCGCCAGCGACCAGCGCGCGGTCAATCTCGTTGTCCAGATCCACTTCCAGGTCCGGGGTCCGGTCAAAGAAGCGGAAGTTGCCCGAACCGCCGCTGCTGCCAAAGTCGCACGCCGTCACCAGCATCACGGCCACCAACGCCAACAGACCCGCCCTTCTCCAAATCTTCGTCGTCATATCGCCCGCCCTCTCTTTCAAACACTTTGGTGAACAATCAGCGTTGACGGTCAACCCGTCCAACCAAGGCTCCTACCACATCCAGATGCCGCCTGTGGCCGATCTGGTCGCCCACAAGTTGGCCACAAAGCCTGCGTTTGGATGACAAAGCAGATCCCGTGCCAGTCTTGGGGAGCCCCAGGGCGCCTACAGCGTCCTCTATGACGCGCCAACCCGCAAGACATTCATGTGACAATGATGTCAGAGGTGGACAATGCGCTGGACAACCTCGATTTCAATGGGTCTGGACCCCGCGCCGATGCTTGACATGATGCCGGGGTCGGCTTCAATGAATGCTCCATATGGGTTGATGCCCTGCCTCAAGGAGGTGCTCGGTGATGGGATATCGGTGGTGGGTCGCGGCGGCGTGTGTGTTGGTGTCGCTGACAGGGTGTGGGGACGAGTCTGACGGCGTCCTGGTGATCAACGGATGCCGGATTGAGCCCGGAACCAACTGCAACGACAAGCGCATGGTGGGGGCCGATCTGGTCAGCGCCGACTTGACCGACGCGGTCCTGCAACGCGTCGTGCTCCAAGACGCCAAAATGGCGTTTGCGACCCTGGTGCGCGCAGATCTCACGGGGGCCAACATCGCCCGCGCAGATCTCACCGGCGCCGACCTGACCGACGCACAACTCTTTGAGTGCAACCTCTCTGGCACCAACTTCCAGGGCGCCAAACTCGACGGCGTCAACTGGAGAGGCTCGGTTTGTCCCGATGGCCAGGAGCCCAGTGAAGCGCGCGGGTGTTTGGACAACCTGGGCTTCTGAGCGCTGGCCGACTGTCCCCCAGGCTTTGTCAGGCAAAACTTGAAGCGCTTCGGGCTGGAACCGCAGTGTGGTTTGGAGCGCGCTTTCTTGCATGAGTGGGTTAGGGCTGGATATCATCAACTCAGAGGTTATCCCAAACTCGACCCAAGGGTGTTGAAAGCAAGCCGTTGTATCCCCCCGACCCCATCGGGGTTTGGTTCCACTTTGCCGACACCCGCGCCTTGTGACCTTGTCACCACGGACCGGCCCTATGGATCTCTCACCGCTGAAGGTGCTCATCGTTGATCAGAGCGACAAAATGGCCACGCGCCTCAAAGCCTTTCTGCAAAAGCAGGGCTTTCAGGCCCGAGCCTGCCCAGGGCCGCGCGCCTCGGCGTTGCTCCAGGACAATCAAGTCGATGTGGTGATGTTGGACGCCGATTTGCGCGGCGCAGACCCCTTGGAGTTGTGCTATCTGGCCCGCAAGGGATCCAACCCTGCTCGGATCGTGTTGATGACCTCCAAGCACACCGATGAAGGGTCCATAGGCCTCTTTGGGGCCGAGGCGACGCTGGCCAAACCCTTCAGCGGCAAGGAACTCAAAACACTCCTGCAGAAGCTGCGCTCTGGGGCGCTGGCCGCACCAAAACCAACCCGCGCCCCCGAGCCCATCCGCCCCGTGCGTCAAGCTCGCCCCTCTCCTCGCCAGGACCACGCACCCGCCGAACCGCCTTCGCGCCCCGCCATGCGTCCGCCGCCCAACTCCAGGCCCCGGGTCCGTGGGTTCTCTGGCAAACTCAGCGGCAACACCGCCGAGCCCGTCCGGCGCACGGGGGCGATCTCGGTCGATGCGGCCCTCGAAGCCTCCAGGCGCGTGCCGCCACGGCGAGGAGGGTCGGCGCCTCGAACGATCATGCACAATGCCGGCAAGTTGGAGTCGACCCCGTTTCCGGCGCTGCTCTACAAGCTCTTTGCCAATCAGGACACCGGTGTCCTGACGATCTACCGAGATGGCTCTGAGCGAGTCATCTTTTTTGACAAGGGCGAGCCCGTTTACTCGTCCAGCAACGCCACCAACGACTCGCTGGGGGCGGTGTTGGTCAAGTTTGGTTACATGGAGCTTGAGGGGCTCAATTTGGCCCTTCAGGAGCGGCACGACGGCGAGGCGCTGGGTCAATTGCTGGTCGAGCGGGGGCTGATCAGCGCTGAGATGTTGCTCGAAGGGTTGGAGCGCCAGATCTACGAGCGGATTTTGGGGTGTTTTTCCTTCAACACCGGCTCCTACATCTTTGGTTCGGGCCAGGAGCACATGTTGGAGCAGGTGCGCCAGTTCCGTCAGAACCCGATCCAGTTGATTTTTGATGGTGTGGAGCGCTTTGTGGGCCCCAATGTGTTGGCCGAGAAGCTCCAGGGGAACCTCAAGCAGTACATCGTGCGCACCGAGAAGTTTGAAGACTTCCTGCCCCACGTGCCCGAAGACGACGGGTGGAGGGCGCAGATCCTGGGGCAAATCGATGGCCACACCACGCTCCAGGCGCTGACGGCGGCCAACGGCGCCCAGATCATGCGCCTCTTGCGTCTGGTCTGGTCGCTGCGCTCGGCAGACATGATCGACTTTCTGGATACCCCACGGGCCTCGGCGGAGCGCTCGGCCGACAAGGCCAGACTCCCGTCGAGGGCCCCGACGCTCTACAATGTGGATCCCGATGCGCTCAAGCGTGTCTTGCAGCGCGCACGCGCCGAGCACTCCAGCGACAAGAACCCAGTCAGGGGCAACGCCCCGATCCCGGCCAGACCTGCTGCGCCGCCTCTCGCCGCGGCCCAGGATCCTGCGCAGGCGCACAAGCGCGAGGCGCTGACCAAGGTGGTGCTCGACTACACCATGCGCCTTGGAGAGCAGGATCACTGGCAGTTGTTGGGGGTGTCCCAGGAGGCCAGTCCATCGGAGGTCCGCCAAGCGTTTCAAAAGGCCACGGCTGAGATTCCCGCCAAAGACCTCGACATGCTCAGCCCTCAGGTCCGCAAGCAGGCCGTGGAGGTCCTGGCGGCCCTCAAGCGGGCGTTTACGACCATCAACGACCCCACGCGCCGCAAGCGCTACACCGACAGCATCCTCAAGCGCAAGAAGCCCCCGATCCGTCCGCCACGCCCCAAGGGCTCGCGCGGCATCCGTGGCCGGCGTCAGGAGTCCGCCCAGGCAGGTGGGAGGGAGGCGCCAGGCAAGACTGGCAAGAACCCGGTGGTGCGTCCCGAACCCGATGTCAAAGATGCGGTGGAGGCGATCTCTCAACCCGACATGCGCAAGCCTCCCATGAGGATGTTCACGCCCGAAGAGCCGCTTGCGGCGCCCGATTACGACCTGGAAGCGTCGCACAGCGAGATGCTGATCAAGCTGCGCCGCGTGCGCCGCTCGGTGCAGCGGGGGCGTTGGAAAGAGGCTTACCAGTTGGCGCGCTCGCTGGCGTCGGTCGACAACGGGCAAAACCACGAGTTGAACGTCTTGCTGGCCTGGATCGTCTTCAACCTGCCCCACGATGATCGGCTCAAGCAGGCGCGCGTGTGTCGCAGCCGCATCGAGTTCGAGCTGCAGCTCGACAACTGCATGCCCGACGCCTACTACTACATCGGCCGAATCGCCGAGCGGCAGGGCGACGTCGTCGACGCCGTCAAACATTTCAGGGCGTGCGTGACCCTGGCGCCTCGCCATAAAGGCGCGCGCGAGTGCATTGACCGCCTCAGGGAGCACCCGGCGCTGGTGGCCGCGGCTGAAAATGACGCTGAAGAGGGGGTGTTGGGCCGCTTGAAGGATCTCTTCAAGCGTTGATGAGTTCCCGGGCGATCTGGGCGAGCCCTTCGCGCAGCCACGTGTGGGCAGGGTCGGCCTGTTTGTCGGCGTGGAAGCCCATGGAGATGGTCAGCTTGGCCGACTGGAGCGGCAGGGGTTGGCTGGCCAGTCGGTGGCTTTGCTCAAGCGCCTTGGCGACGCGCTGAGGCACGATGGCCACCAGATCGGTGTTTTGCAGAAAGTCTCCCAGACCTGTCAGGCGGTTGGTGCGCAGCGACACGCGCCGCCTGAGCCCCAACTCCAGCAGCGCATTGTCCACCACGTCTCCGATCCGGCCTTCGGGCTCAAGCACCACTTGTGGGTGCGCGGCCAGACGTCCGAGCGTCAGGGGACCTTGTTGGCAGGGGTGCTCTTTGCGGGCCAGGCACACGTGGGGTTCTTCGACGAGTTTGACCCAGATGTGATCGCCCTGGGTGTGGGTGGGGGGCATCAAGACCAGATCGACGCGTTCGTCTTCAAGGGCGCGCTGGGGGTTGGGATCCAACGCGTTGATGTCCAGACGGATACCGGGGGCACTCTCGCGCAGCGTCCGCACCAGCGAGGGCAGCAGCAAGCGCGTGCTGTATTCGTCGCTGAGGATGTGGAAGGTCTTGCGCGCATGAGAGGGGTCAAAGCCGGGTCTGGCGGTGATGACCTGGATGACTTCCTGGAGCGTGCGGCGCAAGAGCGGCTCAAGCGTTCTGGCAAAGGGCGTTGGCCGCATGCCGCGGCCGGTGCGCACAAAGAGTGGGTCCTCAAAGTGATCGCGCAGGCGACGCAGCGCGCGGCTCATCCCCGATTGGGTCAGGCCCAGGTTCTGGGCGGCTTTGGAGACGTTTTCTTCACGCAGCAACGCGTCGAGCGCCACAAGCAGGTTCAGATCCATCTGGCGCATGCGGCCAAGCGCGGTGGTCTCTTCTTCTTGTGCTTGAGGCTCCATATCAATGGGAACCGGCATTGGATAGCTCATGATAGATTTTAACCAGTTTCTGGCGGACAACTCGGGCGTTCTGAGGGCGTTGATCGGGGTCCTTGACCAGGAGCCAGTCGATCAACTCCAGCAGCTCGGCGTGGGGCTCTTCTTTGAGCTTCCACAGCGTGGCTGCCGAGGGCGGTGCGCCATGAGCGTGGCCTTGCAGGACAGGCAGGAGCCCACCTGAGAACGGGCATCGGCCCGTGACCAGTTCGTAAAGGATCACACCGAGTGAGTAGAGGTCCGAGCGGTGATCAATGGGGTGGCCTTGAGCCATCTCTGGAGACATATAGAGCGCCGTGCCGCACAGTTGTCCTGGGCGCGTCAGCATCAATTCCGGATCGGGGTCTTTGGCCAGGCCGAAGTCGATCAGCTTGGCCCGCGCGGGGGCTGGTTTGATTTGCAGGAAGATGTTGCTGGGCTTCAGATCGCGGTGGACAACGCCAAGTTGGCCGACGGCCTCAAGCGCGCTGGCGATCTGACCGGTGATGCTGACCACGGCGTGAAGTGGCAGTGCGCCGTGGCGCTTGACGTACCGGTAGAGGCTCCAGCCGCGCAGCAGCTCCATGACGATGTAGTGGCTCTCGAGCCGTTCGTCGAAGCCAAAGTCAATGAAGTGCGACACGTTGGTGTGGTTGAGCGATGAGAGGATCCGCGCTTCGCGCTCAAAGCGAGACAGGATCCGTGGTTTGACCACGTCTTGCGAGAGCACTTTTACGGCGCAGCTCTGACCGGTCATCATCGATTCAGCTTTGTAGACCGTGGCCATGCCGCCCTGGCCGACGATGCCCGTCAGCTTCCAGCGGCCACCAAGCACCTGGCCAACCTCTTCTTTGGCCTGCTCCAACCTCGTCTGTGCTTTTGATGCTTCCATGATAAATCCAGCCCTGTTGTGTGGCACCCCGTCAAGTCGGGCTTGCTCCTTAGTCCGACACGTCCATGATGTTTCCACGTTGCATCTTTTCGCCGTCAACATCCAGCGAAAAGTCCTCACATCCCACAAGGTGTGTAAGGGCGCACCATAGTATCCATTCCCAGCTCCGCCCGGAACTGAGGACGTTGTGCCTTGAGAGGGGTTGCGCGGAAAACTGTGACATGCCAGTTTTTGTTTCCACGCTTGCTGAATTAATCTAGTTCAGGTGTAAAAGGACTGCAACCCGAAAAGTATAATAAATGTGTTATTTTGTCGTGTGATTGGATTTTGTGGGCTGAAAGGGCCCATCGGGGCCCGGCGCACCTGTTTGAGGGTCCTCGTCCATGAGGGACACGATCCGTTGCAGGACCCAGTCGATCAGCGCTTGTTCGCCGTCGTGGAGTTGGCCCAGGTTTGTGGCCAGATGCCCTTGGAGGGCCGAGGGCGCTGTTTTGAGGATGTCGTGCCCTGCAGGGGTCAGCGTCAAGACCGTGCGTCGCTTGTCGCTGGGGTGAGGGGAGCGTGCGATCAGCGCGCGGGACGTGAGTCGGTCCAGAATGCCGGTCACAGTGGGGCGACTTAGGGAAACCTGACGTGCCAATTCACTTGGCGTGATGTTGTGGTGTTCCTGGATCTCTTTGAGACAAGTCAACTGGGGGCTGGTCAGTTGAACGCTGCGGGCCAGCTTGTGGCTGTGTTGGTTGGTGGCCTGGATGATGCGTTGCAGAGAGCGCAGGATGCTGTCTTCGTAGCGACTGTTCATGGGCCTCGTGGGTGTGCCTGAGGAGGCGCCTTTTTGAGCCCTCCAGTGGTCCGCCGCCAGCGAGCGCTGAAGGGCTGTGGGCAGGGATAATGTGTCGAGCCCTGCGTGTTGGCGCGTCGCTTTGTGTCATGCCTCCAAAGGCCGTTGGATGCAAGTAATCCCGGGTGAACAGGCGAGTCGATTTTTGACTATCGACGGCGCCTTGCCCAGGCCAGCGAGAGTAAGAGCAGGGCCATGGGCCACAGGGGGGGGGCGGGGCGTTGCCCATTGGCGGCGCAGCCCAGCAGGTTGCTGCCTTGGATGATAAAGTCGCCCTCGTCGTCTTGTTGCGGGTCTGTGTCGTCCTGATCGTCGCCCGCGTCGTCATCACAGACATCCCCGATGTTGTCCATGTCGGTGTCGAGTTGATCGGGGTTGGCGTCATCGGGGCAGTTGTCGTTGTCGTCGATGACGCCGTCGCCGTCGCGATCGGCCTGTGCATCGTCGTCGCCGTCGTTGGGGTCGATTTCGCCGTCATCCACGCGGCCGTTGCGGTTGGTGTCTTCGTCGCCGTCACGCACGCCGCCGTTGTCGGTGTCGGGGTCGAGCGGATCGGTGGTGGTGCTGGGGTCGGCGTCGGCCACAAAGTTGCCCGCGTCCTCATCGGTCCCAGGCCCTGCGTCGGTCAGCCCAAGCTCAGTGCCATCGAGGATGCCGTCGCCGTCAGAGTCGGGGTCCAGCGCATTGATCAGCCCGTCTCCGTCGGTGTCGTCCCCGCGCTGAGGTTCATCGCCATCAAGCACGCCATCGTCATCGCTGTCGGCGTCCAGAGGGTCTGTCCCCAGGCCGACCTCGGCCAGATCGCTTAGCCCATCCCCGTCTGAGTCCAGGACCGCGTCGTCGTCTGGGTCGTTGGGGTCTCCTTCTTCATCATCAACGCGACCGTTGAAGTTGCGGTCCTCAACACCATCTGGGACCCCACCGGTATCGGTGTCTGGATCGAGTGGGTCGGTGGTGGTGCTGGGATCGGCGTCGGGGACAAAGTTGCCCACGCTCTCGTCGGTTCCGGGTCCTGGGGTAGTCAGTCCTAGCTCGGTGCCATCGAGGATGCCGTCGCCGTCCGAGTCAGGGTCCAGCGCGTTGATCAGCCCGTCCCCATCGGTGTCCTGGTCGGGTTGGGGCTCTTCATCATCGGGCACACCGTCGTCGTCGGTGTCGGCGTCAAAGGGATCGGTGCCCAGCGCCACCTCATCGGCGTCGATGAGCCCGTCACCGTCGGTGTCTCCCGTGGCCTCGTCGTCGTCGCTGGGATCGAGCGGATCGGCTTCACCCATATCCACGCGGCCATTGAAGTTGGTGTCTTCGGCGCCGTCACCCACGCCGCCAAAGTCAGTGTCTGGGTTGACGGGGCTGGTGGTGGTGGAGGGGTCGGCGTCGGGGACAAAGTTGCCCACGGCGCGGTCGGTGTCGGGGTGCAGGTCGGCCTCGGTCAAGCCGCTCTCGGTGCCGTCGAGGATGCCGTCGCCGTCGCTGTCAGGGTCCAGCGCGTTGATCAGCCCGTCGCCGTCGGTGTCCACGGCAAAGTCGGCCTCGTCTCCGTCCGGCACGCCGTCATCGTCGCTGTCTCGATCGTCTGGATCGGTCCCAATTCGGGTCTCCAGGTCGTCCGAGAGCCCATCGCCGTCCCGATCCCCGCCGGGTTGATCGTCTGCCGGCTCATTGGGGTCCAGCTCCTGGCCGTCCACGCGGCCATTGCGGTTGGTGTCTTCCTCGCCGTCGGGAACGCCGCCAAAGTCCGTGTCGGGATTGACCATGCTGGTGGTGGTGGAGGGATCCTCATCGGGCACAAAGCGGCCTCTGGAGACCCGCGTGTCGGGGTGGGGCTCGGTCAAGCCGCGCTCGGTGCCGTCCAGAATGCCGTCGCCGTCGCTGTCGGGATCAAGCGCGTTGATCAGCCCGTCCCCATCGGTGTCGTGGCTCCAGTTGTCCTCTTCACCATCGGGGATGCCGTCGTCGTCGGTGTCGGCGTCAAAGGGGTTGGAGCCGTTCTCCAACTCGGCGTCGTTGGAAATCCCGTCGCCGTCGTCGTCCGGCGGCGGCTCATCGTCGGCCGGGTCGTTGGGATCCAGATCGTCGCGGCCCTCGCGCCCGTCATGGTTGATGTCCTCCACGCCGTCGGGGATCCCCCCGTTGTCCGTGTCGGGGTCATCAGGGTTGGTGGTGGTGTCGGGATCGGCGTCGGGGACAAAGTTGCCCACTGCCTGGTCGGTGTCGGGGTGCAAGTCGGCCTCGGTCAAGCCGCTCTCGGTGCCGTCCAAAATGCCGTCGTTGTCGCTGTCGGGGTCCAGCGCGTCGCGCAGCCCGTCGCCGTCGGTGTCGTCGAGCCCGTCGGCCGCGTCGGTCAGGCCGTCATCGTCGGTGTCGGCGTCCAACGGGTCGGTGCCCGCCTGGCGCTCGTCTTCGTCCGGGGCGCCGTCGTTGTCGTCATCGTCGTCACAGGCGTCTCCCTGCCCGTCGCCGTCAGTGTCGATTTGGTCGGCGTTGGGGACCCCCAGGCAGTTGTCGAGCGGATCGTGGATGGTGTCCCGGTCTTCATCGATCAAAGGCGGCGAGGTCACCTCCACAATGGCGTACATCCACGACACACAGTCCTGATCGGTCAGTACGCGGATCTCTGCTTCGGTGGTGCCGCCATCAAGGGCGTCGGTGACATCATCGACCCGGTGATCAAACAACAACCCATCGGTGCCTTGGAATGCGTCCTGAGCGATCAGCTCGCCCTGAAACTCCAAGCGGTTGTTGTCCCGTTGCCCGTCTCCGACGCCGACGTGGAGCAAAGCCCGAGAGCGCCTGGCCGGGACCGGGTCAAGCTGGAGCTGCTCGCGAAAGTCCGCCGCTGTGCCAATGGCGATCATGCCATCGTCGAGCACAATCTGGGTGGTGTCTTCGGAGTTGGGCTGGGAGTAGATCACCACCAACGACAGGCCCTGGCTGTCAAAGCGGGGGTCGATCGACGAGGGGAAACCCGTCACTGTGTAGGTGCCAGGGCCCGCGACGAGGTTGGTGACGTCCGCGCGGAAAGCCTGGTTGCGGTTGATGACGCCCCAACACGTGTTTCCCCCATCCCCAATGCGCAGCATGCTGACCAGCGCTCCCTCAAAGGTCAGATCTAATGTAAAGGGGGTTTGGGTCCCGTGGGTGTTGATGTAGAGGTAGGCCTGCTCAATCACAGCGCCCGCCGGTAAACTCAACTCCAAAGAGGCGCTGACCCGAGGGGTGTCATCCACGCGACCTGCCGTGCCCGCAGCGGCAAAGGCCACCCCACCGCCCGTCAGTGCTTCATTATAAGTGTTGCCCAGAGTGCCACTCCCGTTGGCGTGCGCGCTTTGGGCACCCAGCGTGAACGCCAGGGCGCCGCAGGCCATCAACAAGGCTTGTTTGGTGGCAGCTTTGGTCAGTGGAGTGAAACGCTTTGTCGTCGGGTGCATAAGCTTTTGATGTTCGGGTGTTGTTGTCTTATGGCTGCGCCCACCACATTGAGGCGTGCCGTGTCGCACAGAGCATCACGGCGATCGCTGGGGTGTGTATCGGATTGTGGTTCAGGGCACTGACCTACACAAAGCAGTGTAGGTGTGTTGGATGTCAGATGCCAGTGCGAAGCGCGCAAGTCTGCGCCGCCGCCTGTTTCAGTGGTATGAGAGGGGGTTTGTTGTCGCTTGAATGGGTCGGTGGGTCTCGCTGCTATTCGAGCGGTTCGCCGTGTTCTTGGAGCCAGGCCTCGACCTCGGGGTCGTTGAGGAAGACCAGGGCGATGATGGACAGGCCAGCGGCGAGCATGGAGCAATTGGTGACGCCGATGAGTTGGGCACCTGCGGCGCGGATGGCGTGTTGGGCGTTGGGGGGTGTGGGGCTCATCAATCGAAAGCCGTACCAGATTCCTGCCACACCCACGGGCAGCAGCACCAGGGTAAAGGGCAGACACAGGAGCGAGCCGCCAAAGGTTTGGATCGAGCCCCCCAGCGCGCCGCATGAAAAGAGCCCGGAGAGGATGATGTTGGCGCCGCCTGCGATCATCATCAGCACCCCTGCGGTGGTCACCTTCCCCGGGCGGTTTGCCGTTGGTGTGGGTGGGCTTTGAGGTGCCAGTGAGGTCTGTGGATTTTGGTTGTCGTTCATGGTCTGTACAGGGTCCGAAGGGGTTCAGGCAGTGTCAGACGCTGCCGAGCAAAACCGCAGGTCGTGTGGGAGCATCACTATACACCATTGCCACTCCACCCGACAGACGCTGGGGTGGGGTTGGTGTTGTTTGTGGTGCCTTGGGGGATGGGCGGCGTGTGTGTGGGTTGTGATGTGGTTGTTGTGTGGGGTTTGAGACGAGAGGTGTGATGTGAAGAAGACCACGTTTGTGTTGTTGCGCCATGGAGAGACCGAGTGGAACCTCCAGGGGCGTCGGCAGGGGCAATTGGATTCGCCGTTGACGGCGCTTGGGAAGCTGCAAGCGTTGGCAGCGGGCCGTTATCTGGCCGCTCGCCCTGCCTTTGATGGGGTGTATAGCAGTGATCTGCGTCGAGCGAGCCAGACGGCGCAATTGGTGCTGGGCGAGGAGGCCGGCAAGTTGGTGTTGGAGCCGGGGCTGCGGGAGCGGCACCTGGGCGTGCTTCAGGGGTTGACGGTGGAGGAAGCCGGGGAGCGCCATCCTGAAGCGATCGAGGCTTACAATGCGCCCGATCCTGCCACGCCAATCGAGGGTGGGGAGTCCCTTCTTGAGGCCACCGATCGCGCGATGGCGTGCTTGAAGGCGTTGGCGGAGCGTCACGAGGGTGGGCGCGTGCTTGTGGTGACCCACGGTGGTCTCTTGACGGTGATTTTTAAGCGGGTTGTGGGGGTGCCGTTGGGGGTTCGGCGCAGGTTTCACGCGCCCAACGCCAGCATCCATCGCATTGGCGTGGCGCAAGACGGGCGCTTTGAGCTCTTGTCCTGGTGTGGGACCGAACATCTGGAAGGGCTCAACCAACACGTGCTCGACGTGCCTTTGTGAATGTGTCTGATGATCTTGATGGGCGCAGGAATATGTGGCTGGGCCTGGGCAGTTGAGATAGGCGCTGAGGCATCGCCGCCACCACCATTGCTGGACTTTGTGAGTCATTGACGCCAATTCCCTTGTCACAAGTCTGCCCGTGCCCCTGGGGTTCATCGAGCAGTCATGGCAGGGGTTTGTCTGTTCTTGAGGGGCGTTTGGTGCGGGGGTCTGGTGGGGTGTGATCAGGGGCGATTGTGAAGGTATGAAGCGGATCAAAGTGGTGTTGGCGCGTTGTGTTTTGGTGTGGGTGTGTGTCCTTTCGGGTGGGCATGGGGCGGCGCTGGCTCAGGCCGAGGGCAGTGATGGTTTTGAAGTTGTTGAGGGGGACTCGAATGGTGGGCAGGACGATGCGTCCTGGCAAAAGCCCGTGCCGTTTGATGGTCTTTACCAACGCATCGCGAAAGACCTTAAGGATGGCAAGCCGCTTGTGGTGGCCTCTTACTACGGCATGTGGTTTAAAAACGCGGATGACCCTGAAAACAACCTCAACTGGGGCATGCGTTATGGTCATGCTACGTTGATGCGCAAGAGCAGGACCCACAAGCATGTTCGCAAGAATTACAGGCACCGAAACTGGCAGCTGGTCTTTGAGGAGTCCCAGGGTTCAGAGCCGTTGCGGACGTTGGTGTTCAAGCACAGCGGCGTGAAGCCAAACCGCAAATGGAAGGCTTTGGGGGTGACCGAGCCTTTTGACGCCTACATTGTGATGCAGGCTTTTGAGGAGCAGAAGCGCGCGGGCATCAAGATGGTCGAGAACCTGCGCCAGGATCGCGGGCGAACGTTGACCTTGGATGATGGCACGGTCTTGGATGTGGGCTCGGCCCAGGTCGTGGGTTATTTTGGTCACAACTTCTTTTACGACTTTTTTGGTTTTGGTTGGGATGGCCTTTCAAAGATCTCGGGGACTCCTTCGAGGCCCAAGGGGCTCTTTGCGGTGGGTTGTCGCACGGGGCGAGTGCCTGGGTTCCCGGCCTTGATCGGCCGCAATGTTCATGCGGTGCTTTATTCGCGCTCTTTGATGGCCTCGGAGGGGTACTCAACACTGGCGCTGCTCGACGGTTTGCTAAGGGCCCACAACAGCAAACAGATGGCCAACCTGGCCAACGACACCTACCAATACTTCCAGCGCCTGCCCAATCCTGACCGCCGGGTGGGCCGCCCCTTCATCTCACACGACCATGGTCTTTACTGAACCGTTTTGAATGATTTGTTCAGTGTTTGGTGGCGTGTGTTGAATTGGCTTTGTTTTTGTTCAGTGGTGGTTCTTTGCCCTTGTCAACGGGGCTGCCGATGGTGACCTTGCCTCGGCGCTTGAACGCGTCGAGGTCTATCACCCCTTTGGGCTGGGATTGTAGGTGGCGCCATGGAAGAAGAGCACATGCTGATTTGTCACCCGGACCCCGTGTTGGCCGAGCGTCTTTGTGCTCGTCCCGAGTTTTCCGGGCGGTTTTACCACCTCTTGCCCAGGGTGGGTCCGCTGGAGGACTTTTTCAGCGGTGTTTTTGTGGTGGATCTGCCCGGACCGGACGAATGGGTGCGCAGCGATGGTGAAGGCCCCTGGTATGTTCCCAGGACACCGGAGAGCTGCCCGGCGCCCAGCGTCATTCATGGTGGGAACCTTTTTCTTCCAGAAGACCTGGAGCGGCGTTTTTCCCGATGGGCTCGGGATTTGCCGGCGGCGGCCATGATGCGCTGGTGCCGGGAGATTGTGTCGGAATCAAATGCTTCCGTGGCGTTTTACCGGCGTTATGCCCACAAAGGCGATTTTAACGACGCTGCCTGGATTTTGCACGGAAGGAAGCGCTTCCAGGTGGCCCCCGGGATCACTTTTGAGTCGCCCGAGGTGGCTGAAGAGTTTGTCGGATACGTCAGCACAGAGCTGTCGGAGGGCCATGGTTGGCTGCTGTGGGGCAACGAGCGGCGGCAATCAAGCCGGGTTCGTTGCAGCGCTGGGAGCCGCCTGGATCTCTTCTTCGACATGGACACCTTGCGCACTCAGGGCGGGCTGTCTTCCTATGATCTTTATCCCCCTGATTTTAATGCTCGCCTTGCCCAATTGCGCGATTGCATGCACGGCCCCAGGACACATTGGGCCTGGATGCGGGTGTGTCGACTCTTGGAGCGGTGGCCACCGCAGCAAGGGTTTGATGCAGGGCTTCAGTACGCCATGTCACACATTGAAGGGTGGCCAAAGGCTCTTTTGTCTAAACCGGAATACTGGGAATACTCAAGTTTGTTGAATGTTCCTGTGTTGCGTCGCGCCTTTGCAGACACCATGGCTCAAGTGGCCTGATTCTGTGAGCCTTCGCGCCATTGTTGGCCTTGAGTGATGTGCCGTATTCAGTGTTTTGGTGGTTGGCGTTTTTGAGGGCGCATGGCTTAAGTACGGCGCTTGATCATCCGTTCGAGTCGCTTGATTGAGCGCTCGTTGAGGTGCGGTGCGCCAGCCAGAACGCGCTCAATGAGCGACGCTGGGACATCCCGGCCCATGTGAATGTCCAGCTCTTTGAGGTTGCTCAGCATGGGGGCGTTGAGGAGCGCTTCTGCATGATTTTGATTCATGTCTGGGTTGAAGAGATCGAACTTTTCCAGTGTTCTGAGGTGCGGCGCCAACAGGACTTCCTGGAGGGCGTTTGGATGTCTTGAGATGCCGTAGTTCCTAAAAGAGTCATGAATGCTCAGCGCTTTGAGTTGGGTCAGGTGGGTGGCGCGTGCGATGCAAGACAGATCCAGATCCATGTTGCTGCTGAGGTTTAGTTGAGTCAGGCTGCTCAGGTGTTGGGCCGCCGCAAATGCTTCCTCAAAGGCTTGCCCCGTGATGTTGCAGTGCCAGAGCGTGAGGCTGTCGAGTTTGGACAGCGCCTCTTGTTCCACGAGCGCTTTGGCGCCTTTGGTGCCAATCGGGGTGTGGTTTATGTGGAGTGTTTCAAGAGACGAGAGGAACGCCGCCTTTGAGAGCGCCCGTGCGCCGGTGATCTTGAACTGGCCTCGGCTCAATGACAGTGAGCGCAGGCTGGGCCAGCGGCCCCTGGCGAGCATCTTGGCGGCGTCGTTGTTGAGCCCTTTGCCGGAGAGGCTGATGGTGGTCAGGTTTTGGAGGTCTTTGGCCCCAAGCCACGCCTCGATGTGGGCGGCCTGCGTGTCTTCGGAGTAAAGCATGCGCGCCAGGCGCGCTCTGGGCTGTGGACGGCCCAAAACCACATCTTGTTGCCAGGTTTGTGGCAGTTTGCGGAGCTGGTCTGGCCAGCTTTGGAGCCTCTCGGCGGCGTATTCGAGCCCCACCTCCAGATCGCCCTGCCACTGATCCAGGCTGGCGCAGAGCTTGTCCCAGTGTTCGTCCGTGGGCTCGGCGTAGAGCAGCTCTCGAAGGGTCGCCAGGTGGTTGTGGAGATCGCCGTCGTCCTCTTCCTCTTGCGGCGGCGCCTCCAGGTCCGAGATGGACCAAAGCGTGACATCCCCTTCGCCCTCCATCGTCGCCACCAGTTCATCGTCGATCTTGAGCATCTGGCGCGTGTCGCGTTTGCCCACCGCGGCGCTCTGGAGTGTCTTGCCGCTGTGGGCGTCCCAGAGGGTCCACTGGCCTTTGGCGGTCGTGCCCAGGACCAGCGCGTCTGCTTTGATGTAGGTGGCCGAGACAATGTCGGGCGCCGCCAACCGCCGCAATGTGCGCCCGGTCATGGTTTCGATGATGCTCAGGTGCGATGAGTGATTGAAGAGAGCTTGGTTGCCGTCCTGGCTCAACGACGAAAAAAAACCATGATCAAGGTCTTTGTAGGTGGTCTGGCTGACGATGTTCATGGTCTGAAGATCCCAGACAATGGCGCCTTGACTGCCGATGGTGGTGACTTTTTGCCCGTCATGGTCGGGGCAGATGTCTCGCAGTTCAAAAGGCAGGCGGTCGTGGCGTTTGAGGACCTCTCCGGTGGCGGCGTCGACAAAGAAGGCCCTGGGGTAGGACTTGTACTCCTTGGTGCACAAAATCATGATGATTTCATCATTTCGAAGCCAGGTGACCTTGTGCGCCGTTTGGAGATCGGTCGCCGCGCTCCAGATCTGTGTCCAGTCTGAGGTGCTGTAGAGGTGGGTGCGGATGCCTGCGGTGACGACCAGTTTTTGACCATCTGAGTTCAGGGCCATGGAGCGCGCGTGGGCGTAGTTGCCCAGATCCAGCGTTTGCTTCAAGGCGCTGTCTTCGGCCCCCCAAACCCGCACCGATGTGTCTTCGGCGCCGGTGGCGAAGCTCGGCTCGGAGGTCAAACGCAGAACATCGTAGACCCGTCCCTGGTGTCCTGTGCCCGCGCCCAGATCGCGGCCTTCTTCCAGGCTCCAAAGCCCCAGGCCTTTGTGTGAGCCGACCGTGAAAGCCACTGTCTTGCCGTCGGGGCTCAGTTTCAGGCGGCGCACAGAGTCTCCAATGGCGGCGGCGCGGATGGAGGCGCCGTCCAGAGCGTTGCGCTCGACCAGGGACCACGCCTTGTCTTCGGGACCAAAGACGGCGATTTGGTTGAAGATCAGCCGCTGCGAGTCGGGCGAAAACCCTGGCACGCCCCACACCGAGGTGTCCTGCCAGAGCAGCGCGCCGTCCTGCGCGTTCCAAACACAGAGCTGGTATTTGAAGGTCATGCCCAGGACGAGGTTGCCGTCGGGGGAGAACTTGACGGGGCCAAGGGGCGAGGTGGCGCCGCGCAGCGAGACTGGCTTGCCGGTGGGTTTGTCAAAGGACCAGATCCGGCCAAGTTTGCCGCTGGAGGTCACCAGGCGTCGCCCGCAGGGGCTTAGGCCAACCCCGTAGATGTCGGCGCGGTGGGCTTTGAAGCTCAAAACCGTCTCTCCGCTCTGGGCGTCGATGACCACGGGGATTTTTTGGCGTCCGCCGGCTGCGATCAGGCCCAACTCGGGTCGAAAATCAACCCCGGAGATGCGTTGCTCGAATGTGGCCAATGTGTCCAGCTTGCCGCCAGACCACACCATGATCTTGCGGTCGCCTTTGAGCCACAGCCGCTGATCGTCTGCGGCAAACCCCATGGCGTCGATCCGTTCGGGGGCTTTGAATGTGGCGATGACCTGCCGCTGCTGGAGGTCCCAGATCTGGACGCTGCGGTACCCAGCGGCCAGGCGTTTGCTGTCTGAGGTGAAGCAGAGCGCGCCATAGGCGTCGTCGATCTTCATGCCGGGTTGTCCCAGCATCATTTTGGGGCGGCGTTCCAGGGTGTGTTCTGTCATCGCGGATGCTCCGATGGCTTTTGTGTGGCCCACGCATGCAAAAGGGGGGTGATGGTACACCGGACAGGGTGTGGTGCACGATTTTCTGGTGGGTTTGGGGCGACGCGTGTGTTGGGGGTTGGGTGTTACGCTTTGTGGTAGCCCTTCCATTTTTTGAGCAGTCGCACGGCGGTGGTGTCGAGGCTTTGTTGGGTGTAGAGGTCCGCGGCGAGCTGTTGGATGCCGATGGCGTAGGTGGGGTAGGGGTGGAGGGCGGTGGCGAGTTCTTTGAGCTTGAGGTTGTGTTCGAGGGCGACGACGAGTCCTGAGAGGGCGTCTCCGGCGCGTGGTCCGACGAGCGTGGCGCCCAGGAGGCGTCCGTCGCTGTGGTGGATGAGTTCGATGAACCCGGCGGTGGCGTGATCGCAGACGGCGCGGTCGACGTGAGTCAGAGGGCGGTGCGCGCGCAGGGCGTGTTGGCCAAAGCGTTGTTTGGCTTGTGCGAAGCTCAGGCCGACGGCGGCGACTTCGGGGTCGGTGAAGGTGACGCGCGGGGGTCGGCGCCCGAGGGCGTCGGTTTGGAGGGGGAAGAGGGCGTTGCGGGCGGCCATGACGCCTTGCCAACCTGCCAGGTGGGTGAATTGTGGGCTGCCGTTGCAGTCTCCTGCGGCCAGGACTCTGGGGTTGGAGGTGTGCAGGGTTGAGTTGACGTGGATGACGCCGTGGGTGGTTTGGATTCCGGCTTGATCAAGGCCAAGGCCGTCGATGTTGGCGGTGCGCCCAATGGCGACCATGAGCATGTCGCCGTGGATTTGCTGACCGTCGTTGAGGGTCAGTGTCAGGCCGTGGGGGTGGGGTGAGTTGGGACAGACGGAGGCAGCGCGCGCGGGGATGAAGCGTGCGCCGGAGTGTTGCAAGGCCTCTTGGATGATGGCGGTGGTCTGGGGGGATTCTTTGGGCAGGAGGGCGGGGCCGACCAGCGAGACCTGGGCGCCCAGGCGGCCGTAGGCCTGGGCGATCTCTGCGCCGATGGGGCCTGCGCCGACGACGATGAGGTGCTCAGGCAAGCGATCGTTGTCAAAGATGGTGTGGTGGTTGTGGGCAGTGACGGTGTCGATGCCGGGGATGTTGAGGGGGCGCGGGTGAGCGCCGGTGCACAGGATGAAGTGCCGGGCGCGCATGGGCTGGCCCGAGACGACGATGGTGTCTGGGGAGGTGAACCGGGCGCGGCCTGTGATGACGGTGATCCCTTTGTTGGCCAGCGCCTGGGGGGACTCGTGCTGGTAGACCTCCTGGATGCGCGCGGCGATGGTGCGGCGGACCTGGGCCATGTCGACGCCCGTCAGTTGGGTTTGCAGGCCAAGGTGGCCAGCGGTGCGGACGGTGTGCGCGGCTTTGGCGATGTGGAGCAGGGCCTTGCTGGGGACGCAGCCGGTCCAGGTGCAGTCGCCGCCGATGGCGTTGGCTTCGATGAGGGCCACGTCGGCGCCCACCGAGGCGGCCAGGGCGGCGGCGCTCAGTCCTGCTGAACCTGCGCCAATGACGATCAAATCGTGCAAGGTGTGCTCCCTGGCCGTGGTGGGGCCGCTGCGAGGGGTTGATGCCGGGCGCTGGTGCATTTGGGGGCGGTTTGTGGGCCCATAAAAACTGTTCTGGTGGTGTGCTGCGTTTGGCTTGCGTGCCCCATGTCACGTTTGAAGTCCCTTGGTGACGACATCAAGCGGTTTTTCTCCATTGGGAAACGGGTGTGGATGGTTGCTTGAAATTCGCAGCCTGTGAAAGTATCTTTCGTGCGGGCAGAAATCATGCTTTTGAACGCTTTGCGGGGCCAGAACGAGCCCATTATCAGATGTTCTGGTCTGATACCAAAATGCAGACGTCCGACTCACTTTGGGACGGCCCTGATGGCGCCAGGAACCACGGAACTCACTTGCGGTAGCTGTGCTACAGCTTCGTTCGTCCCGAGGTCCCTGCCATCCATCATTGCTCGCCCCAAAGCAAGCCTTTCGCCTGCATTTTGGTATGAACCCGCAGTGACCCCCGATGGTGTTGCTTTGGTCAGTGTGTCTTTTGGATGCAGGCTGGCAGGCCTGGGCGGTGGCTTTTGTGGGGCGTTTGCCTTGGCGCGACGGACTCAATGGTGCCAGGATGGTGTGGTTTGGAGCAAACCCCCCATGGGAGGCCTTTATGACAAAGCAGAGTAGGCGTGCGGTGATCGTGGGGATCGTCGTTCTTCTGGCAGCGATGGCGTTTGGTTGTGGTGGTTCGAGCAACAACGGCGGCGGAGACAGCGGCAACAACGCGGTCAACAACGACGTCAACAATGTTGGCAACAACGACCAGAACAACGACGACAACAACGATCTCAACAATGACGTCAACAACGATCAGAACAATGATCAAAACAACGACGTCAACAACGACCAGAACAACGCGGTCAACAACGAGCCTGAGGGGCCGCTGACCTACTACCGCGATGTGCGGCCGATCCTGGTGGCGCGCTGCCTGGAGTGTCACGCCGAAGGCGGCGTGGGGCCGTTCAAGCTGGAGACGCCCGAGCAGGTGACGACCTTTGCCGAGGCGATCAAGACCTCGGTGCTCAACGGCTCCATGCCCCCCTGGCTGCCAGAGGAAGACTGCCGGGACTTTAAAAACGAGCGCCGCATGTCCCAGGACGAGATCGACACGTTGGTGGGCTGGCTCGACGGCGACCGCGTCATGGGTGATCCCGCCGATGAACCGGCCGTGGAGCGCGTTTCGCCCGATCTCGACTCCCCCGACTTGATCATCAAGGCCGCCCAGCCCTACACGGCCAACCCCGAGTTGCCCGACGACTACCGCTGCCTGGTCCTGGACCACGATTTTGACCAGGACACCTACATCTCGGCCTACCAGATTGTGCCGGACAAGCGCGCGATCGTGCACCACGTGCTGCTCTACCAGGTCGCCGAGGCGGACATTGATCGCCTGGAGCAGTTGGAGGCCGAAGACGATACGCCGGGCTACCGCTGCTTTGGGGGTCCCCGCGTGGGTGACTTGCTGGGTACGGTGGCGGGCTGGGTGCCGGGTTCGGTGCCGATCTACTACCCCGAAAACTCGGCTTACATCGTGCCGGGCGGCTCCAAGGTCGTCATGCAGGTCCACTACAACCTCTTGGCGGGCGAAGCCGAGCCCGATCAGACCGAAGTCCAATTCAAGCTCCTCGACAGCCCGCCCGAAAACATCGTCAAGATCCTGCCCATCCCGGTGGGCGATCTGGAGATCCCGGCCGATGAGCCTGCGGCGCAGAGCAACGGGACCTTCCCCAACTTCTTTGGCAAGGACCTGACGGTGGTGGGCATGGCGCCGCACATGCACATGCTGGGCAAGAAGTTCAAGGCCAACGTCACCCACATCGATGGTCGCGGCCGCTCCTGCATCGTCGACATCGAGGATTGGGACTTCAACTGGCAGCAGTTCTACGAGTTTGAAGAAGAGTCCTTCCTGCGCCTTGGCCCTGGTGACCTGGTGTCGGTGTCGTGCACCCACGACAACTCGGCGGCCAACCAGCCGGTGGTCAACGGCGAGCAGATCGAGCCCAGGGATGTGGAGTGGGGCGACGGCAGCCTGGACGAGATGTGCCTGCTCTACCTGGTGACGATGGAGCCCTACGACGGTCTGGACATCTGCGAGGAGTTTGAGCCCTGCAACCAGTCCTGCGACCCGTCCGATCCCTTCTGCACGCTGAGCTGCATCTCCAACGGCGGCGGCGATTGCCGTCAGTGCGGCGTCCTGGGCGCGGTCGATTGCGCCGGAGACGTCTGCGAAGGTGTGGACGACGGCCTCTTCAACTGCCTCATCGGGTGCATCACCGAGTTTGACCTTGGCGCCTGCTTTGAGGAGCGCTGCGAAGAGGACATCCAAGAGGTCTGGTCCTGCCTTGGCCCCGCGCTCTACGACGGCCAATGCAACGATCAGCTCGCCACCTGCGAAATCAGCTTCTAATGCGCAGGTCCAGGGGCGCTTTAGACCAAGGGCGGCAGGTTGTCCCTTCACAGGGCGGACCGATGAATCGCCTGACGTCGTTGGCGATGCTCAGCGAACCTCCAGTTCGCCTGTGCTCGCCGCCTTGTCAGCCAATCCATCTGCCTCGCCCTGCTCGGTCCCAACCCGCCGCCCTTGGTCTTCCTGCCGGGGGTTTGGGGGCTGGCCCCCATCAGCAAGCGTCTCAAGCCTCAAAAGCGCTCATCAAGGCATCAAAAAGCGGGGGCATGAGGGGGCGGCAGCCCCCAATCCAAACCTTCCCACCTCCCATCGCCTCATCCGCACACCTGTGCTAAGACACTTTCCCATCGCCGATACGTCCGACCCTGCGTTGTGGAGCGCTGTCCTACATGACACCCATCACCTTTTCTCGACCATCGACTCTGACCCAAACCCTGTGGCCGCTCCTGCTCCTGGTGCTGGTTTGCGGCGCCTGCGACCGCGGCGAAAAAGAGCCGGTCAATGAGCCCACGGCCAAGGTCAAAGAGGACAAAGGGGCCAAAAAGGCCGCTGAACCCTCCAAAGAGACCGCCAAAGAGGCCCAGGAAAGCCCCGACCCGGAAAAAACCATCGAAGACGCCGACGCGGGCATGGAAGAAGAGGCTTCCGATGCCGAAGACGACGCGGAAGAGGCCGATTCCGAAGACCAAACGCCCGAGCCGCGCACCGATCTGGAGATTCTGGAGTCGGTCATGGCCGCCGACGTCAAGGAGCGCAAACCGGTGGGTGTGGCAGGGGCCTTTGACTGGTCCGCCGGGCAGATCTGGTCCTACATCGCCGTGCGCAACGACGGGGAGCCGACCACGGTGAAGATGGTCTGGCGCAAGGACGGCAAAGAGAAGTTTGGGATCGACGTCAAGGTGGGCAAGAGCAAGGCCTGGCGGACGTGGTCCCGCAAGCGGATGCGAAAAAAGGACGTCGGTGCGTGGACGGTGGACGTGGTCGAACCTGGAGGGCAGGTGCTGAAAACCATGTCCTTTGAAGTCACCGGACCCAAAACCCCATAAAACGACCAAAGGCCATCCCATTTGGATGGCCTTTCTAAGGAAATCGGCTCAAAGCGCAGTCTTGGACCTCAGAGCGGGTCGAAGGAGAAGGGCTTGTCGCTGTGGGTCTTGCCGTCGTAGGTCAGCAGGCGGCCTTTGCCCTCGATGAGGGTCTCGATGTTGACCGGGCGCTTCCAGAGGCGGTGGAGGTTCTCCATGACGTCCCTGGCGTAGTCGATGCGCAGGTCCGTGCCCTGGTGCTTATGGTGCAGGAGCAGCTCGGCGCGGTTGCCGTAGTTGCCGTCGCGCACGTAGATGAAGGGTTGGCCGAAGTTGGTCAGTTGTTGGAGGAGTTTTTGTTTGATCTCCTTGAACTGACGGCTCTCGATCTCCCAGTTGCCGCTCTTTTTGTTATACCCGAAGGTGAAGAGCTTGTGCTCGCGGGCGAAGTCTTCGGTCAAAAAGGCGTCGATGAAGGAGACATCGTTGTAGATGGCGCGGACCTGGAAGATCTTCTCGCGGCCCAGGCCAAGCTGGCGGTCCCAGCTCTCTTTCTCGGCCAGGTTGTCGCAGTCCTCCCACTCTTTGCCAAACTGCCCCTTGTTCCAGCGCTCCTCGATGTTGCGGAAGAGCTCAATGCCGATCTTGTAGGGGTTGAACTGTCCCTTGGCGGTGGCCATGACCCCGGCGTAGGCCTGGGCGTAGTCGATGATCTCGCTGGCCTCCAGGACGTGCTCCGTCATGATCTTTGAGTGCCAATACGACGCCCACCCCTCGTTCATGATTTTTGTCATGCCCTGGGGAGCGAAGTAGTAGGCCTCCTCGCGGATGATGGAGAGGATGTCGGCCTCCCAGCTCTCCAGAGGGGCGTGCTCCAGGACAAAGAGCATGATGTCGCGGGTGGGGTACTCGGGGAAGTTGCGCTGTTTTTCGAGTTGCTCCTGGAGCTTCTTCTTCTGCGCCTCGATGTACTCGGGCGGGTTGATGAAGGAGTCCATGTAGTCTTTGGAGCGCAGCTTGTGGACCTTGAGTTCCTGATCGATGGGGTCGCTCTGGCCGTCGCGGCGTCGGACGATGTAGGGTGAGTGGAAGTCGATGAGGTTGTCGACGGAGAGGCAGACGTCGATGAAGGATTCGACGCGGTCAAGGCCGATGCGGTCGATGTAGCGGCGCACGCGCGTGGCGTGGTTGGCCATCTCGTCCATCATCTTCCGGTTGGTCTTGGAGAAGTAGTAGTTGTTCTTGAAGAAGTCGCAGTGGCCGTAGACGTGCCCGATGACGGTCTTTTGATCGACGAGGTTGTTGCCTTCAAGGAGGTAGGCGTAACAGGGGTCGTTGTTGATGACCATCTCGTAGATCTTGGACAGGCCGTAGGTGTAGCTCTTGGAGAGCTGCTCGTACTCCATGCCAAAGCGCCAGTGGGGGTACCGGGTGGGAAACCCGCCGTAGGCGGCGATCTCGTTGATCCGCTTGTAGTCGACGATCTCAAAGATGGTCTCAAAGAAGTCCAGGTTGAGGTCTTCGGCGACTTCTCGGATGCGCTCTTTGATCTCCCACAGGTGAAGGGGAAGGGTCATGGGTTCTCCTATTTGCCCTTGCCAAGGAACTCTTTGATGGAGCCAAAGATGGCGTCGCGGTTCTTGATTTCGCTGAGCGTGACCTTTTCATCGCCGCCAAAGTGCTCGCGCAGATCTTTGATGAACTGCCCGGAGCCGTAGGGAGACTCGACCTGTCCGTAGCAAAAGAGGTTGCTGGAGGGGATGATGCCCTCGCGCAGGATCCGCATGCACTCGGTGGTGTCTTCCACGGACCAGTTGTCGCCGTCGGAGAAGTGGAACGGGTAGATGTTCCAGTCGGTGACGGGGTAGTCCTCTTCGATCATCTTCAGGCAGAGCTTGTAGGCGCTGGAGATCATCGTGCCGCCGCTTTCGCGGGTGTGGAAGAAGGTGTGGGCGTCGACCTCTTTGGCGGTGGCGTCGTGGATGATGTAGCGGCTGGTGAGCCCCTCATACTGACTGCGCAGCCAGGTGTCGAGCCAGAAGGACTCGATGCGGACGATCTCTTTTTGCTCATCGCCCATCGAGCCCGACACATCCATCATGTAGATGATGACGGCGTTGGTGTGTCGCTCTTTGATCTCGGTCCAGGCGCGGTAGCGCTTGTCCTCGCGGCGCGGGATGACCAGGGGGTCGCCCGGCGCGTAGGTCCCCGAGGCGATCATGCGCCGCAAGGCCTGCTTGTAGGTGCGCTTGAAGTGGCGCAGAGACTCAGGGCCGACAGGCCGAATGCCCGTGTAGCGCTCCTTGATGGTCTCCAGCGCCTCCTTGCCCTTGGGCTCGATCCTGGGCAGCTCAAGCTCCTCGCCCATGATGTCGGCCAGTTCCTTGAGATCGACGTCGACGTCAAGGCTGTGCTGGCCTTCGAGGTTCCCGGCTTCCCCCTGGCCGTCCCCTTCCTGGGGGTCGCCGCCGAGGGATTCACCCACCTGACCGTCGCCCTGACTGACGCCGCCGGTCTGGCGCTGTCCAAAGCGAAAACGGGGGATGTCGATCCTGGGGATGGGGATGGAGACTTTCTCCTTGCCCTTGCGCCCGATCAACTCCCCCTGGGACATGTATTTCTTGAGGTTGCGCTTGATGCGACCGCGGACGATCTGGCGAAACCGACTGTGATCCGATTCGATCTTTGTCATGGCGAGGCAAAAACCTCCGTGCAGGACGGTCGTCAAAGGCGCTCACCGGCCACGAAGAGGCCATATGCCCTCAGTGGGCAGGCCGCTCTTGTGGCAGGCGAGCGCGGGCTTCTACACAGCGTGCCGCGTGGTCTTACTTGGCGTCGCCGCGGGCAAAGATCGAGGCCACGTAGTTGAGGACGTCGGTGGCCGACTCCTCGTTGTAGCCGTAGGAGCGGATCATGCGCTGCTTGATGATGTCGATCTTCTCCTGGGTCTCTTTGTCCATGACGTTGGAGACCAGGCTGGTGAGCTTGATCGAGTCTTTCTGGTCTTCGAAGAGCTTCAGTTCGAGGGCCTTGCGCAGGCGGTCGTTGGTGTCCCAGCGGAAGGGCTTGCCCTCGATGGCCAGGGCGCCGATGTAGTTCATGATCTCGCGCCGGAAGTCGTCTTTGCGGCTGTCGGCGATGTCGATCTTCTCTTCCACCGAGCGCATGAAGCGCTCGTCGGGCTCTTCGTACTGGCCGGTGAAGCGGTTGCGGATCTTCTCGCGCTGGGTGTAGGCCTTGATGTGGTCGATGTAGTTGGCGGCCAGCTTGGCGATGCCCTCTTCATCGGCGCTGATGGCACGCTGGACCTCGTTTTTGACGATGTCCTCGTACTCGTGGCGGACCATGTCGAGCAACTCTTTGTA
>CAKZKQ010000550.1 GCA_937123825.1 uncultured Pseudomonadota bacterium
GTCGAGGTCGAGGAGGAGAGCACAGACGAACCGGGGGTTCGTCGAGCATCGACGACGACGAGATCGACATCGTCGGGCCGTCGGGCGACGGGACAATTGTCAGACAGAACCTAGTGTGTCAACCCGCTCCACTCCAACCCCTCCTTCAGTGGCCCCAAATGCCCAGGATGGTCTCCCACGACGCCCCAACCTCACCTTCACAACCGCCGTCGCCACTGCAGCTCGCCGGGCAGGCCATCATTTTATGTTGCGGGAGTGATTGTCGTGTTCAATCTGGGCACAAACTGTTAGTCTAGCGCCAATGTGTGGTGTTTTTTGCTGGAGGAGGCCGGGGCAATGGCCCCGACCCAATGCGCATCGTGCACATTTGGAGCGCTGACCGACCCCTTCGGGCATGCTTTTTTGCTCCAACCAGAAGAAAACACCGCTGGACCGCACGACTTCAGAACAAGACCGCTCACAAACGCGCGCTTGATTACGCGGCGCGACCACTGTACGACGTCCATGGCTTTGATCCACGGTGCGTTTGGGGTCCAAAACACCCAGAGCCAAAACACCGCCCACAACAATCCACCCAGAGTTGCCCACAGATCGGTGGATTGATGATGGCAAGCACGTAAAGCTCGTCCCAACTGCGTTGACAACCTTGTCGGTGACCGCGTCCAACTTGTCGATGAACACGCTCATCTGGCGCCCCTCGCCGATCGCCTTGACGATGAAAGGAAAAGTTTGATGAACAGATACGCTCAGTACCTCAAGGAAATCGAAGACCGAAAAGCCCAATCCCTTCATCCCAAGCCGATTGATGGGGCAGAGCTGCTGGTCGAGATCATCGATCAGATCAAGGACCCCAAGAGCGCCAACAGAGCCGAAGTCATCAACTTCTTCGTCTACAACGTCCTGCCCGGGACCACGAGCGCTGCCGGTGTCAAAGCCGACTTCCTCAAAGAGATCATCCTGGGACAGTGCGTCATCGAAGAGATCTCCCCTGCGTCGGCCTTCGAGCAGCTCTCCCACATGAAGGGCGGCCCGTCGATCAAGGTGCTCCTCGATCTGGCCCTGGGCCAGGACGCGGACATCGCCAAAGAGGCCGCCAAGGTCCTCAAGACCCAGGTCTTCCTCTACGAAGCCGACATGGAGCGCCTGGAAGAGGCCTTCAACGCCGGCAGCGAGATCGCCAAAGACATCATCGAGAGCTACGCCCAGGCCGAGTTCTTCACCAAGCTCCCCGAGGTCGAAGAAGAGATCAAGGTGGTGACCTTTGTCGCCGGTGTCGGAGACATCTCCACCGACCTGCTCTCCCCCGGCAGCGACGCCCACTCTCGCTCCGACCGCGAGCTGCACGGCCAGAGCCTCTTTGAGCACAACAAAGACCAGCAAAACGCCCTGCTGGCCCTCCAGGCCGAGCACCCCGACAAGCGCGTCATGCTGATCGCCGAAAAAGGCACCATGGGCGTCGGCTCCTCCCGCATGTCGGGGGTCAACAACGTCGCCCTGTGGATCGGCAAACAAGCCAGCCCCTACGTGCCCTTCATCAACATCGCCCCCGTTGTCGCGGGCACCAACGGCATCTCGCCCATCTTCCTGACCACCGTCGGCGTCACCGGCGGCATCGGGCTGGACCTCAAGAACTGGGTCAAGCAGCACGACGACAACGGCAACCTCATCGTCGATGAAGACGGCGAACCGGTCCTGAAGCAGACCTACAGCGTGGACACCGGCACCGTCCTGACGATCAACAGCAAGACCAAGAAGCTCTACAAGGGCGACCAGGAACTGATGGACGTCTCTTCGGCGTTCACGCCCCAGAAGATGGAGTTCATGCGCGCTGGCGGCTCCTACGCGATCGTCTTTGGCAAAAAGCTCCAGGCCTTCGCCGCCAAGACCCTCGGCATCGATCTGCCGCCGGTCTTCGCCGCCTCCAAAGAAATCTCCCATGAGGGCCAGGGCCTGACGGCCGTCGAGAAGATCTTCAACAAGAACGCCGTGGGCACCTCCGGGGCCACCCTCCACGCGGGCTCTTACGTGCGCGTTGAGGTCAACATCGTCGGCTCCCAGGACACCACCGGGCTGATGACCTCCCAGGAACTGGAGATGATGGCCGCGACCGTGATCTCCCCCATCGTCGATGGCGGGTACCAGTCGGGCTGCCACACCGCCTCGGTGTGGGACCGCAAGTCCAAGGAGAACATCCCCAGGCTGATGAAGTTCATGAACGACTTTGGCCTGATCACCGGACGCCACCCCGAACACAAGTACGCCCCGCTGACCGACGTCATCCACAAGGTGCTCAACGACATCACCATCGACGACTGGGCGATCATCATCGGCGGTGACTCCCACACCCGGATGTCCAAGGGCGTCGCCTTTGGCGCCGACTCCGGGACCGTGGCGCTGGCGCTGGCCACCGGCGAAGCCTCCATGCCCATCCCCGAGTCCGTCAAAGTGACCTTCAAGGGCAGCATGAAGGACCACATGGACTTCCGCGACGTCGTCCACGCCACCCAGTCCCAGATGCTCAAGCAGTTCAACGGCGAGAACGTCTTCCAGGGGCGCATCATCGAGGTCCACATCGGGACCCTCCTGTCCGACCAGGCCTTCACCTTCACCGACTGGACCGCCGAGATGAAGGCCAAGGCCTCCATCTGCATCTCCGAGGACAACACCCTGATCGAGTCGCTCGAGATCGCCAAGGGTCGCATCCAGATCATGATCGACAAGGGGATGGACAACGACAAGCAGGTGCTCCAGGGCTTGATCGACAAGGCCAACAAGCGCATCGAGGAGATCAGAACGGGCACCAAGCCCCCGCTGACCCCCGACGAGAACGCCAAGTACTACGCCGAGTTCGTGGTGGACCTGGACATCATCGATGAGCCGATGATCGCCGACCCCGACGTCCACAACGAAGACGTCTCCAAGCGCTACACCCACGACACCATCCGCGAGCTCTCCTTCTACGGCGGCGACAAGCACGTCGATCTTGGCTTTGTGGGTTCCTGCATGGTCCACAAAGGCGACATCAAGATCGTGTCCATGATGCTCAAGAACCTTGAAGAGCAGCACGGCAAGGTGGAGTTCAACGCGCCGCTGGTCGTCACCGCGCCGACCTACAACATCATCGACGAGCTCAAAGAAGAGGGACACTGGGAGATCCTGCAGCGGTACTCCGGCTTTGAGTTCAACGACGCTTCGCCCAAGAGCGCCGCGCGCACCGAGTACGACAACATCCTTTACCTCGAGCGCCCCGGCTGCAACCTCTGCATGGGCAACCAGGAGAAGGCCGAGAAGGGCGACACCGTGATGGCCACCTCCACGCGCCTCTTCCAGGGACGCGTCGTCAAGGACTCCGCCGAGAAGAAAGGCGAGTCGCTGCTGGCGTCCACGCCCGTGGTGGTCCTCTCGGCCATTCTGGGCCGCACCCCGACGCTGGATGAGTACAAAGAGGCCGTCAAAGGCATCAAGCTCACCCAGTTTGCGCCGCCCCTCAAGAAGATGACCTCCAAGCCCATGCGCTCGCATCAGGTCTTCTACTAGGGCTCGATATCCGGCCGAAGACGCGCTCAGGGCACCTTTCCTGGCTCTCTGAGCGCCGTGTGAGCACCGGCACCACGCCGCAACGCTCACCCCCCATTCAAACTGCCTCTGGAAGCCTCCTGGCCCGTTTTGCTGGAAAGAACCCAGTGAAAACCGGGTTTGAGGGCGTTTATGGCTGGGCGAGCCACCCCAAGATCGCCTCGGTGGTCTCTTGCGGCATTTCTTGCTGGATCCAGTGGCCGCAATCCAGGCCGATCACCTCCACACGGGGCACAAAGGTCTTCAGACGCTCAGAGCGTGGGATCACATCCCGGTCGCCGTAGATCATCAGCGCGGGGTGTTGGACGATGGGATCGACCTGCGCCAGCGTGTGCCAGTTCCGGTCCAGGTTTCGGTACCAGTTGATGCTCCCGGTGAACCCCGTCGCCTCAAAGGCCGAGGCAAAAACAGCAAGCTCGTCCTCGCCCATCACAGGGTCGCCAAGCGGCTGGGTGGATACGGCGAGGTTCATCATCAACATGCCGGGCTGGGGGGGCTGGGCGGGGATGTTTTTGCGGTAGAGGTTGTGGAGGAAGCGGTGGGTGTTGTCGTTCAATACGGCGTCGGCGACCCCTGGTTGGCGGTTGAAGTGGACAAAGTAGTGGTCGCCGCCAAAGACCTCCTCCATGAACTCGATCCAGGGTTTTTCTCCGCGCTCCTGGTAGGGCAAGCTGAGGTTGATCACCTTGTCCACGCGTTTGGGGTGCAAAAGGGCCATCGCCCAGACCACCATCGCGCCCCAATCGTGGCCGACAAAGGTGGCCGAGCCGTATCCGTAGTGGTCAAGGAGCGCGGTGAGGTCGCCCGTGAGGTGCTCGATGCCGTAGTCGGTCACTTCGGTTGGACAAGAGGAGTTGCCGTAGCCCCGCTGGTTTGGGACGATGACGTGGTATCCTGCGTCGGCCAGCGGGCGCAGCTGGTGGCGCCAGGAGAAGGCGTGCTCTGGCCAGCCGTGGCAAAGGACGATGGGCCGTGTGTTTTGGCGGCCGGCCTCAAAGACCTCAAGCTCGACATTGTTGACGTGGATGAGGGTGGGTTTGGGGAAGTTTGCCAGGTTGTCCATTGCTCAACTCCTGTGCCGTTTGGGGCAGTGTAAAGACGCGTTGGTTTTGGGTGGATGCCTTTCGAACCTCTGGGTGGGCGTCCGCAAAAGGCGGCCCCCAAGGTGCCCCAATGTAGGAAAGGCCTGCTGACAGCGTGGCGTCAGCAGGCCTGTTGGGGACGCAGATTTTCAGACAACGCGCTTGGGAAGGGCCAGATGAAGCGCGCAGGCCTGGGCGCAGGCCACAAACCCATTCAAAGAGGAGCGCTCCATGCCGCTGCCCGAGGGATATCAGGAGATCGCAGCGCCTTTTGGGCTCCCAAGGCACATCGAGGCGGTGTGGACCAGTCTGGCGGCGACGCGCGCGTCGGAGCGGATTCTGCCCGATGGCCGCTGCGACATCATCCTGCGCTTCAGGACGGCGGCTGACGGCGGCATCAGCGGCATCGTGGGGATCGTCGCGGGGCCGTCCACGGCATACCACGACGTATCCACCGAGCCAGGCACGGGGTTTGTCGGGGTGCGCTTGCGGCCGGGGTTTGCCAGAGCTGTTTTGGGGCTGCCATTGGCGCCGCTGGCCAACGCGGTGCTGCATGGCCAGGACATGCATGAGCGCTTTCCCGGATGGGAAGCGCTTTGTGAGCCTGCGGCAGACGTCGAAGCGCTGATCAGCCGCCTGGCAGGGTTTGTGTCGGAGCGTTCAGCGCGCAGCGGGCTTTGGCCTCCTACGCGCACGTTGGACATTGTCGGCGCCATCCACGCCGGGGCCGGTCGCCTGACCGTCGGCGAGCTGGCAGCGCTCCACGGTGTCACCGCGCGCACCGTGCGCCGCGATGTCATGGAGCACACGGGGTTGACCCCCAAAGCGCTCTCCCAGGTCCTTCAATTCCACCGCGCCGTGCGGCTGATGCGCGGCGCGGGTTTGGACACAGTCTCCACCGCGCTTGAAGCGGGCTACGCTGACCAGGCGCACATGACCCGGTCTTTTCGGCGGTTTGGTGGCTTTACCCCCGCGCGCATGCCCTTGGTGGCGATGTCAGACCGGCCGCTTGGCGACTATTGATACCGAAATGCAGACGAAAGGCTCACTTTGGTATGAGCGCCATGTCCGTTTTCTTCAAGATCTCACGCCGCCGACCCCGCTAACCTGCCCTCCACAACCCCGGCTGCGTCTGGCCCACGGTCAAACGCGCCCAACACCCCAGGCAGGACACCCATGAAGTTTGGATACACCATCATCTACGTCGCCGACGTCATCGCCACCATCGAGTTCTACGAAACCGCCTTTGGGCTCGGGCGCCGCTTCATCCACGAAAGCCACCAGTACGCCGAGCTTGAAACCGGCGCCACCGTGCTGGCCTTCGCCAGCGACGCCGCCGCCGACATCAACAACCTGGCCATCCGCCCCAACCGCAAGGCCGAACTCGCCGCAGGCTTCGAGGTCGCCTTTGTCTGCGACGACCCCGCCGCAGCTTACGACACCGCGCTGGCGGCCGGTGCAAGCCCGGTCAGCGCGCCGTCGCTCAAACCATGGGGCCAGACAGTCTCCTACGTCCGGGACCTCAACGGCTGCCTGGTGGAAATCTGCTCGCCGATCTCTCCCTCCCCTTGATGCACAAAGGCCATGGCCGATGGATGCTTAGCACATCGTTTGACGACCGGGTTTGCTCACAACCGCTGGTGCCATGGCTTTTGGCGGTGCTATCCTGGCCCCCAAAAGGCGTTCATATCGAAGGGCACAGTGGGAGCACAAAGCATGACACAGGTCGATACTGACGGCATCAACGCGCTTTTGGAGTTGCCGCCCGGCGAGGACTCTTGGCAGACCATTTGGAAGCGGCTCCAACACCTCGAAGACACCCCCGAAAACCAGGCTCTGGTCCAAAAAGCACAAGACAAGCTCTCGTCCTGGCCCAATCACCTGCGCTTTGTCTTCATCACCCGCAATTACGACCTGCAGCGCTTTAAACAATCGCCAGCCTCAGCGTTGGTGCGCTGGCTGCGATGCCGCAGCGACGCCTTCAACGGGATGTGGATGGGCCTTGATGCGTTCCTGGCGCTGCCGCTCTTTGACCACCTTGAACGGCTTGAGATCGTGTGGGCCTCGTACAAACCCAACGGCGGAAATCAGGTCCTTCAAACCATCACCAACACCCAACAACTGGCGTCCATCACACAGCTCTGCCTTCGCTCCTGCAGGGGCATCGAACGCTCCACCGTGGAGGCGTTTTCACAGAGCGCTTTGATGGCCAGGCTCAACCACCTGGGCATCGCGTCCTGTGGCATGACCGACGAGGCCGCAGCACCCCTGGTCACCAGCCCAGGCCTTGGCAGGCTCGAAACGCTCGACCTCTCTGGCAACAAAACCACCGCGCAGACCCTCGCGCTGCTGGCGCGCAGCCCCCACCTGGGCAAGCTGCGCTTTTTGGCCTTTGACGCCGTGGATGGCGGCGGTGCCAAAGCCATCCAAACGCGCCCAGGGCTGTCCAACCTTGAGCACTTGCGCTTCTCGTCCTCACACTCCGACCTGAAAGCGCTCCTGAGCCTGCTGGACGCCCCCCACATGACCAAGCTCAAACGCCTGACGAGCGTCAAACAAGGCAAAACACACGATCTCATCACCTGGAACGACGACAAGACGTCCATCAACGCCTTGTCCTTTGCGGGCTCCTATCCCAAACCCGGCGACTTTCTGACGGTGTCCAAACACGAGCGCCTTGGCGACCTCAAATCACTGGACCTGACAGGGGTCACATGCAGCACCAACACCGCCAATGTGTCCGCCAACGACTTCGCCGACCTCTTTGCCCAACCCATGCCCAGCCTGCACACCGTGACCATGGACCACTGCTGGCTCAACAACCGGACCTTCCCCCTATTTTGGGCCAAGCCCGGCTTTGAACAGGTCCGCACCCTGTCGCTCTCCCACAACTCGATGCTCCTCCACGGCATCACCCACAACGCCCGGCCAGCATGGCCGAAACTGGAGGCGCTCGACCTCAACCACTGCCGCATTGGCGACGGCCAAGCCAGACACATGGCCCAATGGGAACTTCCAAATCTCCACACGCTGAATCTGGCCGACAACACTCTCACCGCCTCCGGAATGCTCGCCTTTTTGCAGGACGATCGGTGGTCCAACCTCAAAACATTCCTCGTGGGCTCAGACACCCCGGTGTTTTCGGGCGGCCAGAACATGGGCACAGCGACCCACCTGAATTTTGGCAACACTCATATGACCGGCGAAGCCTTGGGCACGCTGGCATCGGTCTCCAACACGCCCGACATTCAGCACATGGACCTGTCCCACAACCAAATCGGCAATCCGGGGCTCTGCGCATTCGCCCAAAGCCCCCATTTTCCAGCGCTTGAGCGCCTGGACCTGTCCCACAACGCCGTGGGACACGCCGGACTGCTCGAACTCCTGCGCAGCCCCCACTTTCCAAAGCTCCACACCCTTCAAGCGTCCCACAACAAGATCACCGCCCTGAGCAAGCTGCTCAAAGAGCCGCGCCTGAGCCAAATCTTGCACCTTGAACTGGCCAACAACCGCCTCAAAGACACCGGCGCCAGAGCCCTTGGAAAATGCCCGCACCTGGGCGCCTTGACCCACCTCGACCTGAGCCAAACCCAGATGACCAGCGGTGGGCTCGCCAGCCTCCTGTCCAACCCAGCCCTGGCCCGGCTGGAGACCCTGCGCTTGAACAACAACGCCATCGATGACGACGGCATGGCGGCGCTGGCCGCCGTTCAACACCTGACGCAGTTGACGCATCTGGAGCTTGGCGGCAACAACATCACCAACGCCGGCGTGGAGACGCTGATGGCCACCGCCTGGCTTGGCCAAATCCGCACCCTCGTTCTCTCCCACAACCCCATCTCTGATGCAGGCATCCATGCCATCGCCCAGAGCCCCCACCTGGCAGCGCTCCAAACCCTCAACCTCGACGGCAACACCATCACGGCCGACGCCGCAAATGCGCTGGCACATGGACACAGCCTCAGTGAGGCCCTCAAAGCACACTGGCAACAAGAGGCCGACGCCAAGGGCTACAAGGTCCCCCAAAAGCTCGCCTCAAACACACGCATCCCCAGCGAACTCAGCGCCGTCCTGACCCAGTGCCGCGAGCTTCTCCACGGCCCCCCCAGCGAATCCTCGTGGGACACGCTCTGGCAAATGCTTTCAAAGGCCAGCGCGGCCGCCAGCCAGGAGATCATCGTCGATTATCTGGCCAGACCCCTCAACGCCTGGCCTGCTCGTCTGCGTGGGGTCAGGGTCGACGCCGCCGAGCTTGACGCCCTCACCGAACACCCAGGCTGGCCGCTGGTCAGACACCTGCGGGTCACCGCCAGCGAGCTGGGCGACGCCAAGGCGCTGGCGTCCAACCCGCGGCTGGGCGGCATCGTCTCGCTCGACTTGAACCACTGCGGGCTTAACGCCAAAGGGGCTCTTGCCATCGCCCAGAGCCCTCATCTGACCGGCCTGACCGCGCTCGACCTGAGCCGCAATCCACTGCGCGTTCGAGGTGCTAAAGCCCTGGCCAAGGCCCCTTTCCTGAATCAACTGACGCATTTGGCGCTGACCCAATGCCACATCGGCGATTCGGGCCTGAGCGCCTTGATGGAGGCCAGCGCCTTCAATCGCCTCAGCACCCTGCAACTGGCCAGAAACCGCATCGACCAAGGGCTCACCGCGATGCTGGGCAAGCCCTTCCTCCCCCAACTCGACACCCTCGACTTGAGCGTCAACCGCATCAGCGACAGCACAGGACAGTCATTTTTCAAGGGGGCCGACCTCAGCGCCCTGATCAAGCTGGAGCTGGGCGAGAACAATCTTGGCGCGCAAGCCTGTGGGGCTTTGGCGGCCAATGCGACGCTGGGCAAACTTCGGACGCTGGACCTGCTCAGGAATCGCCTTGGACCCAGTGGCGGCCAGATGCTGGCCACCAGCACCCACATGACAAATCTGACCTGGCTCAACCTCTACGAAACCTACCTCGGGGGTGGCCTGCTGCCCATCGCCCAAAGCACCATCTTGTCCAAGGTCCAATACCTCGACATTGGCAACAGCGGCGTCGACGTGGCGTCCGTCGAAGCGCTGGCAAAGAGCCCCCATGTGAGCAACCTCAAGACCCTGCGGATCTACAAGACCTACCTGCGCAACGCCGCCGCCATGGCACTGGCCAGCAGCCCCCACCTGGGCAAACTCACAAAGCTGGGCGTCTCGGGCATGAGCGACAAAGCCAAGCAAGCCCTCAGAAGCTCCCCGCACCTCAAAAACGTGGTGTGGTGACCGCTGACCAGCGCCGTGCCCTCCAAAACGCTGCCAGACACGGAAAGAACGGGCCTCGATGGATGCCACCGGACCACTGCGACGGAACAAATCTGGCACATTGAAGTTGGCAGCACCATCATCAAAGCCACCCAGACCCACATCACGTTTGAACCCCTCCATAAACCACAACGGTTCAGCACAAGCCGGGCTTCTGGTAGACCTGAAAAAAGGCGTCGTGGAAGACTTTGACCTCCGGCAACCCAAGGCGCTCAGCGTGCGGCTCCAAGAGCCGCAGGTGGTCGGCCATGTCGCGATACCAATAATGACACTGCTCTTGCTCGGCCAGGGTCCTGAGTGCGCTCAAAATGCCAGGGAGGGCGTCGGGCCCCTCCATCCGCAGCAACGCCACACAAAGCGGCAGATAATCGTCGTACTCAAGCGGCGGCTTCTGAATGATGTCCCACATCCGGGCCACATCGTCCCGGTTCAACTCGACAAAGAAAAGCAGCGGCTCGCACTCAAACAACCCATCCGGAAAGCTCCTGCTTTCCTCGTTCGCATCCCACAGATGCACGCGGAGCAGAGGCATGTTGGCCTTCAGAAGGTCGCCCACCCACTTGCGCTCAGTGTCGCTGAAAGGCCGCTCGTAAAACTCATCAAAGAGCCCCGACACCATCAACTCAAAGAGTTCCATGTCGATGCCCTGCTCCAGGAGCGTGCGGAAGAACGCCGCAAAGGCCCCCTGAGGGCCCAAAGAGAAGCTCAACCCACGCTGTGCAAACCACGCGCGGGTTCTGGCCCGATCGCGGACAATGCAGGCATGGGCCACCGCGTCGCCCTCAGACTGCACCTGGGCCCTCGCAAACATCTCATCCACACCGTGCGCAAGGTTCTGGTAGATGTCGCCCTGACGAAACTGTGAGTACTCGTCCAGGTCCAGCTCAATGACGGCGATCTCGTGCAGCGGTTGGTCGAGCCGCGTAGGATAGGCATAGAGGTAACGCGGATCTCCTGCCGTGGTCAGCAGCGGCAGAAAACCCGGGTGGTAATACTTCTGAAACTCGTACAGATCCACGTGCCTGAGCAAGTGTGGAACCTGGTAGCGCTCATACAAGTTGTCGTACTCAGACAAAGGCGCTGGACGGCCATGGGCGTAGTCTTCCCAGAGCGTCAACAGCGGCCCTGGCAGGTGTGCATGGTCCTTGTACAACTCCACCAGACCCTCAACGTGAATGGCCACCATGTCCGGGGATGAGGTGTCGGTCCTGTCGTACCAGCGGTCAAAGTCGCTGGGTCCAGTGCGGAACGTATACTCCTCTGAATTGTAGGCCCCCGTAGACTCGTAGCGACCCACCTCAAGGCCGCCAAGCCAGTCGGCGTCGCGCACGCGAATGGCCATGATCCAGGTCGTGTCTCCAGGATGGGGCTGGCCATCGCGGGTACACTCGGCCAACTCCTGGGCGCTGGCTTCATCGCGCTCGGCGCTGAGCATGTGGATCGCACGGATAAAGTGCGACGGCGGCACATCGGGCTCGGCCTCAAAGACGCTGTTGAAAGGGTTGTCTTTAATGTCCCGAACCAGACTCCACAACACCAAGCGCGCAAACTCGCGCCCTCCAGGCGCCCCTGCATCGGGGTACACCAAATCAAGGCGCACCGTGAGGCAGTCTTCCTCACAGCGCAGCACCTCAGCACGGTAAAGGTCGGTCATAGCGATGGTCCTCACCGAGTATAAATCACATCCATCCAAGCAGACCGACAGAAGGCCCCACCACCGCACGCCTGTCAAACGCGCTCAGCTCACGCTGGCAGGCTTTTGCACCGACCAAACGCCGGTGCACTCGGGGATAACGCTCCAACTCTCCTGGCGAATCTGCTCGCAAAACGACTCACCAAAGAAAAAGCCCATGACCTCGGCGGCCTCATCGACGGACCCAAAACGGTAGTCGGTGCGGATCGAGGCAAACGCCATCCCGTGCTGGGCCTGGAGGTATTGGTAATAATCCGCGTGGCGCGCGGTCGGCGGCCTCGGCTCGGTGTTGCCCGTGCCAAGGCTCTCCACCAGAATGAGGGTTCCCCCAGGACGCAACACCCGGAAAAACTCCGCCATCGCACGATCCGTATGGGTCTGCCAGTCCTCGGGATACCAATCCGTAAAGTGCCCCACGACCCAGCCCGCCACCGCCACATCAAAGGCCCCATCGGCCACCGGCAACGCCTCGACCTCCCCGTCGGTGATCGTGCAACGCGGGCCAAACGCCTCCAAATAACGCGCCGCCACCTGTCGCATCGCCGCCGCTGGCTCGGTCGCCACCATCGACCTCACCCCGGCGTCCAAAAGCAAACGCGTCAAACGCCCCGTCCCCGCACCGGCCTCCACCGCGTCCTTGCCCTCAAAATCGCACCGCTTGAGCAACTCGGCCCGCAGCTCCCCCTGAAAATCCTCGGCCATGACCAACCGGTGATACGCCTCGGCCTCGCCGTCGTAAATGTCGTGAAAATGACTCATCGCGCCGCTCCTTGATGTGGGCAAAATCAATGAAAATCTCCCAGATGCAACGCTCCATTGCTGGTGGATTGACCACAGCCCCAACCGCGCACTGCATCCACGAGGTTTGTCCCCCTACAGCGCAGCCACTTAAAGCATTCCTGGATAAGACAAAATCACCGAACCAAGTCACACCACCTGCGCCCACGCTGGAGATTTCGCGCCGCAGCGTCTATGGATAGATCCACAACCGATTCAACACACCGGCGCCCCAGCCCCCTTCGCTGCAGGAACCCATGACCCCAACGAGGACCACCGTGACCCGACCCATCGTCTACCACATCCCCGTCTGCCCCTTCTGCCAACGCCTGGAGATCCTGCTTGCCCTCAAAGGCATGTCAGACAAGGTCGAGTTCCGCGTGGTCGACATCACAAAGCCCCGCGACCCGGAGCTGCTGCGCAAAACCCGGGGCACCACCGCCCTGCCCGTGCTGGAGACCCCCGAAGGCGGCATCCTCAAAGAGAGCCTCATCATCCTGCGCTATCTGGACGAGATCATGGGCACCCCGGTGCGGCGCTCCGACGCCTTTGAACACGCCATCGAGAGCATGCTCGTGGCCAAAGAAGGCCCCTTCACCATGGCGGGCTACATCTGGGTTATGAATCAAGACGCCAACGCGCGCCACAAGCACCGCGACAAGCTCCTGGGCCTCTACCGCGACCTCAATGACTTCCTGATGGCCCACAACCCCGACGGCATCTGGCTCTTTGATGACTTTGGACTGGCCGAGGCGGTCTTCACACCGATGTTCATGCGCTTCTGGTTCCTGGACTACTACGAGGGCTTCGAGCTGCCCGACACCAAGCCCTACGCCAGAGTCGCCCGCTGGCGCGCCGCCTGCATGAGCCACGCCGCCGCCCAACAGGTCACCCACGAAGAGATCGTCAAGCTCTACTACGACTACGCGCTGGGCGCGGGCAACGGCGCGCTGCTGGCTGGACGCACTCGCTCCAGCTTTGTCTTCGAACCCCACTGGCGCGATCGCCCCATGCCCCCGCGCGACAAATACAACACCCAGGCCACCGACAGCGACCTCGGCCTGATTTAGCCCCCGTTGCCACACGCAATGGTCTGCCTTGAGAGGTGCCTTTGAGGCTTTGTCTGACCATTGGAACCAAGGTCCGACAAGTTCGATGGGGTCGAGGCAGAGAATTGAATGGCTTGGAGCATCGCAAGATGCTCAGGGGAAATGACACTGGAACGTGGCATCTCTTAGACCTTTCTATGCTCCATCATTGAGACGTTCATTGAGTGACGCACTGCCCTTCAAGGCAAACCTGGCCGCTCTCGGCGCAGTCGATGCGGCTTGGCTCATTGTCCTCAAAAACACACCCGCCCTCCACACATCGGCCGGACTGGCCGTTGTCGATGTGCACCACATTGTCCTCGCAGCGGGGCGGCTGCGCTTCGTCCCCCTGACACTCAAGATCTTCTGAACAAGGGATTGGCACACATTGGCCACTGCGACAGATTTGCCCCCTGGCAGCACAATCGGGACCGACAGAGAAACCATCATCGACAGCAACATCACACCGATTGTTTTCACAAAACCCCGTCACGGGCTCTGAATAAACCACCTCGTTCCCCTCGCACCGTGGAACGTCACCGTCACGGCTTGGACAGTCGGTGTGGAAGAGACACTCCGGCAGCAAGTCGCGCGCTTCCAACTCCGCACTGAGCGCATCGCGGGGGACGTCCTGCCCATCCTGAGCACAGACCACAACCCCCTGCCTGAGCTCGCTCCCATTGGGAAAATCATCGGGACAATCTTCAATCAGCGCCTCAACTCCAACAAAGACGCAGTAGACACCACCGTCCACCTCAACCGCATCGCTCTCCTCTGGACACGAAGCGACCTCTTGAGAGGGGTCAGCGGTATCTCCGCACCCCACACTCAAGAGCGCAACCAGCGCCCACAACCCCCACACACCACCAAAATACCTCGTGCTCATCTCTTCCTTCCTCAAAACGCTCATGACCCAAGGCCCGCACCCCATCACTGGCCCACCCGATGGGCAACGCAGCCTCAAAGGTGGGTGGATCCATGGACACACATCCGACGCACGCCCATCCATCTGTGACATCGTTTTTTTCGCCGCCGCCACAAACAAACGCGCCGTCTTGGCACATTGAGCGGTCCATGACGACGAAGCGGGGACCAAGGTGAGAGTTCTAAAAGTGCACAGGCATTCGAGCGGCTGCCAGCATCACCGGCGGCGGACCGCCAACCCAAGCAGCGCCAGCAGCCACCACAGCGAGGTCGAGGAGCCGCCGCTGCCGCCAGCCTGCGCGCATCCGTCGTCCTTGCGCTTCAGGGGGATGATCTCCAGCTCATCTTCATCTTCGGGCTCCAGAGGATTGACGGTCGGCTCGTCGTCTTCCTCTTCGGGCTCCATGGGCGGCGCGGTGCGCTGGAGCCAGAGCCCTCCCTCGGGCAACGCCACATCGAGCGCGCCGTCGCCGTCCACATCCACAAAGATCCCGCGACTCTGACCGCTGGCTCCCAACTCGACCGACTCCAGGTGCGTCATGTTCCCCGTGCCGTCGTTGAGCCAGAGTTCGCTGTCGCGGCTGCCTTGAGAGATCAACGCATCCAGGTCCCCGTCGCCGTCCACATCCCCCAGATCAACGTCCTGGACAAAGACCCCTCCAAAATCAGGGCCGGGCTCTAGCGCCAGGTCGGGGCCCACAAACCAGACCTCCACAGCCCCCCCTGCGACCACGCAAAGATCGTCCCATCCGTCGCCGTCCATGTCCCCAATGGCCACGGCATCCGCCTCGGGGAAAGATGCCAGACGCCGACCAAAGAGATCCGCCCAGTTCCCCCCAAAATCCTCTGCCAGGACCAAACCCTGATCGCTGGTGAAGGCCGCGTCGGGCAAGCCGTCGCCGTTGAGGTCACCCACCGCAGCGCGGCCCGTCAAAGCCGGCCCGTTGTCAAAGGCCACCGCCACCGCAGACCCATCCCAGCGCACCCCTTCTTCGGTCGCGGTGTTGGTGAGGCGAGCAGCGATCCCTCGATCCCAGGTCATCAGGTCGGTGCGTGGGTCGAAGTTGGTGTTGATGGCCATGATGTGGTCAAACCGGCCCACGTCGCCCCAGGCAACACCTTCAGGCTCCAGCGCGCCGTCGGGCCTGCCCAGATGCACCTCAAACGGGCCACCATCGCGGGCTGTGCCCATGTCCACAAGCCCGTCACCGTCAAAATCACCTGGCAAGAGCACGTCGGCACCAAAACCAGCGTCCGACACCTCCAGCACCCCATCGGCGCCCCACTGGTGCCGCCCCACAGAACCTCTGTCCACGGTCCAGACTTCGGGCAGCCCGTCTCGGTCCATGTCGGCGGCCAGGACCGTCCCAGCGCTCCAGGACTCCCCTTCGTAGGGCTCAAACCACGGGGTGGTCTGCGCCCCAACGGCCACGTCAAAGGACCACGCCCTCCACAACCCCCCCACCTCCACAATGCGCCGGGTGATCCCGGCTCCCAACGACGGGAAAGCCCCCCGAAGGCCGACGGTGACCTTGTCACCGGGCAGCAAAGGCTCCGCCACAGCGATCGTCACCGCGCCTTGCCCATCCGAAACCACCTCAAACCCAAGCGGACCGCGCACCGCGCTGGCGACGCTCAACCCTTCAATCAGCTCGCCTTCATCAACCTCAGGGCCAAACGTCAGAACAAAGTCGGTCTCCGGCGCGATCGGACCTGCATGCGGCGACGGCGCCATGGGGCTCAGCGCCCACGCCTCGGTGCCGCTCAAAAAGACGCGCCCGCTGTTGAGCCCGCCCGCGATAAAGTCGGCCGTCCCGTCGCCGTCCAGGTCGCCCACCGCCGTTCCAAACGCCGTCCCCTGCGACACCTCCTGGCCCAAACCCTCCAGCGTCCCCTGCCCGTCGTTGAGCCAGACGTGGATTGCACCGGCCGAAAAGGCCTCGGGAGAGTCTGGCAAGGGCGCCCCTATCGTGATCAAGAGCGCGTCCAGATCGCCGTCGCCATCCACATCACGCAAGGCCTCCACGCTTGCGCCTGCGGCCCGCTCTTCGGCCTCAAAGAGCCCCTGACGCACAAACCCACCCTCGCCGTCGCCCGTCCAGAGGGCCACAAAACCCGTGGGAGCGCCCTGACCTGTCGCGCCCGCCACAAAAACATCCGCCTGACCGTCCCCATCGACGTCCCCAACACGCATGCTGGAGCCCTCCACAAGGACGCTGTCGGTCAACGGTGCCGCCGCCCCATCCTCCAAACGCCAGACCCTCAGCCTCCCCTCATAATCAAGCGTGACCCACTCCATCTGCCCGTCCCCTTCAACGTCAATGGCCTGCAAATCCGCCAGCGCCTCCCACCTGGGCGCCCCATCCCCAACCTCAAACCCACCATCACCACTGCCCAACCACAGCCACCGCTCCAGACCCTGCCCCGATGCAAAGCCCTGCGCCAGGATGATGTCTTCATCACCGTCGCCGTCAAAGTCGCCAGCAATGCCCAACTGGGCTTGTTCATCGGAGAGCCGATCATTGAACTCATAAACGCCTTGCTCCGCCTGCCACAGATAGACCCCGTCGCCAGCAAACACGTCCATCTCACCGTCGCCGTTGGCGTCCAGGCTCCCCAAAAGCCCCTGGCCCACCAAAGTCGTGCTCTCATGAACCAACGCGCCGCCTTCCCCAACCCTCCAAACCCCCAAAGTCTGGTGGCCCGTGGTCACAATCCGCTGGGGCGACCCCTCTGACCCAGGCACCATGACAACTTGCAATGCGCTCCCGAGCCGCTGACCACCATCGACCCACTGAACCTCAGACTGAGCCACCGCGCTCGACCCCGGCGCCAACACCGCCCACAACACAACCGCCCCAAAAATCTGCCGCATCTTCATCCGTTCACCCAACCCCTTGTGTGTCCCATTTCAACGCTGGCGACGCCGCCAGCATGGTGCCTTGGCCTCCAACACCCACAAACTAGCGCTCAACAAGGGATCAAGATGTCTCAAAGATGTCTCAAATGAGCGCGATGGCCCTGCACCTCACAAAAACCGCCTCCCCACACACCACCAAAGAGACGCCGAACAAAACTAAAAAACCAATCGGTACAAAAACCATTGACAGACCACCAAACCATCCCCACAAAATAAAGTACCAAACGGTATTTTAAATTACCGACACGCCACCCCCCCACCCAGAGGCCCTCCAACATGCCCATGACCTTCACCACACAAGAGATCGACCGATGGACCGTCCGCATCGCCCGACACCGCGCCCCAAACCGCCCCACGGTCATCCTCACCAACGCCCTGCCGCAATCCATCCGTTGCTGGGAATCCCACTGGGACGCCCTGGCCGTTCACTTCGATCTGCTGGCCGTTGACCTGCCCGGCTTTGGACTCTCCAGCGGCTCAGAGGACGTCATGCGCCCCTCGGCGCAGGCCACCTTCCTCAAAACCCTCATGGACAAACACCACATCGACAAAGCCTTCCTCGTCGGCCCCGACATCGGTGTGCCCGTCGTCCTGTGGTTTGCCGCCCATCACCCAGAGCGCGTCCTGGGGCTGAACATCTACGACGGCCCCGGCATCTGGCCCCCCGACTTCAGCGACACGCTGCGCCAGGTCTCCCAATCCAAACTGGTGCGCTGGCTTGGCACCCTGCCCCTGATACGCGGCCAGTTCATGGCCCAAAACTTCCAGGTCGCCACATCCGGGGGCTACCAACGCCACGACCCCTCTCCCCAGGCCAAGGTCGAATACCAACAAATCGCCTACGACAAGACCAAAAACGCCTTCGCCCTGGCCTTCCTGGGCTCCTACGCCCAGGAACTGCCCCTGCTCCAAGCCAAACTCCCGTCCATCCACAGCCCCGTGCTCATCACCTGGGGCGCCAAAGACGAGTTTGTCCCCCCCTCCAACGCCCAAAAACTCCACGCGCTGCTGCCCAAGAGCGAAGTCACCATCTTTGAAGACGCCGGACACTTCTCACACGAAGACGCCGGCCCTGCCTGGCTCGAGCGCTTCCTGACCTTCACCACCAAGCTGCACCACGACGCCCTCTCAACCACCACAACGGCAAATGCCTGACCCCACCAAAACCATCGCCGCTCAAAGGTACACCTTGCCCCAACCACGATCGTCCAGGTTGGCCTCCCCACGGGACCACTTGCCCCCCGACATACGCTGCTTCAATTCGTTCTGAAGCGCCTTGTCGATCGGGTTTCGACCCACGTTCAAATGGGTCAAACCCGACAAAAGCTCGCTCTCCAAAAGCGCCCTGGCACCCTCATCCCCGATCTCATTGGTGTAGAGATAGAGGGTTCGGAGCGATGACCACCCACGGGCCCTGGCCAACCCCCCAATGACATCATCGCCAACGCGGTTGAACTGCAGATTGAGGTACTCAAGGTGGGGAAGACCGGCCAAAACGCTCAAATCAATGTGGTCCTCAATGTCGTTGTGACCAAGATCCAGAACCCTCACCAATGGAAAACGGGCAAGGTCTTGAGCATGCTCGACGGACCACCCCAGACCACAACTCTCCAGCCCCAAAACACGCAAACTGCGGGCATGTTGGCTCTGGGCCAATGTCTCCAACCACGGGCTGCTGGTCAGCTTCACGCTGCCAAGGTTCAAACGCACCAACCCCCCATCGTGCGGCGCCTGAAGCAGCGCCTTGACCGCAGTCCCCTCAAAGTTGTGGCAATCCTCCAACTCCAACGTCTGAAGACGCCTGAACCAGGAGGCATTGTTAAGCACACGCAGCGCTCTGGACGTCAGCGGCGTATGGCTCATGTCCAAATGGCGCAGCCTCACCGCACCTTTGGCCGCAGCCAGCGCCTCCATCGAAGCGTCGCTCAATTCGTTGATGTGCAGCCGAAGCATCTCCAACGAACCAAAGAGCTTTGAGCCGGCCAACCGCGCAATGTCCCCATCATCCAGGTCATTCTGCCCCAGATCCAAAAAACGCAGCGACTTCAGCGCCGACCCCTGCGTCAAAGCCTCAATCCCCGCCGCACCAATGCGCTGGTCAAAGAGCAACAACCCCGTCAAATGCTCCAGATGCTGCGCCCTGGTCAGCCCATAAAACCCCTCTTCCCCAAGATCCCCCCACGACAAATCCAGCACCCGCACCAGCTCGCCCCACGCCTGCGGCCCCTGCATCAACATTTGGGCGTCTTTGCCCGACACCACGCGGTGACGGTCAGGCCAGGCCTCATCCATCACACCCATCGCATACGAGAGCATGACCTGCCCCTGCTCACGGGTCTTCTTGGCCCGCAGCGCGCGCTTGATCCGCTTGAGAATCAAGGCAAACCCCTCATCGCTGGGCGTGCTGTAGAGCAAACCCCGAAGCTCCTCCAGGAGCGTTTCTTGTGTCGCAGTCACAGACAAAATCCTCCTTCAAACAAAACGTCCTCTCACCACAAGCATACCCCACCAACACCTTCAATCGCTGCTTGCCACACACAAAAACAAACCGCGCCCCCCTGGAACCCAATGGCCAGAGGTGCGCGGCGTCAAGCCCTGTTCTGGACTGAATCAGTTTGCAAGCAACGTCAAAGTCATCGACGCCACCCCCTGACGCGCGGCCACGGCAGCCTGGTAACCCTCCGAGTTGAACCACGCCCTGGCCACCGCCTCAGACTCAAACTCAATGAGCGCCACCGACTGCGCGTCAGCGTCGCCCTCCAACTGCTGCGCCACGCGGCCGCGCACCACAAAACGACCACCAAAGGCCTCAATGGTGGGCTTGGCCAGCTTGCGGTAGCGGACAAAAGCATCGGCATCAAAAACACGGGTCTGCACAAGCACATGCGTCGTCATGGGAACTCCTCATGGGTTGGTTTGAGCACGCGAAGATGTCACCCCACACGCGCTCTACATTCTGAAGCAAGCTCTAGATTCTAGAGCGCTTCAATATCTAGAGCACCCCACCAAAGAGCGCAAGACAAAATCCACACAGATGTGTATAAAGACCCCATGGCTTCTCGAATCCCAAAACCAGGCCAGCCCGTACGCGGCTCCGAAACAGGCCGCCCCATCATGGCGCTCTTCGATCTCCTGGGCCGCACCTGGGCCATGGGCATCGTGTGGCAACTCTACGACGGCCCCCAGACCTTCCGCGGCCTCCAGGCACGCTGCGACGGCATCTCAGCAGCGCTGCTCAACACTCGCCTCAAAGAACTGCGGGTCACAGGACTGGTCACGCGCTGCGATGAAGGCTACGTCTTGACCGAGCTGGGCCAGGGCCTCTCAACACTCCTTCGCCCCATGGACGACTGGTCTCGCCAGTGGGCCAAAGCATTCGAAGCCCACACAAACGGCGCACCCGACGACGACCCCTGACGCCCACCACCGCGCGGCCGACTTCGCCGCCCAAGGGCGCCTACAGTCGAACCCGCGACGGAACACCCCCATGGAAGACGCAGAGCTCTTTGTCCTCATCGCCGCCCTCGACGCGCTGGTCCGCAAAGGCAGCATCCGGCGCGCCGCCGCCAGCCTTAAAGTCTCCAAAGCCACCGTCAGCCGCCACATCCAGGAACTCGAAGACCGCCTGGGCATGCGCCTGCTCGAACGCACCACGCGCCGACACAGCCTGACCCCCGAAGGACAACTCCTCCTTGAACGCTTCGAAGGCCTGCGCACAAGCTGGCAAGCCCTGCTCGAAGACCTCAACCAACAACACGTCGACATCCGAGGCACCATCCGCATCACCGCCCCACACGCCGTGCTCGAACAATGGCTCACCCCCCTGCTGGTGCGCTTCACCGCCCTGTACCCCAAGGTCAAGTTCACGCTCATCCCCACCGACAGCGTCCTCGACATGCTCGAACACCACCTCGACCTGGCGCTGCGCATCGGCTGGAGCGATGACACCGTCTACCGCCCCAAAACACTGACCACCACCGACGAAATCCTCGTCGCCACCCCCACACTGGCCAAGCGCTGGGACGGCACTCCCCAGGGCCTCCAAACCCTCCCCTGGGTCTCACACGGCATCGTCACCCCCACCAACCACCCACTGACCATCCACGACCCCCACCAAAACCCCCACACCATCCAACCCCAGCACATCACCGAAGTGCTCGCCTCAAGCACCTATCTATCACTGCTCAAACACGGCATGGGCGTCGGCTTTGTCCCCAAACTCCTCATCCAACCCGCCATCGACGCCGGACACCTCACCCCACTGCCCTTCTCATGGCGAAAAGCCGTGGTCTTCCTCGTCCTACCCTCCGAACAAACCCCCGCCCGCGTCCAAACGCTCGTCGACTTCATCGCCCAGGCCTTCCACAACAACACCATCAACCGCACCCCAGAACACACACACCCAGTGTCCCAAAAACAAGACAGTCAGTCTTGATATTGGCCGTTGAAAGCGCCCCCCAAGCCCCTTAAATTCGCTCTCGAAAGCCATCGTGACCACGTCACCAACGCTCAGCGTCACGTTGTCGAACCCATGTCGACACCAAGCCATGCATCGGTCCGTTGACGTGACACCGTCCATCGGCGCCGGCCCACTGCGGCCGGCGCCGCTTTTTGCCCCCCAGCCAAAGCCCCACCCGGCGCTCAAATCCGCGCACTCCAAACCAGACCCCACCCAAAAAGAGAGCATTTTCGCCCCTCCACGGCCCTGCTCAGATCGAAGCGGGCGCGGTCTTCTGGTACACTGCCTGCCAGGAGCCAAAAAGACGGCCCTGCGCCCCCACCCAAACGGGTTTATGGATTGTGCACAGGTGGGCGGCATGGCTGTGGCGCGCTGGCTGGCGAGCAACTTTTGAAATGGGCTTGGACATGATGTGGACAGACACCGGGAGACTCTCCCTGGGCGCAATCTGCGCGGCGCTGGTGCTCGGCGCGGCGTTGGGCGGGTGCGTCGAGCAGGGCAGTGAAGAGGGCCGGACCCCTCTGGTGACCGAAGAGCAGCCGCTGACCCCTGCGGAACGCCGCGCGCGCGCCACCACCATCAAAGAAGCCGCCCAGGCACGGGGCTTGACCAATGCCTTCCTGCTCGGCGGAATCGGCGAAGCCGAGACAGGGCTGGCACACTGCTGGAGCGAGGCCACCTGGGCGTGTCAGGGACCCAATTCGCCCGACTGCGGCGGCGGCCCAGTCATCGCTGGCGCCGGGGACGGACCCTGTCCCGATCGCCAGGGCGGCCTGGGCATGTTCCAGTTTGACGCCGGGACCTACGAGCAAACCCTGGCAAGAGAGGGTGACCGCATCCTCACGGTCGCTGGCAACGTGGACGCCGCCATCGACTTTGTGCTCGCCATGGTCGTACGCTCACAGTACATCGACGGCGTGGACGACAACGTCGAGGCGCTGGCCTGGATGAACCAGGTCCGGGTCAACAACGAGCTCTTCCACCCCTGGATCCAGACCGTCACCCACTACTACAACGGCTGCGTCCCGGGTCGGTGCAGCGTCTACGACTCCCGCTACGAGAGCTACTCCAGCAAAACCATCAACATCTTTGAAGAGTTTGGCCCCGACTTCTGGTTTACCGAGGTCGAGCCGTGCGGCTTCATCAGCGCCGGCGGCGGCGACATCGACGAGTCCGACGACTGCTTTGTCGCTGGTGGCAACGCCCGCTTCTGGCGCTCCGAAAACGACGGCTTTGGCAACTCGCTGCTGTGGACCAACGCCACCGACAGCGCCAACGTCTCCAACTACGCCCTCTGGCAACTCTTCTTTGATGAACCCGGCCTCTACGTCGTCGAGGTCTACACCGACGCCGACTTCGCAGAGAGCCGACAAACCCGCTACCAGATCGTCCACAACGGCCAACTCTCCGAGGTCGTCGTCGACCAGACCGCCACCGACGGCTTCCAGGCGCTGGGTCAGTTTGAGTTCGGCACCGACATCGAGCAGCACATCCGCTTCAACGACAACACCGGCGAACCCAACAGCACCCAAACCGCCATCGTCGCCGACGCCCTGCGCCTGACCCGCGTGGATGAAGGCGGCAACAACGACCCCGGTGGCAACAACGACCCCGGTGGCAACAACGATCCCGGCGGCAACAACGACCCTGGCGGCAACAACGACCCTGGCGGCAACAACGACCCTGGCGGCAACAACGATCCCGGCGGCAACAACGACCCTGGCGGCAACAATGATCCCGGCGGCAACAACGATCCCGGCGGCAATAATGATCCCGGTGGCAACAATGATCCCGGCGGCAACAATGATCCTGGCGGCAACAATGATCCGGGAACAAACAACGACCCCGGCGGCAACGGTCAGGACTTCAACAACAGGATGACGCCGGACGACATGACCCCCGAAACCCCCGAGGAGGTCCTGCAATCCAACGCGGGCGCCCAGGCGGCCTGCGCTCAGGCTTCGACCGCGACCCCGGGCACCTTCCCCCCCGCGTTGCTCTTTGGCCTGATCATTGGTTTTGCCGCCCTCGGACGCCGTCGCCGCTCAGCGATCTGAGCCCATCCCCCCACCCGCACGCCAACTGTCCAAACCTTTCAGCCGCGCCGCCCCCACAGGCACCACGGCTTCACCCAGGTGAGGCCTCCGCGCGCCCTTGGGCGGCGTCGGCCCGGTAGGCTTTGAACGCCGAGACCGCCGTGAGGATGATGACCAGCAGGTAGAGCGCCTCGACGCCGTGGTGCAAGATGGACGCTTGCACGCCGAGCACTTTGTACTGGGTAAACTGACTGCCCCAGTGGTCGAGGTGCACCAGGCTCAGCAACCCACCAGACAAGACGTACATCGCCGTCATCACCATCAAGACCGACGTGCGCAGCGCCGCGCGCCCCCACATGGCGGCCATCATCATCACCCCCATCAGCACAAAAATCGGCCCGGCCACCTCCACCGGCATCCCCAGCGCCAGCAACGCGACCACAATGCCAGGGCTGATGAACTCAAAAGCCAGCAAACCCACAAGAAACCTGGTGATGGACATCTGACACTCCCTCCATATCTCACACCAAAGCACAGAAGTCCGACGCCCTTTGGGACAGCCCCAAACCGAGCCTCTATTGTGCGCTTTGGCATCATTGATTCATCCAAGCGTTGCCCAGGGCACACCACACCGGCCCAGCCTCGCGCGGTGGATTCAACATCCCCCATGCTCTGGCTGGTCGCTTGGACCTCCATTGCGTTCAAAGCGTGATATTGGGCGCGACAAACCCCGTCACAGAACGGCTCGGTTCAGCGGCCCGCGTGTGTTTGGGCATTACCCGCTGCTGAAATGATCGCGGTAGCGGCTTGGCGAGACGCCAAACTTTCTGATGTAGGCGCGCCGGAAGACGTCGGCGCTCTTAAAGCCTACAGAGTCGGCGATGGTTTCGATGGGTTCTGCCGTATGGGTCAGCCGCTGGCATGCTTGCTCAAGGCGAGCAGTCTCTACAAAGGCGGCGGGCGGGCAGCCGAGCGCTTCCACAAAGCGGCGCGAGAACTGCCTGGGTGAGAGGCACATGCGCTGGGCCAGCTCGGGAACTGAGAGCTTCCGGTTGAGATGGGCGTAGATCCACGCCACCAGCTCTGAGAATGGGTCGGTGGAGCGCGTCTGGAAGCTCAGCGGCTCCGAATACTGGCGTTGGCCGCCCGAGCGTTTGACGTAGACGACCAGTTCGCGGGCCACGCGCAGCGCTGCCTGGGCGCCCAAATCTTCCTCGATCAGCCCCAACGCCAGATCGATCCCCGCGGTCGCCCCCGCCGAGGTGTAGATCGGGCCGTCTTTGATGAAGATCGCGTCGTCTTCCATCTGGATGTTGGCGAACTTCGCCTCCACGTCCCTGGAAAACCGCCAATGGGTGGTCGCCCTGCGGCCGTCGAGCAGCCCCGTCGGCGCCAGCCCATAGATGCCAGTGCACACCGAGGCAATGCGGCGGATATGCGGGGCCCTGGCGCGGATCCAATCCGAAACGGCGGCCTGGGTTGCGGGTTCGCGCAGCCCTGCGCCGCCGGGGACAATGAGCGTATCGAGGTCCCCCACCGACTCCAGGGTCTGCGCGGGCACCAGACCCAGGCCATACTCACCGCTCAAAGGCCGCAGACCGCCCCCAGGTCCCACCGCGTCGCCCTCAGGATAGACGCCCACGAGCGAAATCTTGTAGTGTGGCGTCTGCACCTGTGTCGCCAGCTGACAGGCGGTGGAGAAGGCTTCGGCTGGGCCCGTGATGTCCAGCGCCACCACCCCATCAAAGCAAAGAAAACCTATGTGTCGTTCGTGTGCCATGGCGCCAATGATATGGCCTGCACACGGCCGCCACAATGACATTCAAACGACGCTTTCGGACATCTGCCGCCTCGCCGCACGGCGCGGCGCAGCTCTGTCTCCAGCCTCCACAGGCCCATCCAAGATGACCATTTCCACCGCCGCGCTGCGCCGCGCCGCCGTTCACCACGCCTTTCTTGAGGCCGCCGACCCGCTGACCGCCGTCGAGCGCCTGGGCTTTGTCCAGGCCGACCCCATCCGCGCCCCAGCCAGGGCCCAGGACCTGATCCTGCGCCAACGCGTCGCCGATTACCGCGCCGATGACATCAACCGCGCTTACGAAGACGGCGGCCTGGACGAAGGCATGTTCTACGCCTACGGCTTTGCCCCCTCAAAAGTGTGGCCGCTGCTCCAACGCCGCCGCCCAGACGACCTGAACGAGCTGGAGTCCAAGGTTCTGGCGGCCGTCCACGACGCAGGGCCCACACACCCAAACGACGTCGCCGAGCTTGGTGGCCCCAGAAAGCGCAACGCCTGGGGAGGCCACTCGCGGGCGGCCAAGCTGGCGCTGGAATCGCTGCACCGACGCGGTTTGCTGCGGGTATCCCATCGCATCAAGGGTGTGCGGTGCTACGAGGCCGCACCGGACTACCAGACCCCTGCCGATCTGGAGCGTTACCACAGCCTGGTGATGTTGGTGGCCAGGGTCATGGGGCCTTTGCCCTACAAAAGTCTGCGCTCACTGGCCGCCGGGCTGCGCCGCCGGGTTCCCGAGGTCCGCAGCCACGTCCAAGAACTCAAAGCGCTGGTCAAAACGGGCCAGTTGGTGCACCAGGGCGATTGGATCTGGCCCGCAGGGCTGGTTTTTCACGACGACGTGCCACAACAAGTGCGTTTGCTCGCCCCATTTGACCCCTTGGTCTGGGATCGCCGCCGCTTTGCGCTCTTTTGGGGCTGGGATTACCGCTTTGAGGCCTACACGCCCAAAGAAAAGCGCGTGCGGGGGTACTACGCCATGCCCTTGCTCTACAACGACGCCGTGATTGGCTGGGCCAACCTGAGCGTCAAGGACGATGTGCTCCACGTCGAAACGGGCTTTGTCGACAAACGCCCCACCGAGGCCGCCTTCAAACGCCTCCTGAAGGCCGAAGCGCAGTCCGCCGCCTGCTTCCTGGGGGTCCAAAAGGTGTCCTTGACGGGCTGATCCCTCAAGCACAGGCCAGGACCATGCACTGCGGGGCTCTGACGGAGCATCTGTGGTAGAAAAAGCGGCCCTCTGACGTGTTGCCCGTGGTCATTGGGTTCCATCCATAGACTTTGGTGACATTGATGAGCACTTACACCCCGGAAGATCCCAACTTTGTGGCCCGCGTCGAGGGCAGCTTTGAGCGCCAGACCTTCATGCAGACGCTGGGCGCCTCCATGACCCGCGTCGAGCCTGGTTTTGTCTCCATCGAGATGCCCTTTCAGGAGGCGCTGACACAACAACACGGCTTTTTGCACGCCGGGGCGGTGGCTTCAATCGTCGACAGCGCCTGCGGTTACGCCGCGCTGACCCTCATGCCCGACGACGCCGCCGTGCTCTCGGTCGAATTCAAGGTCAACATGCTCTCGCCGGCCAAAGGCGAGCGGATGGTGGCCGAGGGAAGGGTCAAGAAGGCGGGGCGCACCTTGATGGTGTGCACGGGCGACGTGTGGGCAGTGACGGGTGAGCAGCGCAAGAACGTCATGACCATGACGGCCACCATGATGGTCGTGCGCGGCCGCGGACTGAAAGACTGACCCCCCACAGACGCCATGGAACCACTGCACTGGAACGCCTGACTGAAGAAGTGCCGCACGAGATGTGCATAAATGGGGGTTGACCAAAACACTGAACATAATTTATGTTGTCTTCAGACAAAGAGCGCAAGCAAGGAGATCAACATGAGCATGGAAAACAGCGCGACTTACTGGAGTGGGAAAGGTTGGACGGCCCAGGTGGTGCCCAATGAGGATGGGGGCGGCTGGGCGTTGTCGATGACGCGCGATGGCAATACGGAGCCGACCCTGGTGGTCCCGTGGGTCATGGGTCGCAATAAAAAAGACCCCAAACCGCTCAACAAAAGCGACTTTGTCACCCAGGTCAAAGCGGCCCAGGACTTCCTGACGCGCCGCCAAACGCAACGCCGCGCGGCCAACCGGACCAGCAAGGACGTGGTGGGAGACAATGGAGAGTGGGTGCGGGTGATTTTTGAAATCATCCCCGACGAATTTGAGCCCGAAGCTCAGCTCATCGCCCTTGACCGGGCCAAAGAAGAGTTGGCGCGGGTCAGCTGCCCGCTGAGCCTGAAGCTCACCCGCGAGGTCGCATTGGCGTGGGTCAACAACGACTTTGAACTCTCGGACGAGGGCGGCGGTCACTGGTGAGCGCGCGTTTGCGCGACGCCGCGCCCCGAACTCAAGCAGAGCGTTGGTTTTGGGCGTCTTCGTCGAGCGTGACCCAAAGGCGAGCGAGGGGTTTGGCCATGCGTAGGGGGCCAAACTTCCACCAGCCAAAGAGGATCAGCGCCAGATAGATGGTCATGACCCCGATGGCCAGCCACCCTCCCGAGGGATAATTGTCGGGCCAGGAGGCCACCGGCATGGGCAAGACCACCAAAAGCAGCGGCGCGCCCAGGACCAGCGCCCCAGCCGACCCAAGGATGGCGTTGATCGGCGCCACGCCGCGCAGCTCCGGGTCCAGGATGCGCAGCAGCGCCAGCCCCATCGGCAGCGTCCCCGTCATCATCCCAAAGAGGAGCACACAGTGCTCAAAAGGCGCCTCGGGGAAGGCCCGGCCCACGATCCACAAGAGCACCACCAGCGTCAGCCCGCCGCCAAGCGTGGTGATGATCATGATCGGCAGCCAGTGGGCCTTGAAGACCTCGATCTGCACCGCCATAAGCGCCGCGCAGGTGATGATGTCCACCGTCACCCCGGTGATATTGCCCAGCAAGCGGTTGTCGAGCTTGGGGGTCAAATCGGGAAAACGGTTCATAAAGCGCCGCACGCCGAGCGCCAAAAAGAGCCCAAAGAGGAAGTGGAAGCCCCAGATCATGGCCGCAAACTGCGGTTTGGAGGCCAAAACGCTCGCCAGAAGCTCCAGCGCCCCATAAGCCAGCAGGTAAATCACCCCGACCATCATCAGATGGATCGTCACATGCTCCAGCGCCCCCGGGGTCGGCGGCGGCAACGGCTCGTCGTCCTCATCAAGTTGGACATCCTGGCGCTCCCCTGGCGGCTTGAAGAGCCCCTTCTTTCGCCCCCAGGCCACCAGCGGAATCCCCACAAGGATCGACCAGCCGTAACCCAGCACCGCGATGATCAGCCCCACCTGAGCGCCCTGCTCCATGCCCGAGGCCTCCCAGGCCTTGCCCATCGAGAGCGCCTGCCCAGGCCCCTGACTGAAACCCAACGGCAGCATCAGCCCAATGCCGGGGTGCATCATCTCCCCCGCCACATACCCCATCACCAACACCGTCCCCAGGCCAATAAACCCCTGAAAGACAGCCATGGTCGGGATCGCAAACGCCATCGACGCCGCCCCACCAGCCCGCATCCCCTTGGCAGGTTTCTGCAAACCAATGGCGATGAAAATGATCGCCAGGCCGTGGTACACCATCGACTCCAGCATACCGTAATCATACGACACAGCGTCGGCCCCACCCGGACCCAACGCCAGCCCCAGCACCCCAGCCATGATGCAGGCTGGAATCGCCAGCGTCTGCAAAGGCTTGATCGCACGACGCAGCAAACTGGCCACGCCCAAAAACCCAGCGATCAAGAGCACATTAAAAACAAGCCCGCTCTCCCAAAACAGCATCGCAGCTTCAACCTCCCCCTTGGAACCCAATGAGGCTCTAAATTGCCTGGATTTTCCACCACGGGCAAAGCGACAAAGGCACTAAACGGCAATAATCCGCAGAAAAAGCGTTAACAAGGGACCAACGGCCTGGAGCGCAAGGCTTTGCAGTGGGAACGCGCTTGATTTGGACCAGGCGACTTTGTTGGTTGGGTGAATGGCTGGCTGGCGGTTGATTCAAGCAGGCAGCTTCGCAGAATTGAACGTAATTTTTCCCGCAGGTGACGTTGTTGAGTCGCCGCGACAGCACAAGCGCCGTCTCCCCACCAAAACCCAACCAATTCAAAAACTCAGAGAAGCGGCGGGTTTTGGGGCGAGCAATGATGGATGCAGGGAGCCTCAGGACGAGCGCAGCTGTAGCAGCGCTACCGCAAGCGAGTTCTGTGGTTCCCTGCGCCATCAGGGCCGTCCCAAAACCCTGCCGCTTAGCGGTTTTTCCACTGTGGCGGGCGTTTCATCATGAAGGCGGTGATGCCTTCGGCGGCGTCTTCGAGCATGGTGTTGAGGGTGAGTTGGCTGCGCAGATGGTCGAGGCTGTCGCCCATGGACATGTCCATGGTGCGGTAGACGGCGTCGCGGCCGAGTTTGAGGACGGCGGGTGAGAAGGACGCGACGCGCGAGGCGAGCGCTTTGGTGGCTTCGTCGAGGTCTTCGGGCTGGGCGACGCGGTTGATGAAGCCAAGCGAGAGGGCTTCCTGGGCCGAGAGGCGCTCGCCGGTCAGCATCATCTCCATGGCGCGTTTGCGGCCGATGTTTCTGAAAATCAGGGCCATGATCATCATGGGAAAGAGGCCGACCTTGATTTCGGGGGTGCCAAAGGTGGCGGTGCTGGAGGCGACGACCATGTCGCAGCCGAGCATCAGGCCAAAGCCGCCGCCGAGCGCCATGCCCTGAACGCGGGCGATGGTGGGTTTGCCCAGCCCAAAGAGTTCATCAAAGAGGTCCACAAAGCGCTGGCGGCCGTGGTGCATGCCGATCATACCGCCCGTGGGTTTCTGGCTGCCCAGATCGCCGCCGGCGCAGAAGGCCTTTTCTCCGGCGCCGGTGATGACCACCACGCGCACGTCCGGGTTGTGCTTGACGCTTTGGAGGTTTTCAATCAGAACATCGAGCAGCTCGGGGCTCAGCGCGTTGCGCCGATGCGGACGGTTCAGCGTCAGAGTGGCGATGCCGTCCTCGACGGACTGCAGAACAAGCGGCTCCTGAGTCATGGTGTCCTCTCCTTGATGATTTTTAGTGACGATGACGTGTGAAGGGTGATGTGATGGGTGACACAAAGGAAACAACAGAATCGACCCAGAAGATGCAGGCCGAGCCGCAGTGGGTCAAGGCGTCGGTGGAGGTGGACGAGGCGTCGGTGGAGACGGCCTCGGCCCTTTTGTGGGCTCAGGGCGCCAGCGGCGTCGAGGTCCAGGACAACACGACCTTGACCGAGCACCGGGCGCCGCTGGCCGCTGGCCGCGCCAGGGCGGTGGCGTTCATTGGTGGGGTGAGCACTGAGGAGCTGCTGGAGCGGCTGAAGTCGGCCACAGACGTTTGGGGTCTGGGCGACGCGGTGATTGGGGCCGAGATTTTCACGGACCAGTCCTGGAAGGACAACTGGAAGCAGTTCTTCAAGCCGCTGCATGTCTCTGGGCGTCTGGGCGTGCGTCCTCCCTGGGAGGAGCACGACTTTGGTCCGGGCGTGGAGACCATCATCATTGAACCCGGCCTGGCCTTTGGCACCGGCAGCCACGCCACGACCCAGCTTTGCCTGCGCCAGATCGATGAATTGCTGGCGCAGGAGACTCCGGCGAGCATGATCGACGTGGGCTGTGGATCGGGAATTTTGTCGATTGGGGCGGCGCTGCTGGCCCCAGAGATGGCCATCGCCGCCATGGACGTCGATCCAGAGGCCACGCGGGTGAGCGCCGAGAACTTCCAGGACAACAACGTCTCGGACCGGATTGAGTTGCTCGGACCGGCGCTGAGCGAGATCCCGGGCCCTTATGAGTTGGTGGTGGCCAACATCCTCTCTCACATCCTCATCATGCTGGGTGAAGACCTGGTGCGCTGCACGGCCCCCAAAGGCCGCTTGCTGCTCTCGGGCATCGGGGAGAGCTCGGTGGAAGAAGTCCGCGCCCACTTCTCGGGTCTGGGCATGGAGTTGGCCAACGAAGCCCACGAGAACGGCTGGGCGGCGTTGACCTGGCGCTTCCCAGCGTAAAGGTGCGTTTGCCCAGGCGGCGCTCGAAGCGCCACTTTGCATAAAAGCACGTGCAGTGTGCCCCAGAATGGTGCAACATGACTGCCTCAGGGCAAACACAACGCGTGTGGAGGCAAAATGGGGAGCAAAGATCCAGGCAAAGGCAAGCACAAGTCCAAGGGCACGCGTCGCATCGTCGTCCCAGCGGACCTGCTGGCGGTCATGTCTCCGGGTGAAGTCACGCTGGGGCGCCGCGAATCCCACTACGTGCGCCACGTCCTGCGCATGACCGTGGGCGACGACGTCGAGTTGATGGATGGCCTGGGCACAAGCGGCCACGGCCACATCTCGGCGCTCGACGACTGCGGCGTGCGGGTCGAGTTGACCGAATTTGGTCAGGCCAGCGCCATGGAGTCCCCCCTTAAGCTGACCCTCATCATGGGCATGCCCAAAGGGCCTCGCTGGGACTTCATCGTCCAGAAAACCACCGAGCTGGGCATCGACCGCCTCTTGCCGGCCTACACCAAGCACGGCGAAGTGCGCATCCCGCCCGAAAAGACCGCCGCCCGCGCCCATCGCTGGACCCGCATCGCCACCGAGGCCGCGCGCCAGTCAGGGCGCAGCGTCGCCCCAGAAATCGACATTCCGCGCCCCCTGGAGCAGCTCCTGGAGTTGCTCAGCCACGAGCCCGACATCGACCTGAAGCTCATGGCCTGGGAGTCGCTGGCAGGCAAACCCAACCGAAAGCTCGGCGAGGCGTTGCTGGCCACCGGCGCGCGGCCATCGCACGTGATTTTGTTGGTGGGCCCAGAGGGCGGCTTTGCCCCAGAGGAGGCGGCACTGGCCGCAGAGCACGGCTTTACGGCCGTCAGCCTGGGCCCGCGGATTTTGCGCGCCGAGACCGCCGCCATGGCCATGACCACCCTCCTCCAGCACATCCTCGGAGACATGGGCTGATGCCCTCACAAGCCCACAAGACCCCACAGGGCAAGACCCCATCGGGCAGGCTCCCCCCACAGCGCCCCACGCAAAAACCGGCCCGCGACCGGGGCAAACCTGTCCCCGCCGAGGCCGCCACCGCGCGCCGACGAGCGCTGGCTGCCAGCGTAGACGCCCTGGCTTGCCTGCTCCTGGCCGCCCTGCCCTATCTGCTGGGCCTTGTCAGCGCCGATGTCTTCATCCCCGACGACGGCTTCTTCTGGCCCGACCACATGGTTCTGGTGTTGGGGCGCTACCCGGCCAACATCATCGGCCCGGTGGTTTGGCTCCTGCTGGTCTGGTGCTGCTGGCAATTTGGCTGGATGTACTTTGACCGGGGACACAGCCCAGGCACGCGCCTGGCACGCATCAAGGCCGTCAACGTCCACGGCGACCCTCTGACCCTGACCCACGCCGTCCGACGCGCGCTGGGACACCTCCTGTCCGGCGCCACGCTGGGGCTAGGTTGGCTGTGGATCTTCATCTCGCCGTCACGGCGCTCCTGGCCAGACCTGCTCTCATCCACGCACATGATCCGCACCGTCCCGCTGCCATAGCGGTGGACCGCTTGCACCATCAGGCCAGAGCGTATAGTTCCATTGGAGGCCCATGGGGCCTGGGCCTGCACCCACCTGTGAGAACCCAACCCCCGAAGCAACCTCAACGACAAGGGGTTGAGAGCCACCGTGAGGCACGATGAAGAAGGTCGAAGCGATCATCAAACCCTTCAAACTTGACGAAGTGCGCGAGCGCCTCCAGGTGGTCGGCGTCGAAGGCATGACGGTTTCTGAGGTTCGGGGCTTTGGGCGCGCGGGCGGCAAGGCCTCGATTTATCCGGGCGCGGAGTACATCGTGGACTTTGTGCCCAGGGTCAAGGTAGAGATTGTGTTGCCGGATCAACTGGTCCACCAGGCCATTGACGCCATTTTGGAAGCGGCCCGCACTGGCCATCCAGGCGACGGCAAGATATTTGTGACTCCGGTTGAAGAAGCCATCCGCATCTCGACCGATGAACGCGGCCCGGACGCGCTTTAGCACCCACCTGGACGGCAGCCCCTGCCCCACTCTTTGCCAAGAGCAGGCGGCTGACCTCCACCCTGTCGAGTGGGCTGAAGCAAAGACCCCAAAGTGCCGGACTTGAAATGACAAACCGCGCGTCGCCTTTGACGGATGCCTCAGCAGGCCGACCGACGACGCCTCAGCCCTCGTGGGGCCCAAGACCATGACGATCAGCTCGCCAAGAGACGTGCTCAAGTTTGCACGGGACGAAGACATCCAGTTTGTAGATTTTAAGTTTCTGGACTTTCTGGGCTCGTGGCAGCACTTCACCATCCCGGCCAGCGCCTTCGACGAAGGGGTCTTTGAAGAGGGCCTTGGCTTTGATGGATCCTCCATCCGCGGCTGGCAGCCCATCAACGCCTCCGACATGGTCGTCAAGCCGGACCCCACCACGGCCCGAATCGACCCTTTCCCGCGCTACAAGACGCTGAGCTTGATTGGGACCATCCACGACCCCATCACCGGCGAGGGCTACAGCCGCGACCCGCGCTTCATCGCCCAGAAGGCCGAAGCCTACATGCGCCAGACCGGCATCGCGGACACGGCCTATTTTGGCCCCGAGGCCGAGTTCTTCATCTTTGATGACGTGCGCTACGACCTCAAACGCCAGTCGAGCTTCTTTGCCGTCGACTCGGTCGAAGGCGCCTGGAACACTGGCCGCGAAGAGTTCCCCAACCTGGGCCACAAGCCGGGCTACAAAGGCGGCTACTTCCCGTGCGCCCCGGTCGACTCCCAGGTCGACCTGCGGGCCGAGATGTGCCTGGTTTTGGAGAAGCTGGGCATCCCCGTTGAAGCCCAGCATCACGAGGTCGCCACCGGCGGTCAAGGCGAGATCGACATGCGCTTTGATACGATGGTGCACATGGGCGACAACCTCCAGTGGTTCAAGTACGTGGTCAAGAACGTAGCGCGCAGCCACGGCAAGACCGTCACCTTCATGCCCAAGCCCCTCTACAACGACAACGGCTCCGGGATGCACACCCACCAATCGCTGTGGAAGGACGGCCAGCCGCTCTTTGCGGGCGATGCCTACGCGGGGCTCTCGGATCTGGCGCTCTACTACATTGGCGGCATCCTCAAGCACGCCCCGGCGCTGGTGGCGCTAACCAACCCGACCACCAACAGCTTCAAGCGCCTGGTGCCAGGCTTTGAGGCCCCGGTCAAGCTGGCCTACTCCAGCCGCAACCGCTCCGCCGCCATCCGCATCCCCATGTACTCGTCCTCGCCACGCGCCAAGCGCCTGGAGTTCCGCACCCCGGACCCGACCTGCAATGGCTATCTGGCTTTTGCGGCGATGTTGATGGCGGGGCTAGACGGCATCGAAAACCGGATTCACCCCGGCGAGCCGCTGGACAAAGACCTCTACAACCTGCCGCCCGAGGAGCAGCTCAGCGTCCCCGAGGTCCCCGGCAGCCTGGAGGAGTCGCTTGAGTGTCTGGCCCAGGACTGCGACTTCCTGCTCAAGGGCGACGTCTTCACCCAAGACGTCATCGACACCTGGATTGACTTCAAGCTCAAGCACGAGGTCACCCCCACGCGTCTGCGCCCCACCCCGCTGGAGTTTGCGCTCTACTTCGACGTCTGAACCCCTTCCGACGGCGCTTGGCAGACCCCACAGCTCCCAACACCTTCAAAATGGGTGCAACATCCCCCTCCACGCTTTGCCCAAAGGCGCGCCGAGGCCGTAAACTCGCCGTTTTCTGGTTTCTGCCACACAATTTCTAAAACCAACGGCCTTGGCCGTCGTTCATCCACCACAACCGGCATTTTGCAGGCACAATGGGGTCAGCGAACCCAGCGCTGTGCCCATTTTGAAAGGAAGACCGCGATGAGACGACCAAACGCCGCCATTTTTCTGGCCACGACCATCACGACCGCCCTGCTGTGGCCCTCACAAAGCCAGGCTCAGACCAAAAACGAACGCAACGCGCCCCAGAAGACCTTTGGTGTCGGCGTGATGTCGGCCTTAAACCGGGTGACCCTCGAAAACCCCAACCCCAACGCGCTCCTGCTCATCCCCATACAGGTCAGCGACCACTTTCGCATCGAGCCCGAACTTGGATTCACCTCCTTCAGCACCGAAATTGTCAATGATGAGACCCGCGAGGGCACAGAGAGCAGCAACCTGGCGCTCCGAGGCGGGCTTGGACTGCTCTACACCCAGCGCGTCTCACGCAAAACCGTCTTGATGGGCGGCGCACGCCTTGGCGCCATCTCAGTCAAACGGGAGGGATCCTTTGCAGGTGCCACCAATCTCGGCGGCGGTGGCGGCGCCACAGGCGAAAGTCAGACCTTCAAAACGTCCCAAACGACGCTCTACGGCACAATCGTCACCGGCGCCGAATACTTTCTGTCGCCGTCCATCAGCCTGGGTGGGGAGTTTCAGCTCACATTCCAGCGCGCAGGGGAGCTTGAGACCTCGGGCGAAGGCGTCCAGGACAACACCACCGAAAGCTCTTTGAGCGTCACCACCAACGGCCTGCTGACCTTGCGCTGGTACTTCCTCTGAACGCGCTCCAAACCCTCCAACAGGATTGAACGGGCCATACCTGACAGCGCAGCGCACGCCACAAAACCACCCACAACCCCACACAATGGCTACGGTCCAAAAGCGATTCAGATGCTGGCAGGGGTGGAGAGTTGAGACTGAAGCGCAAGCAAAGATCGGCCAAGGTCGCTCTTATCATGGGTGCGGCTCTCCCAAGCGATGGAGCGGGCCTCTTGCCACAAACGCAGGGCTTCTTCAGGCTGCCCCTGAGCCGCACTGAGCAGACCCAGACTGCAGAGGGTTTGACCAAGGAGGGGTTTGGCGCGTTGCTCGATGGCCATGCGCTGAGCCTCCTGAAGGTGCTGGTCGGCGCCCTGATGGTCACCTGCATGAACAAGCGCGGTGCCCAAAAGGTGATGGAGACTGGCCTTGAGGTGTTTGTCCCAGGTGCCGCTCTGCTCGGCATCAAGGGCTCGCCGTGCGCTCTGAGCAGCCTCTTGAAACTGGCCTTGCTCAAGCAGCGCACGAGCCTGACCACTCTGGATGTGGCCCACCCAACGGCTGAGGTTGTGTTGACGAGTGATGTCAAGGGCAGATTCGTACTTGCGCAGCGCCAAATCAGGCACACCAGCGCGCAGCTCCAATGAGGCCTGATTGGACTCAAGCACACAACTCAAGTCGGCCGAACCAATGCCGCGCGCAAGCCTGGAGGCGTCCATCAAAAAACCGCGCGCTTCATCCAAGCGCCCCGCCTCCAGATAAAGGTTGCCCAGGTTGCTCTGGACCAACGCGGCGCCAAAAAGATCGCCAAGGCGGCGGTGCAGCGCCAACGCCTGACGATAGCGCTCCTGGGCCTGATGCCACTGACCGGTGCGCTTGTGAATCATGGCCAGCGCGTTGAGGGTCTGGGCCTCAATGGGCGCATCCCTGACCTCTCGAACCAGCGGCAAAACCTCCTCAAAAAGTCTCCGGGCGTTTTCGACCTCGCCTTTGCGCATGTGGAGCCGCGCCAGATTGTGCATCCAGATGTGGGCGTTGAGGCGGTCGCGATGGCGCTGACAAGAGAGCAACGCGGTCTCAAAGCTCTCCCTGGCCTTGTCCAACTCACCCACCATGGCGCAAATCCGCCCAGCAGAGCCGCGCCACTGACCCACCAACCAATCAAACCCCAAACCCCGCGCCCCTTCAATGGCCTCCTTGTACCACCCCCTGGCCTCGTCCATCTCGCCGTGCAAGACCGCCAGCGAGCCCAAATGGTACGCCAAACGCGACCGAAGCCCTGCCCAGCCCTGCACGGTGGCCTCCCGATGGCTCGCCAGCGCCAACTGCTGGGCGCGCTGGCTGTCTTCGCCCGGATAAAGCAGGTGCACCATCCACTCGGCCAACTCACCACAGCGCTCAGCACCCAGCGTCGCCTCACTCGACAACCGCTCCAAGACCCCCAGGAGCTGCTGGCGGCTGCCCTGACGCATCGCACACCAGGCCCAGACCGTCGCCAAGCCCGCGGCCACCTCAAACGCCTCGTCCTCCATGGCGGCCAGCGTCGCAGCGCGAATGTTGCCCCCCAGCGCCAGAATCTGCTGGGCGCGCTCCACGGCCATCGTCCCCTGACAACGCGCCGCAATCACCTCGTGCGCCAAACTGGCCAGATGAAGACGCTTTGCGTCCATGGCCTGACGCTGAAGCGCAGGCTCAAGCGCAGCAAACTTCTGGGCGGCAAAGTCACGCACGCTCTGCAAGATCCCAAAGCGCCCCCGACCCTGGTCTACCAGGAGGTTGTGCTCCAAAAGCGCCTCCAGGATGTCCAGCGCCAACCCCTCGTCATCCTCCCCACCGGCGCTCAAGACCGCTTCGGCCAACGCGGCGTCAAAACCGGGCTCAAGGACCGAAAGTCTGGCCAGACCATCCTTCTCCTGCCCACCGAGCAAAACCCAGGAAGACTCCAGCGCAGTCCGCAGCGCCACCCCCGTGCTTCGATCCCTCAAAGAACCCAGGCTCCGACGCAGCCTCTGCAACAAACTCAGCGGCGAATGGGTCCGCAAACGCCCAGCCGCCAAGACCAACGCCAACGCAAGGCCGTCCAAGAGGCGCACCAACGCCACCACGGCCTCTTGTTGCGAATGCTCCACCTCAAACCCAGGGTGTCCTCGCCGTGCCGCCGCCAACAACAACGCCACCGACGCCCGCTCCCGAGCCTTCTCCCACCGCTCGCCCTCCTGCGGAACCTCCAAAGGCCCCACCTCAAAGCACACCTCTTGCGGCAACCCCAGCGCTCGGCGTGAAGTCACCAAAAGGCTCAACCCAGGGGCCTTCGCAAGCCAGCGCGATGCACAGCGCCGAACCGCCTGGAGCGCCTGCTCGGCGTTGTCCAGCATCCAAACCGTCCGCCCACCCTCCTCCAGCGAGGTCAGGACCGTGTCCAACCCCTTCTCACTGGCAACATTCAGATTCTCAACCCCCAACGCCAGGGCCACCGCAGCCTGAACCTCGGCAAAGGTCACACAACCACGCAGGTCACAAAACACGGCCCGAATCCGCAGTTCTTCAAGGCGCGCCTGCCACTGCCTTGCCAGACAAGTTTTCCCCGCGCCTGCTGTGCCTTCAAGGGTCCAGAGACGCTGCTGGCCACGGTGCCAGGAGGCCTCCAGGCGCTCCATGAGCCCATCGCGCCCCACAAAAAGGTTTGCCCCTGCGTTGGCAGGCAAACCCGCAGGCTCAGACTCCCCCACAGAAAGCCACCAGACCTCCAACGCCTTAAGCACCGAGGCCATGTCTTGAGGGCGACTTTCAGGGCTCGGCTCCAGACCTCGACGCAACAACGCCACCAGCGCAGGGGGCACATCGGGCGGCGGCTGCCCTTCAACCCGCCCCGCACAAACCCGCTCTTTAAGCGCATCATAGTCCTCGCCGCCGAAGGGATGCTGACCACCAAGCGCACTCCAAAGCGCGACACAAAAGGCAAAGATGTCCGTCCGCGCATCGCAAGGCTCGGCGCGGTGTTGCTCTGGCGCCATATAACGGGGCGTCCCCATCACACTGCCCGTGGCGGTCAACCCCAGACGCCCTTTGACCAGACCCCCTCCCCCTGCACCAAAACCAAGACCACGGCCTGTGCGCTGAACCCCCAGCCCAAAGTCGACCAACCAGGCGTGCCCCTGCGCGTCGACCATGACATTTTGCGGCTTGAAGTCCCTGTGGATGATCCCCTGCTGATGGGCAGCGGCAAGTCCGCGCCCGGCCTGGAGCAAAAGCCCCAGGACCTCCCTCCAGCTGCGCTGACACTCCAACAACCAACTCTGCAGGTCTTGACCTTCTATGAAATGAAAGACAATGAAGCGCTGAGCCGGGTCTACACTAACATCGTAGACAGGCAAAACGTGGGGGTGGGTAAGCTGGGCCAGCAGCCGCGCTTCGCGCAAGAGACGCTCAGTGACCTCGGGCGGCGCGCCGCCGTTCAACAAGAGCTTGATGGCCACGCGGCGCTCCAAGGCCCGATCCCAGGCCTCGTAGACCACGCCCATGCCTCCCACGCCCAACCGGGCACGGAGTTCGTAGCGCTCGGCCACTGGCGCAGCAGTATCATCCTGCGGTGGAACATCCTCTGGAGCTTCAGGCCAACTGAGCATTGCCAGCTCGGCCGTCAACGCGGTGCCCACCTCACCCTGGTCA
>CAKZKQ010000551.1 GCA_937123825.1 uncultured Pseudomonadota bacterium
CGCTGCACAGGACACCAACAACCTCCCCAGCACCATCCGCCTGACCATCCAGAGCACCCCCTCAGGGGCCATCATCCTGGCCAACGGCGACAAACCCATCGGGGAAACCCCCACCGTCATCGAAGTGCGCAAGGACCTCACCGACGTCCAATACACGCTGCGCCTTGAAGGGCACCAGAGCGTCACCCGCAACTTCACCGTCGCCGACCTGCCCGAAGGCGGCTACAACTGGCAGGTCGAGATGGTCAAAGCGCAGCCCGTCGCCGACAAGGCCGAGCCGCCCAAAGAAGAAGACCCCCAGGAAGACACCAAACCCGGCAACGACAACGCAGACGAGGCCAGCGCCGCCGCCAACAAGACCATCCCCAAGGTGCGCAACCGCAACCCTCGCAACCGCCAACCCCGAAAGGCCCCCAAAGAAGACACCACCCCCGTGGCCCAGGATCCGCCCCCTGCTGATCCACCCAAAGAAGCCCCTCAAAAACCGGTCGAAAACCCCGCCGCAGCCGCGCAAACGGACGCCAAAGAGCCCAAGGCCGAGACCAAACCCGTCAAAAAGGACACCAAACCCAACGTCCCCACACTCGACGGCGGCAAAGGCACCAAAAAGCCCAACGTCCCCACGCTCGACGGCGGTGGCTCCAAAAAACCCAACGTCCCCACACTCGACGGCGGTGGCGGCTCCAAGAAGCCCAATGTCCCCACACTCCAGTGACAAACCCCCCGCCCTCACTCCTGACGCAACAACAGCTTTCACCACACCGCAGAACCAGGCCCGTGACCTGACGCCACCAATCGCATCAGGTCAACGAGTCCCTGCGTGAAAGAAGAGACCCGCAAAGCCACCCAGCTCCTCAAGCGCGGTGTGCGACGCATGCAAGGTCAACTCAAAGAGGCCTCGCTCCGCCAACACCTCCAGGAGCGCCACTGCGCCAAGGGCCTCCACCTCCGCGCCGCAGGCCACACACACCGGCGGCAACGGAGCCACACCCCAGGACGAACACACAGGACAAGACCACCCCTGCCCTTCGAGCGCTTGATGGGCGTGCACCACCGCCATGTCGCGGCCCTGGCGATGGGCTGTGGCCATTGCGGCCACACTCAACGCCACACGGCTGGTGTTGCGGCGATGCTTCAAAATGACCGCCAAAGGCCAACGCCCTTCAGCGGCGTCGTCTCCCAGCGAAACCAAGCGCGCATCGGGTGACAAAACCCAGGCCTGGGCGGTGTGTTGAAAGCTGCAGTGGGTGCGACCCTCGATGCGATCCAAAAGCCCCACGCTCAGATGGGACTCAAACGCCTCCAAACGCGCTTGAGGCCCAAAGAGGCACAGGACGGTGTTGGGATGCTCCTGAAGGTGTTCACGAATGTGGCGCAGCAGGGACTGTGGGAGCGTCCAACGCACCGAAGCCCCCAAAGACAGGGGTTGACCCACAACGCCCGCCTGAACTCGCCAGACGCGCGCGTGGGCGGCGGAGTGCAGGTCGATGCAAAGCCACTGCGGAGACGACTCCAGGGCCAGAAGCAACGGATCGAGTTCAAGGCGCGGGCCAAGCTGGGCAAGGCGAGCCAGGGTGAGAGAGAGCTTGGCGCTCCATTGGTGACCGGCGCGCAGGTCTTCAAACCAAACCAGCGTGGCAAACCCCTGGTCTGCGGCCTCCTGGGCAGCCAGCGCCACATCCTGGGCGTCGGACACTGTGCGGTGGAGCCAGTGGAGCGTGTCGGGCCACCGGGTCAAGTCGAGGTAGAGGCTCAGCAGCCGGTCGTCGCTGGCGGTGGCCCAGGCGGCGACGCGGGCCAGAATGGCGGCCGGATCGAGTGCGTGCATCAGCACACCATCAAGTCGCGCAGCCCCGCAGCGGCAAGCACAAACATCGCGTCGGCGGCCTGCAGTGACACATGGCGCGTGGGGCGCTGGGGGTCGGCCGACCAACGGCACAGCGCCTCTGCACAGCTCTGGGACAGGCGCTCGCGGTTGATGCCGAGCATGGTCACGGGCGTGCCCAGACGATCGGTGCCCGCCAGGAGACCCACGGTGTCTGCGTACCAGAAGAGTTCGATGAACTCGGGCATGGGCGTGTCGCGGGCCTTGCCCTCAATGTCGCGCAGCTCCATCACGTAGGCCATCAAAAAGCGCAGCGGCCCGCCGCCGTCCGCTTCAGCCTCGATGGCCTCAATCAACTCGGGCAGTTCATCAAAGCCATCGTCCGCGGCCAACGCCGAGAGCGCCATCAAGAGCGTGCGCGCGCAGACGTCCCCTGGGGTCGGATCGCGCAGCTCGCCGCTGTAGCGGGTTGTGAGCACCGCCTCCATGTACGGCAAGAGCGTCTGATCCACTTCGGCCGCCATGGCCAGCCAGATGGCCTTGTAAATGGCGTCGCCGTTGATGAGCCTCAAATCCGCCGCTGACACCGACGAAGGGTCTTGCCCCAAGACAAACGCCAACTCCTCCAGATCCAACTCGCTCTTGTCCACCAGAGCCGCCAATGAGAGCGTCTGCTGGATCATGGACACCAAACCCCGGGGGGCATAAGGCACCCCCAGAATAAAGGCCGCCAGCCCCAGGCGGTAATGATCATCCAGGCTGCGCGCGGTGATCCGCGTTACATCGGCGTGCAACTGGGTCAACTCATCGGCGGTGTTGCCCCCCAGGATCCCCGCCGCGACCCGCAACCAAAGCCCCAAGACGGGGTGGGTCTTGCCCAAAGCCGCGCGGGTGGTCTCGGCGCGGCGCACCAGGACCACATCTCCAACGCGAAAGAGCGCCGGGTCATGGGAGGGATAGACGGTGTTGTCCAGCGGCGTGGTGACGCTCAAAACCAGGAGGGCGTCTTTGCGAGGCAGCACCACTGCGTCGAGCTCCAGCGTCTCAGTTGCCTCGCGGAGCATGAGCTTGGTGAGGTTGAACTTCAGCGCGTAGGCGTCCAACTCAATGGGCACTGCCCCACCCTTGCTGCTCTTGATCTCCAAAACCCCGCCTTCGCGCGTCACATGAAGGCGCAGATGGGCCGGGCCAGCGCTGTGGACGGGGACCGGCACGCCACTGGATTCGTCCAGCGGCATCTGGGTCAACGCCGGCGCCTCAAAGTTGTCGGCCACCGGCAGCAGCTTCGGGGTGGCTTGAAAAGCAGGCCTGAAGAGCAACGCCTTGTGGCGCTGCACCACGGGGTGGTTCTCCAAACGAATGACCGAGGAGAGCACATCGCCAAGCCGCACCGAGTCCTGAAAGAGGCGGCTGATGGCGTGGCTGCGCAGCGGGTGCTCGGGATCGTACTCGGCCAACTGGTCGCGCAACAAGACCACCAACTCCGAGTCCAGATCGCGGGCAAAAATCACCAGGCGACCACCAGGGCTAAGCTCAATGCCGACCGGCCAGACACTCATCGTCCGCGCCGGATAGGCCACGCGGCGACGCTCGACCGTGCCGGTCGACTGCGCCGCCAACTGCCCCTGGACCTGCAAAAACCCATGTTCGGTGCGAAAGAGGCGCAACCACGCCACAAAACGCTGCGTGCGGCTCCAGGCGGCGCTGGAGAGTTGCTGACGCCAAGCCAAATCCCGCTCCTTCCCAATCGCCTCCAGGTTGGCCCTGAGCCCCAACAAATGCTCGGTGGCGGTGGCCAGACCATGGCGCTCGGAGCGCTCGGCCAGCGCCGCAAGCTCATCGGGAAGCTCGGGGTCGGGGTAGGCAAGGCCCGCCACATAGATTTGCTTGAGCGCCTCGTCGATGTCGGCCAGCAGGCGCGCGACCAGACGGCCACCGCTGGCCACCTCCTGAAGGTCCTGCGACTCCACCGGAGAGGCGATTTGGGCGCTGTAGCGCTCGCGGATGTCCTGGGACTGCGCGGCGATCTGGTCCAGGACAAGATCGAGCTGCTCCAGAGGACTTGTCTGAGGCGATTTGGTGGCCGTCATGGGATCATCCTCCTGCGCTTGCGCACGCGCGGGGCGCCATCATCGACAGGGCCGCCTTTGTCTTGCGCCGAGACGTCCCGCAGCGACTCCAGCGAGAGGTGGATTTCGTTGACGCGCTGCTTGGCGCGCTTTTTGAGGACCATCGCCTGGTTGTAAACGGCGGTGTAGGGGAAGAACTTCAGCTTGCCGCCCGCGATCCAGGCGCTGCCAAAGAGCGCGTCGGGGCGAAGGCGGCGCTGCGCGGCCTGACGCTTGGTCTTGCCCACCGCCGCCCGGCCCAACAACATCTCCAGGTTGTCGATGAGGAAGTTGTTTTCGGCGCGCAGCGCCACCTCCAACGTGAGCGTGGCGCCCTTCTCATCAATAATCTCAGCCTGCGCGCGTGCGCCCTTCTCATCAATGATCAGCTCTCCATAATCGGCCGGTGTGATCAACGCATACTGCTGTCCGCCGCCCGAAATGGGGTTGACCTCATTGGCCTTGAGCCGCTCGGTCAGCGTGATCCAGTCCACGCACGAGAGCGCCTCATAGGCCCGCGCGCCGATGTAGGGCGCCTTCTTGACCCGCAGGTCCTTGTGCAAACTCAAGCGGCCATCGCGCGAGAGCTTGGCGCGGCGAAACTCAAAGGCGCCGTGGGACATGTCATGAATGCTGAACTGCACGTAGTCGCTGATGGTGTTGTAGAGCAGCTGGCGCGGGTCTTTGCCAAAATAGGCGGTCGGCTTGGCGTTGGAGGCCTGATAAATCTGGTCGGGGCGGCCATCGACATAAAAATAGATGGTGATCCCCACATAATCCGAGTCCGTCACCCACCCGGAAGCCCCCAAAGGCTGCAAAACCAGCGGCTCGTGGACCTCTTCGTAGGAACGGCGAGTCTCGCCGATGACCTCGATGAGTGCGGGGTCTTTGGGGTGAAGGCCCCCTTCGACAAGGCGGCGCGCACGGCCTGAGAGGAGCCAGATGCGGTTGATGGTGTTTCGGTACTGCTCGAGGTTGAAGAGCGGGTCGCGCTCGACGTAGCGCATGACCTGGGTGCGCAGGACGTTGAGTTGGCGCTCAATGGTGATCAGCGCCGCGTTGTGGGCGGTCTGCTCCAGCGCCAGCAGCTCTTCGGCGCTGGAGGCGGTCATGCGCTGGAGGCCTTGCAGGCCCAGGCGCAGCATAAAGCGGTCGATCTTCTCAAAGGCCACCGCCATGCGCGCCAACGTGTCGCGCTCTCTCTTGCTCAGCGTTGCTTCTTGTGCGGTCATCGCATGCACCTGTCGGGGCAAGGCCAGTTTGACGCCCTGCCCCCAAACTCTCTATGCCAGCAGCTTGCCGACGTGCTCGGCCAGCTTCTTGGGGGTCAGCGCGGCCACAAACCAGCCACAGCCAGCAAGCTGGCGCGCAAACCGCTCGTCGTAAATCGGCCGACACTCACCGTCGAGCGCCGACAACCCAATGCACGTCACCCCAGCTTCGTTGAGCGAGTGGGCCATCGCCAGACACTGCTCCTGCTCACCCCAGATGTACCAGTCGCTCAGGAGCACAAAGATGGTCTTGAGCGGGTCCTGAATCAGCCCCGAGCAGTACTGCATGGCGGGCAACATCTGCGTGCCACCGCCAAGCTGACATCCCATCAAAATCTCCAGCGGATCATCGACCATCTGCGAGACGTCCATGACGCGGTGGTCCCAGAGCACCAACTTGACCTCGACCGAAGGCAACGAGGCAAAAATCCCCGCCATCACGGCGCTGTGAATGAGGCTGTCGGTCATTGAGCCCGACTGGTCGACGGCGATGACAATCCGCCAATCGCTGCGCAGCCGTTGGCGGTGCTTGAAGTAGATGCGCTCAACCACCAGGCGCTCTTCGTCTGGGTCGTAATTCTTGAGGTTTCGCCGGATGGTCTTGCGCCAGTCGGTGTTGCGAAACGTGCGCACGGGGGGACGCTGCTCTGGGTCCACGGCGCCGTGCAGCGCCGGGCCGCAGTCGTTCTTGAGCTTCTCGGCCAACTGCCCCACAACCGCGTCGACCACCTCTCTGGCGGCGTCCAGGACGTCGCCCTTCATCATATGCTTGAACTGTAGGATGGCCTTAAGGAGGTCCTCGGTCGGCTCGGCGTTGCGCAGGATCTTGGGGTCCGTGATCAACTCCTTCATGCCGTAGCGCATCAAGGCGTCCTGCTCCATGACCTGGACGGCCTCCTGGGGAAAGAGCTGCCGGACGCTCTTAAGCCAGGCCGGCACGGTCAAACCATTGCCACCGCCCGCCCCGGCCTGCCGATGCGAGCGCTTGGCGTGCTCGCGGTCGTAGATGTACTCCAGGGGCTGCTCCAATCCGCGCGCCTCGGCCATCATCCCGCCAAGGCCGCCCACACCGGCGCCCTCCTCAACCCCGTCACCGCCGCCCTGCGCCAGCCTGTCATAGCCCAATCGGTCGTCGGCAAAGCGGCCCAGGATCAAACGCCAGCGCATGGCCTGCTCGATCTGGGTCGCGTCGGCGTCTTCCAAAGCCCCGTTGTTGGCGTCCGGATCCTCCTGGGACCCGGTCTTATCGACACTCATCGGCTCACCACCACCCTTCGAGCAACTGGCAGACCCGCGCGTCAGCGCGCGCCCCCACCGCCGCCACACCCATCGGCACTGGCTCATCCCCTGTGGGCGCCTCGTCGATGCCGATCTCTTCACTGACACGCACCGAGATGTCGTCGATCTCGGAGGGGATAAACTGCGTAAAGGCCCTGCGCAGATCCGGCAGGATGATCTTGAAGGTGTCCCAATCAAGCTCGCCCAGCACCCGGTTGATGGCCCGCATCAGCCGGGGACTGCCCATGAAAATGCTCTTGGAACTCATAAAGAGCCCGTCCAGAAAGGCCCCTGCCTGCAAGATCCGCTCGTGGGAGCCCATCAGGTAACCGTTAAGCTCCCTGGCGACGACCTTTTCGCGCGTGGCGCCAAACGAAAAGAGCACGCCGTAGCCCGCCCCCCGAATCGCCGCCGCGCCGCCGTCCTGGTTGACCATCTCCTGGATCTTCTCAATAAGGTGCTGGCGGTCGAGCATCACCCCCTCAAAGGTCAACGTCACCCGCACCAGCGTCTGCAAATGCCCCAGCAACTCGGGCACCTCGTCGGCGTTGGCGTTGGCGATGCCGGGCAAAACAATGACCGCCTTGTTAAAGAGCGTGATGATGGTGTTCAGCAGCCGGTCCATGCCCTGGGTCGCCACCGCGTCCCTGTAGCTGTAGAGGACCACGAAGTTGTGCAGCGCGTTGATGAGGTTCACAAACGAGGAATCGACCACAATGGCGTCCTCGACCGCCTCCAGGACCTCCTCAAAGGTGTCCATGAGCATCATCTGAGCGCAGCGCAGCAAGAGCGTCGTCGTGTCCTGAGCGTTGCCCTTGGCGTCCCCCAACTCGGTGCGAAGCTGGGCCGCGCTGGCCGCCGCCACTGTTGCCCCATAGCTCGACAACTCCAGCAGCTTATCATCGACCTGCTCGTTCCACTGCACCCCCCAGGTCTCTGTGATCAGGTGCATGTTCTCGCCGTTGACCAGATCCGGCCCCTTGTAATAGTCGGGGGACTTGCTGACGGCCGCCGGCGCGTTCCAACGCTTGCCGCCGCCGCTGTCGAGGCGCGAAAACATCGGCACCGCCAAAAAGCTGCACTGGTGCAAAAAGGCCGACTTGTGGCGGTGCTTGACCTGCTTGTGCAGATCGCAGCGGACCTCCTTGCGATCTCCGGTGACCTCCAGGCGGTGGGTCTTGCACCGATCGTAAAAATCCCTGATGAGCGGGGCCTGGCCCGCCTCACTGGTCACGCGCCCCAACCGCCGCCCAATGAGCACCTGCTGGGCCGCCGCCTCCATCTCGCCGCCGCGCAGCTTGATGTCCCCCTTGACGTAGGCCATCTGGACCGCATCGGTCAGGTCCTGGAGCGTGATCTCGGGGTTGTTCCTGAGCACCGTCAGGTTGCGGGCCACCTGATAGGCCCCCACGCTGTCGGCAGTGCTGATGCCCTGACCGTCCTCGCGGGCGTGGCGCATGACCTGCAACAAGAGCTGCATCGCGGCCATGTTGAAGGGCTCGTCAGCGTCGGCCTGAAGCTGCTCCCAGACCGCTTGCCCGTAGGCCGGCAGGCGGTTGAGATCGTAGAGGTTGGCCAGCGCCTTGAACGAGTGCGCTGCCAGGATGGTCTCCATGTTGCGATCCTTGCGGACCTTGGCCTTCTTGGCCTTGGTCGCCTGCAACATCGCCGAATGGCTCCCGCCGGTGACCACCACCACCTTGCCTTCGGGGTGCTTCTTGAGCCGGGCGTTGATGTGCCAGCGCATGTGCGCCTCGCGCATGGCGTGGTACTCCGCCTCGCGCCCTTCATCGCCCGCCATCTTGCGACCACAATAACAGTAGGTCAGCAAGACCCGCATGAACTGCTCGGTGTCCAGGTGCGCACCGCCGACCTCAAAGTTGGCGCTGATGAACTCATCAAAAGAGCGCCGCCGCTGGGCCTTGCGCAACACCTCCGAGTAGTGCCACTGGGCCATCGCCCAGTTGTCGACCTTGGTCGAGGCCTGCTGAGAGGGCACATGACGGTAGGGAATCCGCGCCAGCAGCGGCACGTCGATGAACCCCAACTCCGCGCCCACCTCCGCGCCCGCCTTGAGCGCCACATATTCGGGGCTGTAGGGCGTCGCGGGCCACCAGGACCGAAAGCGCGCCGGTGTGTCCTCATTGGGCGACAGCACCCCGTTGAGCCCAAAGTTGTTCTTCTTGTCTGTGTAGGTCGACAGGATCGTAAACGGCGCCCAGGTGTCCTCGTGGACCACCCAGGGCAGAAGATCATCGGCGTCGTCGGGGCCCTCAACCAGCACCGCCACTGGCTTGACCTCTCGGATCAGACGCTGCACGTGGTAGGCGCAGACCGGACTGAAGTGAAAGACCGGAAAATACACCACACGCGGGTCTGACAGGATCGACTCGACCGCCTCCTGGGCTGTCGGCTCAGCTTTCTTCTTCCTGGTGCTGCGCTTGGTCGCCAATGCCTCTTACCCCACTGCCTTCAAGCTCCCGCGTCGGCCCAAACCGCACCGAGAGCGCCGCCTTCGATCGTTTTGTTTATGCCACAGCGGGCCGCAGCTTACTTAAGGTACTTGCGCGCCTTGTAGTAGGCCTTCCACAGACCGATCTCTTTGTTGGCCCTGGGTTTGACGGCCACTTCCCAGTAGTTGCGCAGCACCTTAAGCGCGTCGCGGTTCTCCTTGACGGCCGCCCCCGCCAGGTTGATGACCAC
>CAKZKQ010000552.1 GCA_937123825.1 uncultured Pseudomonadota bacterium
GTAGTTTGGCTTGGAAGATGCGTTTGTCGATGTCGAAGGGGGCGGAGGGTGTGTGCGTGCCGAGGCCGGGACGGGGGTCGTCGGTGGGCCAGATGCATTTGCCGGGCTTGAGTTGGGGGGTGCGGGCGCGGCTGAAGCCCATCCACTGGGCGGCTTCTTTGCAGGTGAGGTCTTTGGGGACGCGTTTTTCTTTGACGCTGACCGCCAGGTTGTCTTTGTATTCGACGCTGAAGGTGGGGGTGTAGGACACCCAGCCGGTGCTGGTGGACTTGCCTCTGGGGTTGAGGTCGCGCTCGACGGCCGAGCGTTTTTTGCCGAGCAGACCGCTGGTGGGGAAATCCAGAAATTCGGCTGGGCTGGGGTCGGGCACCGAAGAGCACGCCGCAAAGAGGGCAAATCCAGTCAGGGCCAGCGCCAGACGCAGGCCAGAGCTTTTGATCATCTCCACATCACTCCTTGTATTTTTTACGTACGGAGATCAATCCATCAAATCGACATTCGCGCAGGCTTCAGCGGACACCTTAGCACAACAGAGAACACATTTCAGAACATGTGGCGCCCTTCAATGTAGAAAAGTCCGCCCTCTTCGGAGACACCGTAGTCCATGCGAAAGAGAAAGGCGTATTTCCAGTTGATGGAGACCCCGCCGCCGTAAGAGGGGTGGAGGCCGTCGATGAAGCTCTGGCCATCGTCTTCGACGACGCGAGAGACGTCGGTGAAAGCCACCAGGCCGGTGTGGAGGTGGTCCCAAAGCGGTGGGAAGTAGACGCGCGCTTCGGTGTTGGACAGGAAGCGGCCCCGGCCGATGAAGCGGTTTTCCAGGAAGCCGCGCTGTGAGAAGACGCCGCCGAGCGCGGGGAAGATGTGGAGGCTACCCATGTGACCCATTTCATAAAAGGGCACGTCCCCGACGGAGCGCTCAAGCATGAAGCGCTGGGCCAGGACCAACCATGAGAGCGGATCGAAGTATCCCTGGGCGATGGTGCCCATAGTGGCCGTCCCGAAGGTGTTGCCCACGGTCTCGGGTGCCCCTCGGGCGTAGACTTCGGCGTAGATGCCTCGGTGCGGGACCAGCTCGTTGTCGCGGTTGTCAAAGCCGGCGGTGGCCACCATCGCCAGCCCCACGCCGCCGTTCAGCCCTCGGGGAGCCTGGAGCGCCAGCAGGCGTCCGTCGGGCACGTCGATCAGGGTGACGTTGCCGGTCAAACCGGTGCCGATGAAGAAGCCGTTGTTCCACACATAGCGCGCCTGCGCCGTCAGCCGAGGCTCGGTCAATCGGTACTGGTGGAAGCGCTCGCCGCGCGCGCCGACGCCCGGAGAGCGGTTGCCGGCGCCGAAGTAGTTGGCGTCGGCGATGTGCAGGAACTCGGCCCGAATGGTCAGCCGCCAGCGCGTTGACCAGGCTCTGGGGAAGTCGAAGAGCAGCCGGTGTTGATGGCGGTTGGTGGTCGAGTGCTGCAGCTTCGCCTCGGCGTACCAGGCGTAGGGCTTTTCGTTCTGACCAAAGTCGATCAACTCGACCTTGACACCGTAGACCAGCCCCTCATCATCGTTGAACTCCAGCAAGGGGATCGCCAGCCAGTCCGAACCCTGGCGGACCTGGGGCTCTTCGTCGGCGTCGGGTTCATCGGCGTGCGCCTTGGAGCCAAACAAAGACAGCGCCGCCATGGCCGCGCCGCAGCAAAGGAAGACAACAATGGATTCTTTGGTCAAAGGCATACGCGTTGAGCAGGTCGGCGGACCTGAAGTGATGAAGATTGCCTCGCTGGGGCCGTTGGTCCCAGGGCCAGGTCAAGCACTTGTGGCTCTGGAAGCCGCCGGGGTCAACCCGGTCGACACCTACATCCGAGCAGGAACCTACACCATCGACCCCGCCCTGCCCTACACTCCGGGGCTCGAAGGCGCTGGCACCGTCCTTGAAATCGGCGACGGGGTCAGCCACATCAGCGCGGGGCAGCGCATCTACATCGGGGCCAGACCCCTGACCGGCACTTACGCCGAGCAGTGTCTGTGCAGCGCACAGGATCTGCTCCCCCTTCCAGATGCACTGAGCACCGAAGAGGGCGCGGCGCTCTTCATCACATACGCCACCGCCTACCGCGCGCTGGTTCAACTTGGCCGCGCCAAACCCGGGCAACGGGTGCTGATCCGTGGGGCCAGCGGCGGCGTCGGCACCGCCGCGGCGCAGTGGGCCCGCTGGTTGGGCCTCGATGCTGTTGGCACGGCGGGGACCACCAAAGGCGCCGAACTGGTGCGCCAACAAGGCCTCCAGACCGTTCTTGACCACCACGCCCCTGACTTTGACGCGCAGGCCATGGCGGCCACCGGCGAGCAGGGCTACGACATCATTCTGGAGATGGCCGCGCACTTGAACCTGGACTCGGATCTGGATCTGGTGGCCCGTGGGGGCAGCGTGATGGTGGTGGGCAACCGCGGTGAGTTGACGATCAACCCCCGCAAGATGATGGGCAAGGAGAGCGTGGTCAGAGGGGTGATGCTCTTTGCCATGGGCGCGGCCGAACGGCTGGAGTTTGCCGCCGCCGTGGAGGCCAGCGCCCGAGCGGGGGTGCTGCGCCCGGTGATTGGGCGCCGCTTTGTGCTCAAAGACGCCCCGCAAGCCCACCGCGCCGTCATGGAACCGGGGGCCTACGGCAAAATCGTCCTCACGACTGGCGGTTGAAGGTCCGCTCAGTTGGCCGCGGGCACAAACTCGGGGCCAAAGCACATCGGAATATAGCGGGCATCGACCTTGGACTGCGTGTAGTGGGGCGTCCAGCCCGCCTTGCTCTGGAAAAGGCGGATGGCCTGGATGGTTTTGGACTGGCACATGTGGAACCAGTGGTGGGTGCCCTGAGGGACCTTGATCATATCCCCCGCCACCACCTCGACGCTGAAGACCGGACCGGCATCACCGGGGTTGATGTGAAAGAGCCCGCTGCCTTTGACGATGAAGCGCACCTCGTCCTCGTCGTGCCAGTGTTCTTTGTCAAACTTGGCCAGCATTGCATCCAGACCGGGGATCTCAGGCGTGATGTTGATCACGTCGGCCGTCACATAGCCGCCCTCGGCCATCAACTCATCGATGGGCGCCTTGTAGGCCGCCAGGATCTCCTCGTTGGTGGCCGTCGAGGGCAGCTCATCGCCCTCAAAGCGCCGGTACCAGATGCCAAAAGGCGCCAGAAAGTCCCCGATCTCTTTCGGGTCGGTCAAAGTGCGGTCTTCGTCTCGAATGCTCAGCGTCGCCATGATGGTCTCCTTGGTGGATGGTCAACCAATGCCCCACACTGATGATCGATCGCCGTGGGGATTGCAACCCACTTTTGACTTTGCGGCCGTAGCGTCACAACATACAAAGACATTCGACGCAAAGAGACCAAGCCACTGTCCATGATACGATCCATGCCAAAGAGCCCTGCGCTTTGGGCAATCGCGTTGGTGCTCACCACCGCGCTTGCCTGCAGCAACGACATATCCTCGCTCCAAACCATCCCGGTGCCCAATGACGCGTTCGATCAGCCCGACGTCGACACCCCAGAGGTCAATGATGAAGGCGACGTTCAGCAAGACGCGTTCGACGACATGGAGTGCTCGCCAGACCTGCTCCAATGCGGTCAGCAGTGCGTCAACACCCAGCTCAACATTCAGCACTGCGGCCAGTGCGACAACGACTGCCTGCCGGGCGCTGGCAGTTTGGCGGGCTGCGTCGACGGACAATGCTCGTTTGTCTGCGCCGAGGGCTTTGAAGATCTCGACGGCGACCTGGCACAGGGCGGTGACTGTGAATGTGAGGTGGCTCAGGAGATCTGCGACGGGGTCGACAACGACTGCGATGAAAACATCGATGAGGGGCTCATCAACGATTGCGGGGGCTGCCAACCCCTCGAAGGCGCGCCAGGCGACATTTGTGAACAAGGTCCTTGCCTCGGAGAGTTGGTCTGCAGCGGCACCGACGCGCTGATCTGCATGACCACCTTCAGGACCTACCACAAGGACGAAGACGGGGACGGCCAAGGAGAAGACGGCAACACCATTGAGTCCTGCATCCCCCAGGGATTCTTTAGAGCACTTGAAGGCGGCGACTGCGACGACAACGACCCAAACACCTACACTGGCGCCGAAGAAATCTGTGACGGCAAAGACAACGACTGCAACGATCAACGCGACGAAGGCGTCACCGACGCTTGCGGTGGTTGCAGCGGCAGCGACGCCTCGGAGGGCGATGTTTGCGGCGAGGCCGATTGCCCGGGCACGGTGGCATGCGATGGCATCACGTTGACCTGCCGTGGTGACAACGTCAACGCTTGTGGCGGGTGTGACCTCTTGCTCAACCAGCCCAACACACCCTGCGGAGAATGCGGCATCTACCAATGCGACGGCCTCAACGCCGTGGTGTGCTCCAACGACTCCGAGCAACAACGCTTTTACGCAGACAGTGACACGGACGGCTTTGGAGATGAGGGGCAAAGCAGCCTGCAATGCGCCCCGGACGAGACCTTTGTGACCACCCAGGGCGGGGACTGCAACGACAACAACCTGGCGATCTTCCCTGGCGCCACCGAAGTCTGCGACAACGTCGACAACAACTGCAATG
>CAKZKQ010000553.1 GCA_937123825.1 uncultured Pseudomonadota bacterium
AGCCGCGCGCTGGACATCAACGAGCTGGACATCATCGCCCGCGACGGCGGCGCTGAAGACCTGGGCCAGAGCCTGGTGGCCATCGACGGTGTGCTGCCGAGCTTCTCCTGGGGGAACTTCTTCCTGCTGCTCTACAACATCCGTGGCACCGGCGTTCAGGTCCGCACCAGCCTCAGCTACAGCAACACCTGGACCTACGACAACGGCACCATCACCAACGATGACGAGTTCACCAACCCCAACGCCGTTCCCGGCCGTGGCCACCGTCAGGGCGTCTCGGGCAGCTTCGGCATGCGCTACCTGCTGACTGGCACCTCCTTCTTCGGTCGTGCCCTGGTCGCCAGCGCCAGCGTCAACACAGCTGGTACGCCGCTGACCAGCAACAACCGCGGCACACGCTTCCCGTTCTGGGACTTCGAAAACGGCATCGCCTCGCGCACGTCGTTCAACCTGGGCCTGTCGGGAACCTACTGACACGCAGCCCAGGGCCGCTCGCCGCATCTATAAAAGGCGAGCGGATCTCTCCCCGCTCATTGTTCGCAAAGTGAATCGTTCGAGTCTTTCAGCCAAGTTGCTCTGAAAAGAGCAGGTCTTGTGTCAAGAGGTACCCTATGTCCGACAACACCAGACATTCGTGGCTCTTTGGCGAGGATGCCCCAGAACATGCGGCCGACCGCATTCTGGAGGCGCTGGACATCGTCCACAACCCCGAGCAACTGCGCACCGCACTGTGGTCCCAGTACAACGTCACCGATCCCCTCCAGCGCCTTGCTGGCGCGGTCGAGACCCTCAACGTCCGCTGCACCACGCTGGTCGCCAGTGTCGATGAAATCGCCTGCACCATCAACGGCGAGCTCATCGCGGTGGGCTATAAAGCCGGTCCTGACGGCGGCTGGGTGGTGCTGACTGATCGATTCAGCAACAAGCTCCAAGCACTTTGTGACAACCACCAGACCCAAGAGCTGTCCCATCAGGAGTTGGCCAAGGGGCTGGGCGCGTCAGGCACCGGCGAGGCGCTGGCGTGGGTGTTGATGACCCGCGCGCGTCCGCTGGCGCACATGTCCACGGACCACATCCGCACCCACGGTCTGGTCTCCACGGTTCCCGAAGGACAGACTGCCTCTCCGCTGGCTCGGCTCATCGCGCTGATGCGCTTTGAGCGCCGCGACATCAAGGTTGTGCTGGTCTTTTCGGTGGCGGTCGGCCTCTTGATGCTGGTCACCCCGGTGGTCATGCAGGTCATCGTCAACACGGTGGCCTTTGGCACGCCGCTCCAGCCCCTGGTGGTGCTCCTGGTGCTGCTGCTTAGCGGTCTTGGCTTTGCCGCCGCGCTGCGCGCGCTGGAGGTCTGGGTCGTTGAAATGATCCAGCGCCGCATCCTGCTGCGCCTCGTCGGGGACCTTGCCCACCGCCTGCCCGGGGTCAAGGGCGACGCCTTTGACGACGTCCACGGCCCGGAGCTGGTCAACCGCTTTTTTGACGTCTTCACCGTCAAGAAGGTCATCGCCTGGCTGCTGGTCCAAGGTCTGGAGATCATCCTGACGGTCTTGATTGGCATGACCGTGCTGGCCTTCTATCACCCGCTGCTGCTGGCCTTTGACGTGGTCCTGCTGGTGTCGGCGGCCATTGTCCTGCGCGTGATGGGCCGCGGCGGCGTCAAGACCGCCATCAAAGAGTCCAAGGCCAAGTACGCCCTGGCCGGATGGCTCGAAGAGTTGGCGCGCCACCCCCTGATCTTCAAGGCAGACGGCGGCGCCAGCTTCGGGGTCACCCGCGCCGACGCCCGCGCCCGCGCCTACCTCAAGGCTCGCCATGCCCACTTCAAGATCGTCTTTGGTCAGATGACGGGCACGCTGGCGCTCCAGGCGCTGGCCACCACCGCCCTCATCGGCGCCGGCGCGTGGCTCATCATGGAGCGCCAGTTGACCCTGGGTCAGTTGGTCGCCGCCGAGCTGATCGTCACCGTCGTGGTCAACTCCTTGACCAAGCTGGCCCAGTACCTTGAGAGCCTCTACGACATGATGGCGGCCATCGACAAGGTCGGACAGCTTGTGGACCTGCCCCTTGAGCGCCAGGACGGTGTGAAGCTCAAGGAAGAAGGCAAACCTCGCGCCGCGCGGTTGACCCTCAAGAATGTCCACTTTGGCTTTGACCCTTCGCGGCCCATCTTCCGCAACATGACGCTGGACCTTGAGGCCGGCGCGCGGTTGGCCATCCACGGGCCGGCAGGATCGGGCAAGAGCGCCCTTCTAGAGCTCCTCTTTGGCCTGCGCCAACCCCAAAAGGGCCACATCGCCCTCGACGGCATGGATCTGCGCGAGATGAGCCTGCGCTCTTTGCGCCAGCGCGTGGCCATCGTGCGCGGCGCCGAGATCTTTGAAGGCACCATTTTGGAGAACCTTCAGCTTGGCCGCACCGAGTTGACCCTGGAACAAATCGACAAGGCCCTGGAGCAAGTCCACCTGCTTGACCTCATCCGCAACATGCCCGACGGGCTCCAGACCCAACTGGCCAGCGGCGCCCCCACGCTCTCCAACAGCCAGGCCATGCGCCTGACGTTGGCGCGCGCCATCGTGGGGCAGCCCTCACTGCTGGTCGTGGATGAGATCTTCGGCAAGATGAGCATCGAGACCGCCCAGTATGTCTTGAGCAACCTGACCAGCAAAGACGCGCCCTGGACGCTGATCACCATCACTCGTGATCCCGCCATCCACGGCCGATGTGGTCAGTTGATGATCCTCAAGGACGGCGCGCTGCATCCTGCAAGTGATGCCACCGCGACCGCATGATCTTCGAGCCCTGAAACACAGACCGACTTCAAGGGCACCGCGCCCACACCACGCGTCCGCTGCAGCAAGGACACCCAAGCGCAGCACGGCGCGACGACACAGGCCAAGGAGGACCGACCCATGATGCACACCCGTGATCTGAGCCGTCATCCGCTGACCCATACAGAACTGCCCTCGATTTACCTGGTCCCCGCTGCCTGGCGCGCCCGTCGTGTCGCCGTGGCCGTGGCGTTGACCTCGCTGGCGGGCATCGCCCTGCTGGTCCTGGCCCCCTGGCAGCAAAACGTCCCCGGCAAGGGCCGCGTGGTCGCCGACGCACCGCTGGACCGCCAGCAAACCAGTGAAGCCCCCGTCAAAGGCCGCGTGGTCCGCTGGTGGGTTCAGGAAGGCTCCACCGTCAAAGCCGGAGAGCCGCTGCTGGAGATCAGCGACAACGACCCGCTCTACATCGAGCGCCTGGAGGCCCAGAAGACCGCGCTGGTGGCCCAGTTGGCCACCTATGAGCGTCAGCAAGAGGCTCTGAGCCAGAACACCGAGGCCGCCGAGCGCGCCCGTGACCACAAAGCCCAGGCTGCGCGCTCCAAAATCCGCGCCGCCGAGCGCAAGCTGAACCAGACTCGCCAGAAGCTCCAAGCCTCCCAGGCAAAGCTGGAGCAAGCGCTGCTCAACCTCGCCCGGCAGCAGGCCCTCTTTGACGAAGGACTCACCAGCAAGCTCAAGCTGGAGCAGTCCCAACTCAAAGAGACCACTGCGCGCACCGAACGCGCCGCCGCCCAGCAAGCCGTCGAGGCCCAGCGCGAGATGCTCATGGTCGAGCGCGCCCGCTTTGACCTCGATGTCGCCGAAGCCGACGGCAAAGTCGAAAAAGCGCGCGCCGATCTGAGCAAAGCCGAGGCGCAGATGGCCGCCGGTCAGGCCAAAATGGTCGAGATCGACTCCAAAATCGCTCGCCAGTCCACCCAGCGCGTCACCGCGCCGCGCGACGGCACCATCCTCAAGCTCGTCGCCGCGCAAGGCGGAGAGCAGGTCAAGCCCGGCGACGCGCTTCTGGTCCTGGTCCCCGAAGAGAAGGAGCGGGCCGTGGAGTTGTGGGTCGATGGCAACGACGCCGCGCTGCTCAGTCCCGGCCGTCAGGTCCGGCTCCAGTTTGAGGGCTGGCCCGCCATCCAGTTCACCGGCTGGCCGTCGATCGCCACCGGCACCTTTGGCGGTGAGGTGGCCTTCATCGACGCGACGGACGACGGCAAGGGCAACTTCCGCATCCTGGTGCGGCCTTTGGAGGGCGATGAACCCTGGCCCGAGGCCCACCACTTGCGTCAGGGCGTGCGCGCCAACGGCTGGATCATGCTGGAGCAGGTCCGTCTGGGCTACGAGGTCTGGCGTCAACTCAATGGCTTCCCCGCCGCGGTCGATCCCCCCGGCGCCGAGGACATGAAGAAAGCAGGAGGAGGTAAGAAGAAAAAATGAACAAACCACACCTCACTCTTTGCTTGTTCGCTGCAGCGCTCGTGCTGCTGGCCTTGTCCCCAAACGCCATGGCCAGCGCCACCGAACCCATGGAGCCGCTTGAGCCCATCGCCACCGTCACGCTGGGCGGCGACACACCACTGACGCTCGAAGAGGTCGCCCGCAGCGCGCTGGATCGCTACCCGGGGCTGCTGGCGGCCGCCGATGACATCGACGCCGCCAACGGCAAACTGCTCAGCGCCCAGGGGGCCTTTGACCTGACCCTCAAAGGCAAGCTCTATGACGCCCCGGTGGGGTTCTACGACATCACCCGCTACAACGTCTGGCTGGAGCAGCCCACCCCGGTCTGGGGCCTGGAGCTGCGCGCTGGATACCGCCGAGGGGTGGGCAACTTCCCCGAGTACTACGGCCAGTACGAGACGCTGCGCGGGGGTGAACTGCGCGTTGAACTCAATTTGCCGCTGCTCAAGGGCGGGGCCGACGATGAGCGCAGGCTCAAGATCCGCCTCTCGGAGCTTAAAGTGGCCCAGAGCGAGGCCAAGTTTCAGGCCAAGGCGCTGATTCTGTGGCAAAAGGCCGCCGAGGCCTACTGGATGTGGCGCGCTGCGGGCGAAAAGGTCCGCGTGTCGCGTCGCCTGCTTGAACTTGCCGAGGCCCGCGAAGCCGCCGTAGAAACGCTCATCAAGCAAGGCGCGGTGCCCGCTGTGGAGCGCCTGGAGAGCCGCCGCGCGGTGCTCTCGCGGCGCGGCAGCCTGATCAAAGCCCATCGGAAGCTCGAAAAGGCGGCCATCAAGCTCTCGCTCTACCTGCGTGACTCCCAGGGTCAGCCCATCATGCCAAGGTCAGAGCGCATGCCCGACGTGCTCAACCCTCCAGCGCCGTTGACGGCCGAAGAAATCAGCCAAGCGCACCAGGACGCCCTGGAGCGCCGCCCTGAGATGGAAAACATCCGTCTGGGACTCGACGGCGCCGAGGCTGAGGTCGAATTGGCGCGCAACAACGTCCTGCCAGAGTTGGACATCGAGGTCGGCTCATCGTGGGACACGGGTGACCAGAACGAAGGCCAGTACAAGAAGCTGGGCGACCCTGTGGTCGAGTGGGGGGTGTCGCTGAAGTTCCCGCTCCAAATGCGCAAAGCGCGCGGTGAGCTTGAGGCCGCCCAGGCGCGGCGCTCTGCGGCCACCCACGACGCCGCGCTGGCCCAGGACACCCTGCTGACCCAGGTCGATGACGCCATCTCGGCCTGGGAGGCGGCGCTCGATGGCCTGGAGGCCGCTGCGGCGGGCGCCGACATCTCGGAGCAGAACGCCGCTGCCGAGCGGCGGCGCTTTCTGCTCGGCGTCACCGACCTCTTCAAGGTCAACCTGCTTGAGGACTATGCGGCGCAGGCCGAGAACAAGCGGATTGAGGCGCTGATGGAGCTTCACATCGCGCGGGCGACCTTCCAGGCCGTGGTCGCGCGGCCTTCGTTTGCCCCCTGAACGCCCCATCCGGGCACCACCGCGAAGGCTGCCCCTCAAGGGGCGGCCAAGCTCAATGGGAAAAGCAGTGTTTGGCGCTGAGACGCGCTGGGCTTTGTCTGGCAGAACCTAATAGCAGGCAAACATTTCGCACACGCCAGCTTTGTCCGCCGCCCCCAGTTCCCAACGGGACAGCGCCGTCACCGGACCTTCCTGCATGATGCTGGTGGGATCCTCGGTGTGTTCAAAGCCAATCATGTGTCCCAACTCGTGCATCATGATGCTCTCGATGTCGAGCGTGCCGCTGGGCAGCGGCACGTCGTGCGAGAAGACGTATCGCGAGTCGTTGATGACAATGTCCGAGTCGACAATCCGGCCATCTTCAGGCCGGGTCAGAGTGATGGTCAGCGCGATGACGCGGGACGACTCAAACTCTGCCCACTGCTCGGCGGTGGGGATGAAGGCCACCACGTGGGGGTTGGGGCCACGGGGGTTGAAGGTCAGGCCTTCCTCTGCCGACATGCTCCCCCCATACTCAATGCAAAACGGCGCGCCGCACTCGTCGGCCACCGACTGCCACCGATCGATGGCGCTGCTCAAGATCCGCGCTTCGGCCCCGGGAAAGGGCAAGTCGGGGGTGCCGAGCGGATCGAGGTGGACAGTCAGGCAATTGTTGATCTCGCTTGAAGGCCACCAGATGGGCGTGCCCAGGGATTTGCTGGTGGTGCGCACATAGGTTTGGTTGCTTTGGCGCTCACAAGGCCCGGTCAACTCATCGGAGCTGTATTTTGGCGCGTCACCGCATCCACCAAGCACCACAAGGAACCCTGCAACAAGGCACCCCGCGGCCAAAGCGGAACGTTGGGGGATTGAGTCCCACTGCGGACCATGATGGGCACAACGCCGCGCTCCAACACAGCCAAGACCCACAGAAAACCCCTGGCGTCGATGCGATCCCGCGCTCGCCCCAGGTCGCGTCTGTCTGCTCCGCCCGATTTCAACCAACACACATCCCTCCGACAGCTTCTGGCAGCCAGTCTACGCAAGAGCATCCGCAGGCGCAAAGCATTGCGGGGGCTCAAGGCGAGGATTTGCCAATGGCGACGGTGGGCTCCGGCGGGCTGGGCGTCGCGCTGCATGAGGATGAAGGCTCAAGGGGCGTTGGTTTGGGCACAGGAGAGAGAAAACCGTGCGCATCAGGTTGGCGCGCAGAGCCCGGCGATGGCTTCGACCAGGATGCGGTGCTCGGTTTTGTGAACGCGCTCGGCCAGGCGTTCAAGGGAGTCACCGGGTTCAAAAGGCACCACAGCGGTGGCCAGGACCGGGCCAGCGTCGACCTCTTCGACCACGCGGTGGACCATGACGCCGGTGTGCTCGATCTGTCCGTCTTGCCAGGCGGCAAAGGCCCGCTCAATGGCATGGGTGCCCGCAAAGTGGCCGGGGAGCGCGGGGTGGAGGTTGATGACCCGGTTGCCAAAGGGGCGCAGAAACGCGGGGGTCAAGATCCGCATCCATCCGGCGAGGATCACAAAATCTGGCTTGTAGACGGCCACGTCCCTGGCCAGCGCTTCGTCGTAGGCCGCCCTGGGGTCTGGCGAGCCCTTAAAAGGTTTCAGCGGCCGGTACACTGCGTCAATGCCAGCCTCCCTGGCCCGCTCCAACCCGGCCTTGCGGTTGGCAAAGACCGCCACCACCTGCCCCTGAATCTCTCCGCGCCTGCAGGCGTCCATGATGGCCTGGAGGTTGGAGCCAAAACCCGACACCATGACCACAAGCCGTTTCATGACTGTCCTCCCAGGCCGCCGCCGATGTCGCGGCGCCACATGGCCCCTTCAAAAGAAATGGCTCCCACGCCCTGGTAGGCTTTGGTCAGCGCTTGTTGCAGGTTGTTGCCGATCCCGGTGACCGCCAACACGCGCCCTCCCGAGGTCACCCGTGTTCCTTGCGCGTCGCGGCGCGTCCCGGCTTCAAAGACTTGCACCCCTTCGATGGCGTTGGCCTTGTCGATGCCTTGGATGACTTTGCCTTTGGTATACGCGCCGGGATAACCGCCCGAGGCCATGACCACGGTGGCCGCCGCGCCGGGCTTGCATACCACGTCGTCGGGCTTGAGGGTGCCGTCGATGCAGGCGCCAAAGAGCGCCGCCAAATCGCCCTCAAGGAGTGGCAAAACGACCTGGGTCTCGGGGTCTCCAAAGCGGCAGTTGAACTCCAGGACTTTGGGTCCATCGGCGGTGAGCATCAGCCCCGCGTAGAGCACGCCGATGTAGGGCGAGCCTTCGGCGGCCATGCCATCGACCACGGGCTGCAAGACGGTCTTGCGCACCGCTTCGATGGCCTGAGCGTCCAGCGCTGGGGTGGGCGCAAAGGCGCCCATGCCGCCGGTGTTGGGTCCCAAATCACCGTCCAGGGCGCGCTTGTGGTCCCTGGCGGGCACCAGCGCCACCGCCACCTTCCCGTCGCAGAGCGCCAGGAGCGAGACTTCTTCGCCCTCAAGGCGCTCCTCCACCACGACCTCATCGGCCGCCGAGCCAAAACGCCGCGCCACCATCAACTCGTCGATGGCCTCCACGGCCTCCTGGGTGCTTTGGGGCAACAAGACCCCCTTGCCCGCCGCCAGCCCGGAGGCCTTGATGACCACGGGCCACGGCGCCCGGCAGACAAAGTCGCGCGCCGCCTCTGGGTCTTTAAACACCTCATAGCGGGCCGTGGCAATCCCGTGACGCGCCATGAAGGCCTTGGCGAAAGCCTTGGAGGTCTCCAGCCGGGCTGCCGCCGCCACCGGGCCAAAACAGCGCATCCCGGCATCTGTAAAACGGTCCACGATCCCAGCGCCCAGCGGCGCCTCGGGGCCCACCACGGTCAAGGTCGCGCCGCGCGCCTTGGCCAACACCAGCAAGCCCTCCACATCCATGGCGTCTGCCGCCACGTTGTCGGGCCATGTGCCGCCGTTTCCAGGCGCCACCCACACCGCCTCCACACTCTTGGACTGCCTCAACCGCCAGGCCAGCGCATGCTCGCGCCCGCCCCCACCCACAATCAAAACCCGCTCGCCGTTCATCCCTCGGTCCTCCCTCGCGCGATCGCGCAAAAGTCTCCAAAGAGCCCGTGATGGTCGAGTTCAAGCGCATTCCAATGGCCTGTCTCTTCCCCAGGCTGCGGTTTGGCTTCCAGACGCCGCCGTCACCAGACAGGGCATCAAACGCGGGCATCCTGCATGCCGCCGCCACCTCAGGTCAAGCCCCCACAATGACCCACCTGGCAGGTTGGAATGCGTCCAACGTTCGGGGATCACCCTACTGCGCCTGCCCCAGCGCCCAAAAAAGGGCAAAAACATCAAAAAAACACGGTTTCGCACGTGTTCTGACGCCCTCCTGACACACCAACGACACACAACAAAATAAAGCGCACAAAGAGAAGTTTTGGACGTTGACCTTGGATGGGGTCGGTGATATTTCACCTCTAATTCAGCACAGGTTGGACGTGCCCCCAGGTTCTTGCTCGAACCGAGGCACAGGTCTTTGGTTTACACGCTAAACCAAAGACCCACCCCGTGAGCATCGGTGTGCACCCGTTTGTTCCCAAAGCCGATCTGCACCCTCAGAACGGGCTCCGGGAATGACTGGCCAGAAGGCGCGCAGGGCGACAGTGGCGACCCTGCGGCTCTTCTTGAGGCATCACCCGGGCGCTGCGCCGATGCATTGGCCGCATGTGGGAGACGTTTGCCTCCTGCCTGTTGGCACGACACACGGCGAACGCCATGCGTCAGAGCGCACGGCGACGCCACAACGCGGCGGCCAGGGCGCGCCGTTGCAAGGAGATTCGAGCCATGTCCGTGACAGCCGTCGTGGGTGGACAGTGGGGTGATGAAGGCAAAGGGCGCGTGGTGGACTACCTCTCCCAACGCGCCGACATGGTCATACGCTACCAAGGCGGAGACAACGCTGGACACACCGTCGTCAACGAGTTCGGAACGTTCAAACTTCACATGGTCCCCTCGGGGATCTTCAACCCCCAGACCGTCTGCGTGGTCGGCACCGGGACCGTGGTCAACCCGCCCGGCCTGCTGGCCGAGATGGACACCGTGGCCGCCGCTGGGGTCAGCCTCGACAACCTGTGGATCTCCAACCGGGCGCACGTCGTCTTGCCCTATCACCCCCGGCTCGACGCGCTGCGCGAAGCCAGGGCGGGTGACAAAAAGATCGGCACCACCAAGCGCGGCATCGGCCCAACCTACGCCGACAAAGCCGCCCGCATCGGCGTTCGGGTCGGTGACCTGCTGCGCCCCCAATACCTGCGCGGGCGCCTTGAGCAGGTCATCCCCATCAAAAACCAACTCCTGGCGCACCACGACCTGCCTCTGATTGAGTTTGAACCCCTCTGGGAGCAGTGTGTGGCCTGGGGCAAAGCCCTCCAACACCGCATCGTCGATGTCCTGCCCATGATCCAGAAGGCCGTCACCAACGGCCAACGTGTCCTGCTTGAAGGGCAACTTGGCGTCATGCGCGACCTCGACTGGGGGATCTACCCCTACGTCACCAGCTCCAACCCCGCCACCGGCGGCGCCTGCTCCGGCGCGGGCATCCCGCCAACCCGCATCGACGAGGTCATCGGCGTCGTCAAAGCCTACGCCACCGCCGTCGGCGCCGGGCCCTTCCCCGTTGAACTCTTTGACGAAGACGGTCAGAAGCTGCGCGACGTCGGCCACGAATACGGCGCCACCACAGGTCGGCCCCGGCGCTGCGGCTGGTTTGACGGCGTCGCCATCCAGTACGCCATGTGGCTCAATGGCGTCACTGCGCTGGCCATCACCAAGCTCGATGTCCTGGACGACTTTGACCAGATCAAGGTCTGCGTTGGCTACCAACTCGACGGCGAACGCCTGCGGCACTTCCCCGACACACCCGACCTTGAGCGCGTCACCCCCGTCTACGAAACCTGGCCCGGCTGGAAAACCTCCACGCGTCAGGCCCGCACCTGGGATGACCTGCCCAAGGCCGCCCGCAACTACCTGCACCGTCTGGCCGAGTTGGCCGGCTGCCCCATCCGCTACGTCTCGGTGGGCCCGGAACGACCTGCCCTGGTCGTCCTGGACACCTTCGGCGTCCAAGATCTCGGAGGCAACGCATGAAGACCTACACCCACAACGACTACCTCTCGCCGTTGACCTGGCGCTACGGCTCCGAACCCATGCGCACGCTCTGGAGCGAGGGCCACAAGCGCCGCCTCTGGCGCCGGATCTGGGTCGCACTGGCCAGCGCGCAGGCCAAAGCCGGTCTGGTCACCCAGGCCCAGGTCGATGATCTGAAGGCCAACCAGGACAAGATCGACCTTGAGCGCGCCCACGAAATCGAGGCCGAAATCCGCCATGATCTCATGGCCGAGGTCCGCACCTTTGCCGAGCAGTGCACTGTCGGCGGCGGCATCATCCACCTGGGCGCCACCAGCATGGATGTCCAGGACAACGCCGACGCCCTGCGCCTGGTTCAAGCCACGGACCTCATCATTGAGCGTCTGCGCGAGACCCTGGCCAGCTTTGCCGACCAGATCGACGCCCAGGCCGACACCCCCACCATGGCCTTCACCCACCTTCAGCCCGCCGAGCCAACCACGCTGGGCTATCGCCTGGCCCAATACGGCCAGGACCTGCTGATGGACCTCGAAGACCTGATCCACCAGCGCGACCTGCTGCGCGGCAAGGGTTTCAAGGGCGCCACTGGCACCTCCGCCTCCTACACGCAGCTGCTCCAGGGCGGCCCGCTGGAGGCCAAAGACCTCGAAGCCCACATCATGTCGGAGCTGGGCATCAAGCCCATGCTGGTCGCCACCCAGGTCTGCCCGCGCAAACAGGAGTTTCGGCTCCTGAGCGCGCTGGCCAGCCTGGGCCAGTCCCTCTACCGCTTTGCCTTTGACCTGCGTATCCTTCAATCGCCGGTGCTGGGCGAATGGGCCGAACCCTTTGGCAAGCGTCAGGTGGGCTCAAGCGCCATGCCCTTTAAGCGCAACCCCATCGACGCCGAAAACATCGACAGCATGACGCGCCACCTGGCCGCCCTGCCGCGGGTCGCCTGGGACAACGCCGCCCACAGCCTCCTTGAGCGCACCCTGGACGACTCGGCCAACCGCCGCAGCGTCCTGCCCGAGGCCTTCCTCATCGCCGATGAGTCCCTGCGCCGCACCAAACGCATCATCGACGGCCTGCGGATCAACCCCCAAGCCTCCCAGTCCCTCATGGACCGCTACGGCCCCTTCGCCGCCACCGAGCGGCTCTTGATGGAGGGCGTCAAGCGCGGCGGCGACCGCCAACACCTCCACGAGGTGATCCGCGAACACGCCCTGGTGGCCTGGGCCGACACGACCACCAAAGGCAAACCCAACCCGCTGGTCGACCGACTCTGCGCTGAGCAGGCCTTTTTGGCGCTCGCAGGCGCCGACGACATCCGCCAGTGGCTCGACGCGTCCGACTACGTCGGCGACGCCCCAGAGCGTGCCCGCGCGCTCGGCGCCGCCATCCGACAATCTCTGGGCACCAGCACACGCTGACCCAAACACTTTTTGCCGCCCGGCCCACATTCCGGCACCGGGCGGCACAAACCCCCAAGAGGGCGTCCTGGACCTCTTCCACGGCGTCAGGCTTGGACACCGATCTGGTATTTCTGGAGGAAACCATGCTCACCCTGGAGCAGATCAGCGCTGAAATCCCCAACGCCCTTCAAGGCGTCAACCTCGAAGGCCTCGGCCCCCGCGAAGAGGGCAAGGTCCGCGACATCTACGTGGTCGATGACCGCCGCGTGCTGGTGACCAGCGACCGCGTCTCGGCCTTTGACCGCGTGCTGGGCACCATCCCCTTCAAGGGACAGGTCCTGAACCAATTGAGCGCATGGTGGTTTGACCACCTCTCGGATGTGGTCTCCCACCACAAGATCTCCACGCCCGATCCCAACGTCATGGTCACCCGCGAGGCCAAGCCCCTCATGGTCGAGGTCATCGTGCGCGGCTACATCACCGGCTCCACCTCCACCAGCCTGTGGACGCTCTACGAGCAGGGCATCGACCGCCCCTACGGCCTGGAGCTGCCCGAAGGCCTGCGCAAAAACCAGAAGCTCCCCGAGGCCGTCATCACCCCGACGACCAAAGCCGAGCGCGGCCAGCACGACGAGCGCCTGACCTGCGCTCAGGTCACCGAGCAGGGTCTGGTCGAGCCCGACCTGTGGGCCCACGTCCAACGCACCGCCCTGGAGATCTTTGCCCGCGGCCAGGAGATCGCCCGCAACGCGGGGCTGATCCTGGTGGACACCAAGTACGAGTTTGGCCTCATCGACGGCAAGCTGGCCCTCATCGACGAGGTCCACACCCCCGACTCCAGCCGTTACTGGTCCGCCGACACCTACCAGGCGGCCTTTGACGCCGGTCGCAAGCCCGAGCAATACGACAAAGAGCACCTGCGCCTATGGCTCGGCCAGCAAGGCTACAAAGGCGACGGTCCGGCCCCGGACCTGGCCCCCGACGTGGTCTCCGAGGTCGCTCGGCGCTACATCGACATCTACGAGCGCCTGACCGGCCTGACCTTCGCCCCCGGCGCCCAACCGGCCTCCAAGCGCATCACCGCCTCCCTGGCCCAGGGCTGGCTCTAGACCGAGCACCGTTCAAAATGAGCCTTGCAAGGGCGAGAAATCGCAGTCCAGTTCGAGGAGGAGAGCGCAGACGAACCGGGGGTTCGTCGAGCATCGACGACGAAGA
>CAKZKQ010000554.1 GCA_937123825.1 uncultured Pseudomonadota bacterium
TATCCCTGTACCATCTGTGCCCTGTCTTTCGGAACTCCCTCCTCTACCTTCTCCCTCAAAAACTGTCTGGACCATTGCTGAAGTCGAACATTCTTTTAAACGCTTTTAAGCCCCTCCACGGCGATCCTGGCCGTGTGTGGGGCAAAAAGTGTTGTCACACAATTTCATCCCGGCGTTAGCACTTATGACCCTGGTTTGCCACGGCGCAATCCAGGTTTTCATGCATTGACTCGGCACCTATGGGCGCGTGTCGGGATGCATGGATGACCACGTTGCGAAACCAAACGCATCGGGAGGAACCGTGTTGCCGACGATAAAGATGGACGCCAACCCCAATTACACGCTCGCAGGCCGCATGGGCGGCATTGCGCAGATGAGCGTGGCCCTGGTCTTCATGGCGCTGGCCCTGCTGGGCTGTAAAGAAGATGTCCCCACCGTGGATCCCAACTGTGAGCCGGGCACGATCGGCTGCGAGTGCGCCGAGGACGAGTGCGCCGAGGGCCGCTGCGCCGACGACGTCTGCGTTGCGTGTCCCGAGGGGACGCTGCGGTGCCCCTGCGGTCCTGAGGAGACTTGCGGTGATGGCCTGACTTGCTCTGAAGGCTTGTGCGAAGAGGACGAGGTCTGCCCGGCGGGGAGCCTGGACTGCCCTTGCGGGCCTGAGGATGCCTGTGATGAGGGGCTGACTTGCATGGACAACTCCTGCGTGGCCCTGCCGGAGTGCCCGCCGGGCACCGAGGACTGTCCTTGCGACGAGCAAGAGGGCTGCGAAGAGGCGCTGGTGTGCATCAACGCCCTGTGCCGCGATTGCCCGGCTGACCAGAACGGGTGTCCTTGTGATGAGGGCCTGTGCGGGGGCGGTCTGGTGTGTGAGGAGGGCGCGTGCCGAGAGGCTGTGGCGTGTGTCGATGCGGGCTGCGGTCCGTTTCAGCTTTGTCAGGCGGCCGAGCCCGGCGCCGACGCCCAGTGCCTGGAGGACTGCGAAGAAGGTCACACCTGGAACGACGCGTTGGAGGCCTGCGAAGAGGTGCCGCCGCTGGCCAACTGCACCGAAGGCGAACCCGGCAGCATCGCCCAGCAGTGCGCCGAGGCCAACCGCCAGTGTGTGGAGGCCGATGGCGATGAGCCCGCCGACGCCGTGTGCGGCGATTGCCTGGCCGGTTTCCTGCTTGAAGGGGAGGCCTGCGTGCCAGACCTGCGCGCCAACTGCGCCGACGACGCCGAAGATGCCAACAGCATCCTGGCCGATTGTCAGGCCCAGAACCGGCTGTGCGTGCCTCAGGAAGAGGGCGCCGTGTGCGGAGAGTGTGGCGACGGCTTTTTGGAAGACCCCAACACCTCGGAGTGCCGCGGCGTGAATGACTTTGGGGCGTGTGAGTCCATCGCCGACTGTCCGGAGGGGCTGGTGTGCGGTGCGCTGCGGCCCGAGGTTCAGTCGCGTTGTTTGCCTGCGGCCTGCGCCGAGGGTGAGTTCTTTGACATTGGTGATCAGGCTTGTTCGGACCGGTGCAACTGTGACGGGGCAGGGCTGACGGGTCGCGTGTGGCCGTTCTCGGACTGGAACGGCGACTGCGTGTGCGAGACCCTTGAAGGGTACTTCTTCAACACCGCCTCGGGCAGCCGTCAGGCCGAGCCTTGCGACGGCGACGGGGACGGTTGGACGCGGCGCAGCGCCTTTGCGCACATCAACGAAGGCGACGAGTCGGTTCGGCTCAACGCCCGCTGCGATCTGCGCACCATCGACAAGGTGACGCTGGTCAACGAGTGGGGCCAGCGCCTGGATCTGGACGTGGCGACCCTCTCCAACGGCCTCAGCCAGGTGGAGCCGCTCTATGAAACCGACGAAAACGACGATGAGTCCGAGACGTTGGAGCGCCAGTCGGTGCCCTACGGCCAGCGCAAGTTCCACGCCGCCGAGTTGAACCCGTTGACCAAGGCCTGCGTCTCGGCGCGCGATGACTTCAACGACAACGGCATCTCTGACCTGCGCGAACACCACCGCAACACGCCCGAGCCCCAGAACAGTTGGATGCAGACCTTCATGGCGGCGACCTACTTTGTGGAACTGCACCGGGGCCGTTACCAGGCGCCGGTTGGGGATGAGCCCCATGGTCGCTACGTGATCGAAGAGCGCAGCCGCTGCGATGCGGGCTTTGCGCTGGGCTACGACTCGGATGAGGGGGATTACGCCTCGTCTTGCTCGCGCCGCCGCGACCAGAGCTACGACGCCGCTGAGCCTGTGGGGCACGACTTCCAGCGCTGGAGCTGCGACGAGCCCCAGGGGGCCTGCCCGGTGGTCTTGCCGCCGGTGGCGGACGTGTCGGTGAACGAAATTCCGCCCCACGGCTTGTGCGAGGAGCGCGTGGGTGAGGATCCGGTGCCGTGGCGCGGGATGGGCCACTCCAGCCAGTTCAAGTGCGTGGAGGTGGTCAACGACGACGCGCCCGAGGTGGCGCCCTTTGAAGTCCGTCAGGCGCAGGTGCGCACGGCCATCAGCGCCGAGGCGCCCTTCAACCTCAACGCCTGTGGCCTGCGCCGCTGTGAAGAAGACGACGTCGAGTGTCTGGAGTTTGAGGCGCGCAACGACGAAGAGGCGCTGGCCAACCCCAGCCAGCCCATTGTGACCTGCGACGCCGAGGTCGAGACCGTCACTGAGCCGCTTGAAGAGTTGTTGCGGACGGTGGGGTGGGTGTCGAAGCGCTTTGAAGACTACGCAGATCCCTTTGAGTACGCCGGTGGCTGCATCAACGAGCAAAGCGAGTGGCCCCAGCTTTGCCCTGGGTTTGATCCGCTGGTGCCCTTTGCGACCGTGGGGCAGGGCAACCCCAACAACTTTGGCAAGCTCAACTGTGGCTGCGGGCTCAACTATGGCGGCGTGGCCTGCGACGAGGGTTGTCCCAGTGACCAGCTCCACTTTGGCGGCTCCAACCCCAACAACGGCGGCTTTTGCGACAATGGTTACTGCGTGACCACGCCGGATGAAGACGGCGAAGACGGGGGCCGAAGCGGCTTCTGGATGTGCGCCAACTTCAGCGCCACGTCCTACACCGAGGCCCTGCCCGAGGTGGGCGAAGCCTTCCAGGGCACAGGCACCTTGCAGATCGGTCAGGAGACGCTCAGTGGCAGCGTCACCATCCGGGGCCAGATGCCGACCTTTGGGACCGACGGCAAGCCAATGTGTCAGAACGTCGATGAAGAGGGGCGCTGCTCGGGCTTCATCGTGCGGTAAACACCGCCTGGGCGTCGCCGGATGGTCGCGTTGCGGCGCATCCACAACCCAAAACACTTCAAAAATGTGGCACCGGGGCGGCCAAGCCCCGGTTTGAATGTGACAGATATGAACAACAAAAAACTCTCATGGTTCTTCTGCCTGGCTGGCTTGCTGGCGGGCGTGATTCTGACGGCCTCTTTTGGGGCCTTCGCCGACGGCGACCCCGCCACGGACGATGTGCCACGCACGTTGCCGTACCAAGGTGTGCTGGAGCTTGATGGGGCGCCCGTCAACGCCGAGGGCCTCAACGCCCTGCACATCCTCTTTGAGCTCTACGACGGGCAGGATGCCGAGGTGCCCACCTACAGCCAGCCCATCGTCGTCGAGGTCTACGATGGGCGCTTCACAGCGACCATCGGGCCGCTTGGCCTCAATGCCGACAATGAAGAGGTGGAAATTACCGAGATCATCACGGCGGCCGACGACCTCTACCTGGGGATGACGCTCCTTGGCGACCCCGACGACCCCGATGACGACATCGCGCTGAGCAACCGCCAGCGCATCCACGCCTCGCCGTACGCCATGTGGACCACCTCGGCCACCAACTTCAACGTGGCCCGCGATGCCGTCGTTGGCCGCAACCTGGAGGTGGGCGCGAACCTGATCGCTGGTGGGGATGTGGCGGTGGGCGGCGCCATCGTGCCGAGGGTCGGTGACAAAGGTCTGGATTGGCCTGACAACGCCTTTGGCGGCAGCCGCGACGACGCCTGGATCCGCTATTATCAGGATGGTGAGGGCGAGGACACTGCACTGCAAATTGGCGTCGACAACGATGTAAACGACAACCTTGAGTTCTACCAAAACGGCGCCGTGCGGATGAACATCAATGGCGGCAACGTCAACATCACCAACAACCTCGACGTTGGCGGCAGCATCAATGGCAACTTTGGGCTGAGCGTTTCGGGAGATTTCACGGTGGGCAGAGACTCATCGGGCTCGGATCGCGAGTTCATGGGCTCCACCGACCGCCGGTTTTGTTTTTTGACCATGGCCTCCTACAAAGACATTGAAGGGGGCAGCGAACGGGCCACGTGCCAGGTGGACACCAACAGCGGTCAGTGGCGCGTCAACGCGATTGTCCAGAATTCGTCTGACGCCAACGCCGACTGCAAAGCGCGCTGCATCTCCTGGTAGCGCAGCCCTATCCCGCCACCTCTCCTCCGTATCTGGGACGTCACCGCCGGTTTTTTTGGGTCACCGGGGAGGCTGTCGTAGAGTGTGCGACACGAGCCGCAGCCCACGGCAGGGCACGGCGGCGAGGAGAACCACGGATGGAAACGACTTTGAGACCTGTGCGGGGCCAGCGCCTGCCCGGCTTGACCCCGAAGGCGCTGATTTTGGCGACGGCGGCGATGTTGTGGATGCTAGGCTGCGGCGCATCGGCGTCTTACGCACCCTCCCCAGAGCTGGATGACATCATCGCCAAAAACAAGCACCTGAAGCCCAACAGGGCCGTCAAACCCGAGGAACTCTCGGGTGGGGCCACCTGGTACGGCGATCGTCACCACGGACGCCAGACTGCCAACGGCGAAGCGTTTGACATGCACGCGCACACCGCCGCCCACCGCACACTGCCCTTCAACACCGTGGTGCGGGTCACCGAACCCGAAAGCCAGAAGTCGGTCGTGGTGCGGATCAACGACCGGGGCCCTCGCAAGCGCTCGCTGGTCATTGACCTGTCCCGAGCGGCGGCCGCCGACCTGGGGATCGTGCGCCGGGGCAAAGCCCCCGTCAAACTTGAAATCCTGGTCTGGGGCGACAACGCCCGCTACCACCGCCACAACCGCTGAGCCATCACCACCTTAAACAAGGCTCGCCGTGCGCCCTGCCACCGACCGAACCCCACAACGGGAAGTTTCGCAGTCAGCGCCGGTGTTTGAGCCCAAGACGCAGCGTTGCCGGGCCTGCGTCCTGACCCAAACCATACAAGACACCATGATCTCACCCTCAAAAAACACTGCCCGCGCCGCTGGCATCGCCCTCCTGACGCTCGGCGCGGCGCTGCTGTGTGGCCAACACAATCTCAGCGCAGATTCACGCATCTCTAAAGAAGAGCAGGCCGCCATGGCCGAGCTTAAGAGCGATCTGGACAAGATCCTGGCCGTCAAACGGATGAAGGACGTCAAGGCCAGCATCCACGTGCGCGATCTGGACACGGGCCAGACCGTGTACGAAAAGGACCCCGATCGCCAACTCAACCCCGCCAGCAACGCCAAAATCATCACCGCCGCCGCCGTGCTCGATCGCTTTGGCCCCAGCCACACCTTCAAGACCGAGATCTGGAGCGACCGAAAAGACCGCGAGGGCACCGTTGAGGGCGACATTGTGCTGACCGGCAACGGGGACCCCTTTCTGAAGTGGAACCACCTGTTGGAGCTGGCCGAGCGCACGCGCCGCAAGGGCGTCAAGACCGTCGCAGGCGATCTGGTCGTGGATGACACCGCCTTTGATGACCGCTTCATGCCTCCGGCCTTTGATCAGAAAAACGAAGAGGCTCCCTACCGGACCACAGTCGGCGCCGTCAGCGCCGAGTTCAGCGCCATGACCGTGATCGTCGCGCCCCGCAAGGCCGGCCAGAAGCCCTCGGTGCGCTTTGAACCTCCCGGTGACTACGCCATCGTCGAAAACAGCGCCGTCAGCGTCGACAGCGCCAAAGAGGCCAAATCCAAGCCCCTGGCCATCCGTTTGGCCAAAGGCCGCGGCCGCACCCGGGTCATCATCACCGGCAACACCCACAAGGGCGCCACCGTGCGCAAGCGCGTGGACTTCCCCACCATCTACGCCGGCCACCTTATGAAGGAGGCCTTTCGGGTCGTGGGCATCAAGGTCAAAGGGGCCGTGCGCCGGGGCAAACGCCCCGAAGGCCATCGTCTGATGGCTCGCCATCACTCCTACACCATGACGTACAACATCCTGGCCATGCAGAAGTGGTCCAACAACTTCATGGCCGAGATGCTCTACAAGAGCCTGGACTTGAACAAAAATGGTCCGGCCACCTGGTCGGGCGCCCAGAGTCGGGTGGAGAAGTTCCTTGGCAAGGCTGGCCTCAAGCCTGGCTCCTACAAATTCACCAACGGCTCGGGCCTCTACGACGCCAATCGCCTCAGCGCCCGTCAGTTCACCACCTTGCTGGCCTACATGCACACGCGCCGCGACATCCTGCCGGACTTCGAGACGAGCTTTGCCATTGCAGGCGTCGACGGCACCCTGGGGCGGCGCATGAAGGACACCGGCGCCCATCGGGTGCTGCGCGGCAAGACTGGCACACTCAACAGAGTGGTGACTTTGACGGGGACCGTCCAGACCAAGTCAGGGCGCAAGCTGGGCTTCTCAATCCTCTTCAACAACGCCAAGGGCGGCGCCTGGGGCTTTCGGCAGATCCAGGACAAAATAGGTGCGCGGTTGGCCCGCTATGGGACCAACCGCGCACAAAATTGAGAACCAACGCAACACATGCTGGACCGCAGAACCTGAGGGGGCGGTATGCGGCAGGGCCACGTACTTTGCGCCGGTTCCAAAACGTTGACCCAACCGCCGGGCAGCGCCTGAACGTGCAGGGCGCCTCGGGCGTTGGGGTTTGTCTTAAAGGAACACCGGACACGGGGCCAAAGAGACTTTGGGTCAACCCGATGTAGAGAGTATGCACAGGCCCAAAAGCAAAATCAATACTGAACAAATAATCATTTTAGCCAAACGTCGTAAAATTCATTTACAGGCTCAGGCCTTTGGAGGGTGGGGGTTTGGGGCAGCACAGGCGCGTGATGGTGTGTCGGGCGGTGGCTGGTTTTGTTCTCTGACAAAGGCGTTGGTGTGTGGGCGCGAAGTGGGTTCGGCGTCCTGATGGCCCATGCACGCCAGTTTTCGGGTTGATGAAAAATCCTCTGTACTGGGTCTGGCGTAGACGCCTGCACCGTGCTAAGTTCTGCCGCTGTATTTGAGCCCAGGAGATGCAACATTCTGGGATTGGCGTGGCAGTTCGGTGGCCTCTTTGAGAGAAAACCGGGCGGTGACCATGAAGAGTAGACGCGCGAAGCGGCAAGAGAATGCTTCGCACACGGAGGTGGCATCTTGGCCTACACCGAGGAACAGGTTTTCGCGAAGGTCCAGGATTGTTTCGTTGAGGCCCTTGGGGTTGATGATGACGAGGTGACCCTGGACGCGACGGTGATCGACGATCTGGGCGCGGAGTCCTTGGACTTTCTGGACATCGTCTTCCGTCTGGAGCGTGCCTTTGACATCAAGATCCCTCGCGGCGACACCGAGAACCAGGTCCAGGAAGCCATGGGCGAGGATGCCTACGAGGTGGACGGCGTTCTGACCGAGTTGGCGTTGGAAAAGCTCAAGGCGGTCATGCCCGAGGTCCCCGAAGAAGAGGTCCAGTTGGGCCTGAAGACCAAAGACATCGTCAAGCTCTTCCGCGTGGCGACCTTCCACAACATCTGCCTCAAGCTCCTGCGCGAGAAAGGCGAGCTGTCCTGACGAGTCGGCGTCCGCCGCGCGGGGTGTTGAGAGGCACTGCGCGCCGATGATGGCCAGCATCCTGGGCAAGTCCAGCAGCTGCGCCTCGATGTGCGGACCCCCCGTCGGGGCCAGGAGTGTGTGCTGTGCGCTTCACCTTCCTGGTCCATCCCCTTGGAGAGTGGCAACTGCGCTTTATCGGCGCTCGCCAGCTCTCAGGCCGCATCCTGACGGCCCGCTTCGGAGAACTGGAGTGGGCCTCCTTTGAGCACCAGTACATCCACCCCATCACGCGCTTTCCTCGCTTGGTCAGCGCCGACGGACCGGTCTGCAGCGGCCAGGTCGTCGGCATCCCCACCATGCCCGAGGTGATGCTCGCCGAGCAGAGCCAGACCGTCGACATGCTCGAAGAGGCCGTCGAGCGATTTGGTCAAGACAGCGATCTGATCGGCCTGGGGGCGCTGTGCGCCATCATCGGCAGCCGAGGCCAGGAGTTGGCCAGGCGCCTGGACCGGCCGGTGACGACGGGCAACAGCCTGACGTGCTGGACGGCGGCGCAGACCACTGAGTATTTGCTGACGCTCTTGAGCCGCTCGCGGCGCTTCAACCCCAGGATCCTGCTGGTGGGACTGCCGGGGACGATGGCTTGGGGGTTGTTGGAGGTCTTGTTGGGGCGCGGGCTGCCGGTGGAGGTCTTTCACAGCCGCTTTCCCAAGGCCGTCGAGCGGCGCCTGGGCAAGCTCGAAACCAAACACGGCACAACGATCACGCGGCACAACGATCTGGACGAGGCCCTGCGGGCCAAGGGGTTGGTGGTCGGCGCAGGCAGCATCGGCGGCGAGTTGGCCGAGGCCGATTTGCGCCCTGGGACCGTGGTGGTCGACGTGGCCAGGCCGTTGGACACCACCGCCGCCCAGCGCATGCGCCCGGATTTGTTGGTGCTTGAGGGCGAGATGATCTCGCTGCCCAGAGCGACGGGGGATGGGTGGAGGACGTTCTGGTCGACGATCTACAACATGGTCGTGGGCCAGGTCGACAGCCGGGTCTTTGCCTGCCTGGCCGAGCCGATGGTCTTGTGCATGGAGGGCATGGCCGAGTCGTTCAGCCTGGGTCGGAATCTGGATCCGACGCGCGTTGAGGAGATTGGTCAAATCGCCCAGTCCCACGGCTTTGGCGTGCACGAGCTTTTTCGAGGCCGCGAACCACTGGACGACGAGTTGATGCTGGAGTTCGCCAACGTGCCGTGGTTGCCATGAGGATGCGTCGCACGGTGGGGCACTGCGTCACCTGGGCAGCGCTCTGGGTGCTGCTTGGCGGCTGCGCCCAGGACGACGGCCAGCTCTCGGTGCGCTGGGGGTTGATCGATCAGCGCGACTGCACCAACACCGACATCCACCACATTCAAGTCGAGGTGGCTGAGCGCGGCCGCACCGAAGCCTCTTTGGTTCAGGCGTGCGCCGAACCTGGCCCGGGTCAACCGATCGACATCGGCTCGGTGCCGCCAGGGTTTTATCAGGTCCGCGTCAGGGCGCTGAGCATCGACGGTGTTCCCCTCTACAGTTCCAGCACGCCAGCGGCGATCAATCCTGGCGAGCATATCGAAGTGCCCATCATACTGCGTTTTGTGGCGCCTTGAGCACGGGCCCTTGTGAACCCCTCAAAAACAGAGCCATCGCAACGCGCCTTGCACCCCCAATCCAAAAGATATAAAAACTCCACAAGACTAAACAGATTTACTCACGAATTCATGACCTCAGCATCCTAACGTGATCACAATTCCCAGAACATCTTAAAAAATTGGCCCAAAAGTCCTCTTTTGGAACCATTTGACCTTTTAATGTCACACACAGACTGAATTCAGCTTGACAACAAGTAGATCAATCATCCATTCCAAATGGACCATGCATGGTACTTGTGGCTCGCAAGCCTTTTTAAGCACAACAAGGGTGTTGCTCGAACAATGGACTATACCATCTACAATTCTACCGGCCAGCCAGTGCGATTGAGCGCCAAGCTGGATGCAAACAATTGTCTGCACGTCACACATGAAGAATCCGAGGCGGTGATGTTCACCGAAGCTCGGGGGAACATTCAGTGGGGCAGCGCACCTGGGCCCAGGGTCTGGTTTGCCGAGCGCGACGAGAAAGAAGGCAGCACCATCGGTGTGCGGGCGCTCTACGCCGCCAACCTTGCCTCACTGCTGCGCGGTCGGCTGGTCAGTCTGCGCATGAAGCAGGCGGCCGGGGCCTCGGTCAGCGCGCTCTACAAGGCGCTGCAAAAGCTCGAAAAGGCGGACCTGGCAGATCGTCAGCAAGGATTTGAGTTCCAGGTCGCGCTCAATGAAGCGGGCACCACGGCGGCTTACGGACGCGACGGTCGCATTCCCTGCCTGTGGTTGACGTCCACCCCCCAGGGCACGCTGCGCCGCCTGGTCAAGCACGAAGGCAAGCTCATGCTGGCGGTCACCGAGGGGCGCCGCACCAAGCGGATTGAAGGGCTCGACGCCGTGGCTGACGCGCTTCTCTGAGTTTAAAACGTCTGCTTGCGTCGAAGCTGACCAGCCATGACCACACCCACATCATCCACACACGTTGTGGGGGGCAGTTATGACTGGAAGTCACGATCCAATCATCACCTGCGCGATCTCGCCGCACCAATTCTGCAGCCCCTTTGAGAGGCCACCGCTGCACGCTCAAAGCCCCATCTGGCATCTTGAGCGGCAAACCCAGCCCCGCACACCGGACCTTTGGCAACACCCAACACCCTTGCCAGTGTGCTCGTCGGAAATTGTGGCAACGATTAAAAGCCTCTGTTGAGAACTTATCAGTAAAACCACATTAGACGGACTCGCTTATGCAACTCAATTGCAGCATAGAGCGTCCTCTATTGCAGCAGCCCTGTGCTCTCCGTATGATGTCCGGATGTCTCCTCCCTTCCCGGCGGCGCTGTGTCGCTGGGACCAACGCCGGTTCAGAATCATGACAGAGACCTTGGCGCCCAGCGTGGCCCGTCGCAAGCACGACGGCCACACCCAATTGCCTCGCCGCACCCCTGCAATCAAACCCGTCAGGCAGCACCAGCGCGCCCATCGTAGGGCGTTGGGCTTATGCGTCGTGGTGGCGCTGGTGTGCATCGCCGCTGTCAGTTGCCACAAAGAGTATGATTTTGAGCGGCAGGCCCCCGAGCGAGGCACCTTTGGCGAAGAGGTCTTTCGAGTGCTGCGCAAGGACGCGGCGCTCTCACCGCGCAGCCACACCAGCCGCGCCCAACTCCTTGACCAGAGCCGCCCCGAAGTCGTCACCGCCATCGACACTCTGGTCCCCGAAGACCAACTGCGCCCGTTGGCAGACTTTCTCCTGGCCGTGCGTCCCTTGCAGGACAACGAGCAGATGCCCCAGTTGACCCGCAAACTTGCGTCGATGCTGGGCGATGTGGAGACCAGCGGCCCCATCCGCGGCCTTTGGGAGGAGGACAACATCGCCGGGCGCCTGGAGCAGCACAAAGACCCAGGCACGCAGAGCGCGCTGATCGAGCACGCCGTGTCCTTTGAGCGCCTCAAAGACACCTCGCTGATGCTCTCCACCCTGGTCCTGGACAACGACGGCTTTGACAACCAGGGCCAACCCGACGCCGCCGAGGCCACCTTCATGACCGACGCGGCCGCCGTGCTCTCCTCGGCGCTGCTGCGTCAGGAGATCAGCGGCGATCCCGACAGATTGGGCCTGCAAGCCGCAGGGTTGCTGATGGAACGCGACCCTTCCTTTCAAACCCCCAACGCCCCGACCTCGCTTTGGGTCGCCCAACTGGATCACCGCGGCGTGCCTGTGGTGCGTCGGGGCGGCAACGGGCTCCTCCACCCTCCCTACTCGGACGTGGACGACGACGGGCTGGCCGACGTCAACGCCCAGGGTCAGTTCATCGACGCAGGCGGCCGCGTCATTGACATCGCCCCCTACGGCGAACCCAACAGCGTTGGCATCGTCAACCGAGACCCCGCAGGGCGCGCCCTGGCCCCCGACGGCCAGAACTTCCTCTTTGAATACATCGATCTGCACAGCACCGCCGCCAGCTACCTCATCCAACAAAGCGCCGAGTTGACCCGTCAGGACGTGGTCTTTGACATGCCCGAGGCCCTGCTGGCGCTGCTGCCCCCACGCCAGCCTACCACCGACGCCGCCACCGGCCAGACCTACATGGGTTATCCCGCCGACCAGCCCCTGACCCACCTCCTGCACGCTGGCGTTGAAGTCCTCGACGCCCCTGCCGGAGATGAGCTGCTGGACGTCGGCGCCAGGCTCCTTGACGAGCACCCCGAGGTGATCGCCGAGCTGCTGCTGGCGCTCGAAGAGTTTGGGGATCTGCGCGACACCCATCCCGAAGCCGAGCTGGCCCAAGGCAACACCCTGGTCGACGACCTGATGCCCATCCTGGCCCAGATCGCCCAGCGCCCTGGCCTGCTGGCCGATCTCCTGGAGGCGCTTCGCGATCCGGTCACCCAGAACCTGGACGTGGCCCTGATTGACATGCTCTCGTTTCGGGGCCAGGAGGCGGCCCCGGCCCCCGGTGGCCCTTACGAGACCTGCTTCGCCCGCTGTGAGCGCAACTTTGACATCGGCACCGGCGAGCGCGTGGAGTGCATCCGGGCTTGCCCCAACGCGGAAATCCTCAAAGAGCCCATGAACCTTGAGGCGCCGCGCTCGGCCATCAACCGCAGCCACTTTGAGCGCACCATGGCCCTGCTCTGGGACACAGACGGGGTCCCGTTTGAGATGCTCGTCACTCGCCTGCGCGCTGGCACCATCGTGGACGTGGAGGTCGGCGCCGACGCCCTGCCCCCGCTGCTGCGGATCGACAACGCCGCCGGGGCCTTTTTGATGGCCGTCGCCGGAGAGTTTCGCCTGGTCGACCATGTCACCGACGAGGCCATCGACAGCGCCGCGGTCGGCCTGATGGTCGATGGCATGGACTTCATCTGCGGCACGAGCTTCTTTGGACGCCTGATTGAGGCGCTGGTCCCCACGCTCATCTCTGTGACCTCGACCGATCTGTCACGGACCTGCAATCGATTTGAGATCATCTCCAACAACGACGCGCTGGTCGGGCGCAACCGGCGCCGCCATCAAATCGCCGTCATGGTCTCCTTCCTGTCGCTCTTGACCGATGTGGCCATGGACGAGTCCCCCACGGCGGCCCAGTTGACGCGCTTCTTCAACACGCCCAACCCCAGCGTCGATCTGGAGCTGCTCAACCTGGAATTGGGCGAGCTGCGCGGCAAGGACGGGTACCGCCTGTGGGAGCATCACGGCGACATGCTCTACGGGGCTGAGGCCGTCGGCCTGCTCGACGCCCTTGCGCCCGTGGCGCGCGCATTTGCCCGCCACGACGCCATCGATCTGATGACGCAGCTCAGCTCCGTCATCCACCTGCATTACAGTGCCGGGGGGCTGACCCACCGTCAGGCCAACGGCGACCCTTCCCCTCAGGCCCCCCAGAGCGGCGGCATCCAGGCCTATGAGCGGATGCTGCGCGACTGGCTGCTTGCAGGCCGCGTGGTGCCGGCGCTCTACAACCTCTCGCTGGCCAGCGGTGAGGTCCGCAGCCGCCGCAACCGCAGCGCCGACGCGATCCTCGGTGAGGCTGGCGCACACCTGCTGGGCCCGGCGCCGGGGTTGGCACACTTTGATGGGCGCACCACGTCGCTGCGCGCCGACGGACAGCCCGTGGAGGTCTTCAACCGCTTCTATGTGCTGGCGGACGCGCTCGACACCATCTCCGCTCGCCTTGACGCCACCCCACAGGCCCGCGCCAAGTGGGACCGGGCCACCGACGCCGCCATCGACATCTTCATCGGGGTCGAGAAGGATCCCAACACAGGGGAGGCCGTCTACAGCAATCCGGGCAGCATCGCGCTGACGCGGGCGGTGGTGTCTCAGTTGGCCGATCTGGCGGTCAAATACAAAGATGAGGGGACGCTGAGCGCCTTCCTGCGCGACGATCTGCAGCGCGAAGCACAGAGCATCTTGACCGGACAGGGCATGCCAGTGGCCATCGACATCTTCAACACCGTCAACAGCAACCCTCAGGATCGGGCGCTGCTCAAAGAGCTGCTGGAACACAGCATGGGCGACGCTCAGGGCACCGGCAACCTCCTGGTGGCGCTCTACAGCATTCTGGTGGAGCTTGGCGACGAAGAAGGCTTTGTGATCGCCGCACACTTCTACGGCGAGCTGCTCAACCCCAGGCGCACCTGGGAGGACGTCGACGCCTCGCCGTTGCCCCTGCTCTCCCACGCCATGCTGGTCACCGAGCAGAGCATCATCCTGGATGAAGGGGACGTGATGCTTGGCCTTATCCGCAACGGCGCCACTCGCCATCTGGACCTGCGCCAGCCTGGGGGCGATCCCGCAGGTCGAGCCCCGATGAGCGTGCTGGCGGACACGATCCTGGACTACCACCGCGCCGAACCGACCAGCGATGCGCCACTGAGCGCCGAAGATTACGGCTACTTCAGCGCCGAGACGCGCACATGGTTGTTGGACGACCGCACAGGGATGGAACAGGTCTATGACATGGTCAGGGAACGCAAGCGCTGAGGCTCCCTTGAAGAAAGATTCACAATGCACGGCGGCGCCAGCCCATGGGTTGTCCCGGGGCGGCAAGGTGCTGTCGATGGTGGCGCTGGTTGCGGCGCTGCTGTGGTCGAGCGCGGCGGTGGCGGGCGGGTTTTACACACCGCCCCACGGGGTCAGGACTCTGGGCCGGGCGGGCGCGGCGGTGGCAGGGTTTTCGGATCTGAACGCCCTTTGGTACAACCCGGCGCTGTTGGCCGGGATCGAGGGCCACCACGTGATGGTGGATCTGACGCTGGTGTCTCAGCAAATGACCTTTGAGCGGGCGCCGAGGCTCTTGCCCAACGGAGAGCAGCGCTTTCATGAGGCAGTTTCCAACGATGCGCCGCCAGCGCCGGTGCCCCAGCTGGGGTACGCCAGCAACTTTGGTCTTGACGGGGTGGTCTTTGCGGTGGGCGCCTTTGCCCCCAACGGGGCCACGGGGCGCTTTCCAGAGACGGGGCCGCAGCGCTACACGCTGGTGTCGAGCGAGGGCAGTTTTTTGTTGGCCCTTGAGGTGGCCATCGCGGTCAAGGTCAACGACTGGTTCTGGATCGGCGGCGGCATCCAGAACAACATGGTGAGCCTCAACACGATCAACGTGCTGTCGGGCTTCCCCGGGACCATCGGTGATCCAGAGGATCCCGACTTTGACATCCTCCAGCGCACCACCGTCACCTCGCTCTTCAACCCCTCGGCCAACATGGGCATCAAGCTGATGCCCAGCCCGTCCTGGTCGGTGGGTCTGAGCGCCCAGTTGCCCGTCCGCGTGGAAGACAAACAGGCCGTGGTCGAGACCCGACTGCCGACCAACCCACTCTTTGACGAGGCGGTGGTCAACGGCGACACGGTCGAGGGGGCCTTCAACCTGCCCTTCATTCTGCGCGCCGGGGTGCGCTACCAGCAGCCGCGCTGGGACATTGAGTTGGACGTGACGGCCGAGTTCTGGAGCACGCTCGACGAGATCGAGATCACGCCCAACAACATTGAGATCGAGAATGTCCCCGGCGTGGGGGTCATTGGCGTGGGGGCGTTGAACATCCCGCGCGAGTATCAGAACAACTTCAGCGTGCGCCTTGGGGGAGATTGGGAGGTGTTGGTCGACAAGCTGACGGTGCGCGCAGGCGCGCTCTACGAGACCACGGCCATCCCATCCAAGACGCTCTCGGTGTTGATGCTGGACATGGACAAGGTCGCGGCCACGGTGGGGTTGTCCTGGCAGCTGAGCCCGACGGTGGCCATGGACCTGGGCTACGGTCACATCTTCTATCTGGGCGGGGAGGTCGATGACAGCGTCGTGGTTCAACTCAACCCCACCAATCCGGAAGGAGCCATTGTCGTGGCCAACGGAAATTATGAGGCCAGCGCCGACCTCTTTGGTCTGGGCTTTCGGTTTGATTTTTGAGAAGATGGCAGCAGTTCTCAAATTGACGTCAGAGGTTGTCTCAAAAGACAGCGCCGACCCTTGCGCCTGTTTCAAATAACCTCTCAAGACGAACGTTCTCTGTACGACATTGCAAGGAGAGGAATCACCGCTGGTGTTTCCCTCAACCTCGCAGGCTGTGTTAACTTGATCGCAGCCTGCAATCCCAGAGGAATGAGCGACTCAAGAGCAGAAGAGAAGCGCGCTGATGGCAAAGTGCCCCGTATGCGGAACCGTCGGTCCAGAGACCGGCGTCCTATGTCCCAATCAATGTGCCTACCTGGTGCGCGAGAGCGCTCTGGAGGTCAACGCCAAGGGCCTGGAGCGGTACCTTGGTAAGCTGATCGGAGGGCGTTACGCCGTGGTCGGCTACCATGGCCGAGGCGGAATGGGCGTGGTCTACCGAGCCCGAGACATCAAGGGCAACGGCGAGGTCGCGGTCAAGGTGCTCTTGACCCGCAAGCCGGGCAAGCGCGCCATCCGGCGCTTTTTGCGAGAGGCCAAGGTCGCCGTTCGCCTGCGCCACCCCAACATTGTGGCCACGTACGGTTTTGGGCGCGTGGACGAGGGGTTCTTCCTGGCGATGGAGTTGGTCGAGGGTCAGCCGCTCAGCCGCTATTTCCGGCGCGGGATTCCCTTTGACGCGCTTGTGGCGATTGCGATGCAGGTGCTGTCGGCGTTGGACGCTGCGCACACCGGGGGCGTGATCCACCGCGACTTGAAGCCGGGCAACATCCTTGTGGGGCGCAACGATCGGGGTGGTTTGGCGGTCAAGGTCGTGGACTTTGGTCTGGCGCGCTTTCTTCAGCCCGAGCGCGACACGCTGACGCGCACCGGCGAGCTTGTGGGCACGCCCCGCTACATGAGCCCCGAGCAGGCCCGCGGCAGCCGCGACATTGACGTCACCACGGATTTGTACGCGCTGGGGGTCATCCTCTACGAATTTTTGACGGGCAAAGTGCTCTTTGACGCCGAGGTGCCCACGGCGGTGGCCGTGATGCACATCACCGATCCGGTCCCGCCAATTGAGCCGCGCGACGGGCTGCGCCTGCCGCAGGGCTTTGAGTCCATCGTGCGCAGCTTGTTGGCCAAGGATCAGCGCGCCAGGCCCCAGGGGTCGTTGACGGTCCGATCATCGCTGGCGCCGTTTTTGGAGCAGAAAGAGACGGCCAACCCGGCCCCTGAGTTGCCGCTGGATCCGCGCCAGTTCCAGAACCCCATTGAGGTGCCGCTGGAGTTGATCGCCGAGGTGCCCTCGGCCAAGGCCGACGGTCAGATCCACTTTGAGCCGCCGTTGGTCGGTCGCCGCGCGCCGCTGCAGTCGTTGTGGGACTTGCACCGCCGGGCCATCGACGACGGCAAGGGTTCGGTCATCGGGATCTTTGGCGAGACGGGTGTGGGCAAGAGTCGCCTGCTGGAGGCTTTCCGCGACGGCATTCTGGACGTGGCCGAGATGGACTGGTTCCAGGGCGAGACGGTCGAAGGCGGCGGTTATGGCCTGGCGGCGCTGCGCTCGGGTCTGGCCCAGATCTTCGGGCTGCGCCACGAGACCCGGGACGAGGCCCGCGAGGTGCTGCGCCAGACTCTGGCCCGCTGGGGCAACAACCGCGAAGAGGAGGTCGATCGATTGACCGACTTCTTCCGCCCCCCAGAGACGGGTTGGTTGTTGGTCAAGGGTCACTTTGGGGATGACCAGGACGATCCGGAGCGTGCTGAGCGCGAGTTGCTCTTTGGCACTCTGGAGCGTTCCATGCGCCGGGCGGCGGCCGAGCGGCCTTTTGTCCTGGCGTTGGAGGACCTGCACTGGGCCGGTGGTCCCACGCGCGAGTTCATGGACTACGTGGTGCCCAACCTCAAGAGCACCCCGGCGCCCTTTGTCCTGGCGGTGACCTTCCGCAGCGACGCGGCGCAGCTTGAGTCCTGGAGCAACCTCTTTGAGAGGATGCAGGCCTACGAGGGCGAGTCCTACAACAGGATAGAGCTGGCCCGGTTGGACAGCGGGGCGTGTCAGGATCTGCTCAAGACCATGCTCAAGGGCTCTCCGGGGTTGGTCAAGCAGGTGATCAAGCTCACCGACGGCAACCCGCTGCACATCATCCACGTGCTGCGCTTTTTGCAGGACCAGGGGCTGATCGAAGAGACGCGCGGCCATTGGGAGTTGCGCGGCGGGGTGAAGCTCAGCGAGGTCGTGCCGCCGCAGACGGCCGACTTGATGCTGGCGCGCCTGGAGCACCTGACCCAGCAGCATCGGCTCAGAGACGTGCTGTCGAGGATCGTGGAGCGGTGTGCGATGATCGGGCGCCGGGTGCCTTTCCGGTTGCTGCGCCAGTTGTTGACCATCGAGGCGACCTTGCAGGCCCCTTCCCCGGCGTTGTTGCCGCACCTGGATGAGGCGCTGGACTTCTTCCAGGCCGAGGGTGTGTTGCGCGAGGACGTCGATGATCCGGAAGACGTGCTGATCTTCTCGCACGGTTTGTTGCGCGAGGTGCTCAACCAGCGCTTGCTTGGCCGTCATTCAACGCGGGTGACGCACATGGCCGCCGCGCGGGCCAAAGAGCACCACTACTCACAGGATCTGGACGCGCACGCAGACGACATTGCCCGTCATTACAGTGAAGCTCGCCAGTGGGACGCGTCGATGCACTGGTTGCTGCGCGCCGGCGAGGTGGCGCGGCGCTCCTGGGACATGCGGGTGTGTGAGGACACCTACCGGCGTGCTCAGAAGGTGTTGACGCGTCTGACGAGGCCTTCTTTGCAGCTGCGCCGTCGGATCAGCGAGGCGCTGGGTGAGCTGTGCTTGACCGAGGGTCGTCTGGCGGAGGCGCGGGGTTATTTTGACGACGCCTTTGAGGCGGCCGAGGACGGCGGCGAAGGCAAGGCCATGGCGCACCTGCTCTTTTTGCGGGGCAACGTGGCCAGAGAGCTGGCCGACTTCAGGCGATCGGACGCATTTTATCGCGAGTGTCTGGCGGTCAGCCGGGCGTTGGGCGATCGGGCCGGGATTGGCCGCGCGTTGTTGGGCCTGTCCAAGTTGGCGCGTCACCGCAGTCACCTGGACGACGCGCACAAGTTTTTGTCGGCGGCCGAAGAACAGTTTGACACGCTGGGCGATCACCGGGCGTTGGCGGACTGCAACCGCCAGCGGGCCTTTGTCTTCATGCGCGACGGTCAATGGGATGCGGCGCGGCAGCACCTGCGCAAGGCGTTGGAGTTGCACAGCGGCGGCGAGGACAAGCGCGGTCTGGCGCACGTCCATCGCGACATGGCACAGCTCGATGTCTTGCAGGGGCGCTATGATCACGGTCAGATCCACGCCCGCAAGGCGCTCAACCTCTTTGAGTCGATCGGCACCCAGTTTGGTTTTGCGCAGACGCTCAGCACCGTGGGCAGCATCCATCGCGGCCAGGGCCACCAGCAGGCCGCAGGCAACATGTTCAAGCGCGCGCTGACACTCTACGAGGCGTTGGAGGCGGGCAAAGAGATCGCCCGGACCAAGTTCCAGCTTGGTGCGGTGGCGCTCAAGCTCGGTCGCCCGCGCGAGGCCAAGGGGTATTTCAACGCAGCCCAGGAGCAGGCGAGCCTCTCAGAGCATCCCTTCCTTGAGGGGTTGGGGCTGGCGGGGTTGGCCTGGACAGCGGCCGACAATCAGGACGCCAAGGCGGCGCGCACCTACCTGCAGCACGCCCACCGCAAGTTGCCCAAGCAGACGCTCTTTGTGCCCGATCTGGTGGAGATCTACGAGGCCTGCGCGCGGTGCTTCAAGCGCCACAATGAGCCCGCGCTGGCGATGGCCTGTCAGCGCAAAGCGGACGTCATTTCGCAGGCGTTGGGTAGAAAATAACGATCCAGCGATTTTCTTTAACCAGAGGTCAAACCGGCACCGTATACGGGGTTGACCCTCATCCTCTGGCTTCCTCTCAAAGGGTCTTAAGCGTTTTCTGTTTTGAAGTCCTGCCTTAGGGACGCCCTAGAAATGGAAAGACGTGCGTCGGTGTGGACAGGGGATGAGGGCATCCATTCACCTTGCGATCTGCGGCGCGGTGATCGACCTGCTGCGGTTCTGGGCGCCTCAACGAGGGCGTTGAGGGGGAGAGGCAGGGGGGTCAATTGACAGTGGGTGGGCAATGTGCCTACGATGTGGGGAAACGAAGCACGCCTTCGATGACCGCGTAAACATGCTCTAGACGACTCTCAAAGCCTTACGCTAGATAAACAAAACTGAAGTCTGCGGCCCTTTTGCTGGGCATGAGCGCCGCGCCGATCACCAATGATGAGGAACATGAACCCATGAACGGTTGGAACACGCGTCGGACAGTGTCCTTCCTGGCGTCCATCGCCATTGCCGGGCTCGCTGGAATGGGCCTGACGGCTTGCAGCGACGACGGCGGCAACAACGGTGACCTGGTCAGCACCGAGCGGGCCGAGATCAACCTGAGCACAGAGAGCATCGCTTTCAGCTCGGCCAACCTCGGCGAGACGACCAAACGCCAGTTCTTCGTCTCGAACGTCTCCACCGGCGAGAACACGCTCTTGCGCATCGTGGGGATCGGCATCAACCAGGACAACAACGACTTCTCGGTCGAGTGCGCCCGCGGGGCCAGCTTCGACCTCAAGCCCGGCGAGCAGTCCCTGTGCGAGGTGAGCTTCACCCCCACGGCGCTGACGGCTCAGACGGCCACGGTCAACTTTGAGTCCAACGCCGACAGCGGCCGCAGCTCCCTGACCCTGACCACCCTGGCGCTCCAGCAGGACATTGAGGCCATTCCCAGCCGCGTCACCTTCGCGGCGCTCGAAGGCCAGACCGATCAGAAGATCGTCCGCATCCGCAACGTCGGTACCTCTCCCCTGACCGTCACCGGCTACGAAGTCACCGGCCAGGCCGACCTCTTTGTCGCTGAGCACGATGAAGCCCGCTACGGCGACATCAGCGACGGCTCCCCGCTGGTCCTCAACCCCCACGACGACGGCATCAGCCCCACCGACGAAGAGTACAAGAACAACGAGCTTCAGATTTTCGTCAACTACACCCCCGAGAACGTCGGCTCCGACGCTGCCGAACTGAAGATCTACAGCGATGACCCCCGCGAAGCCGTGCTGACGGTGCCGCTGAGCGCCGACTCCAACGCGCCCTGCATCCTGATCACCGACGGCACGCGCATCGACTTCGGCAACAGCCGCATCGGTGACCTCAACCAGCGCACCATCACCATCAGCAACTGCGGCACCGCGCCCCTGGAGATCAGCCAGTTTGAGCCCGGCAACAACGTCGGCGTCCTGAGCAACACCGACTCCAACGCGCCCTTCCTCATCGACAGCGGCGACGAAGCCCGTCCCCTCGACGGCAACGACGGCAGCCTGACCGCCGGCGTCATCGAGATCGCCCCCGGCGAAGAGGACTCCTTCATCATCGGCTACGCCCCCACCGCGGAAGAGCCCAACAACGGCGAGATGACCATCGTCTCCAATGACCCCCTCAACCCTCGCCTCAGCCTCGAACTCTTTGGCCGCGGCGTCTTCAACCAGTGCCCCACTGGCGTGGCCAAGGCCACCATCCGCGGCGCTGCCATCCCGCCCTCGACGCAGATCGAAGCCGCCCCGCTGGATTACCTCATCCTCGACGGCTCCGACTCCACCGACGTCGATGGTTCGGTCGTGGACTGGGTCTGGGAGATCATCGAGCGCCCCGACGGCTCCGTGGCCGAGCTTGAGCCCGTCGCCAACGAGCCCGCCGACCCCGCCCGTCGCCAGCTCTTCCTCGACCTCGCCGGTCGCTTTGTCATCCAGATGACCGCCATCGATGACGGCGGCTGCGCCTCCGAGGAGACCGCCACCATCACCGCCTTCGTCGTCCCCAACGAGGCCGTCCACGTCCAGGTCGTCTGGAACAACCCCGCCGACCCCGACCAGACCGACTTCTCCGGCTCCGATGTGGACACCCACTTCATGAAGCAGCCCATTGGCCGTTGGTTCGAGTCGCCCTACGACAACTACTTCGCCAACCGCGAGCCCTTCTGGAGCCCCGAGAACCCCTCGCTCGACATCGATGACACCAACGGTGCCGGCCCCGAAAACATCAACATGGATGACCCCATCCCCTGCCAGTGGTACGCCGTCGGTGTCCACTACTGGCGCCAGCAGTTCGGCACGGCCTACACCACCGTTCGCATCTACATCAACGGCGGCCTGGTCTTCGAATACCCCAACAAGCCCCTGCAGAACACCAACGAGTGGTGGGATGTGGCCCGCATCCACTGGCCCAGCGGCGAAGTCATCATGGTTGACGAATTCTACGACGCCGCCC
>CAKZKQ010000555.1 GCA_937123825.1 uncultured Pseudomonadota bacterium
AGCGAAGCACGATCCACACATCACAATTGCTATTAGCGAGCAACGCGAGCGCACCAAAAGGAAGCGAGCGCAGCGAGTGACCGAACCAAAAGGAAGCCAAGCGAAGCGCCGGCGACCGAACCACAAGCGCAGCGCCAGCAAGCGAACCGGCTTGCTCGCACCGCGAGCGAGCCTATGCTATGTGTATTAAGATGGAGCCCCAACGTCCTGTCTGGGTTGGTCAGTTGGGGGGTTGTGGTTTTTGTGAGGGTTGAAATGGGTATGTGGCGTCGACGTGTTTGGGTGGGTGTGGTGGCGTGCGGGTTGCTTGGTGTGGTGCCTGTGGGGACTGCGTCGGCCGATGACGGTGTGCGCGCCGAGCTTTGCCAGGATGGTGAGGATGCCAAGGCGCTGACCAAGAAGGGCAAGGCGGCATACAAGAAGAAGGATTACGACGGTGCCATTGAGCTTTTTAAGAAGGCTCTGGCCCAGGATCCGAAGCATGTGCCAGCCTATGAAGGGCTTGGGGCGGCGTACAAAAAGAAGCGCGATTGGCAGGAGGCGGTGAAGGCTTACGAGTCGGCTTTGGAGGTCGATCCGAGCTGGGTCCGTGGCCACTACCAATTGGGTCTGGTGCACCGCAAGATGGGCAACTACGACAAGTCCATCGCCGGCTATGAGCGCTACATCGAGGCCAAACCCGAAGACCCGGACGCGTATTATGGGTTGGGGCAGGCCCACTTCAAGGCCGGCAACAACGCCAAGGCTGTGGAGATCCTCAAACTCTACATTGAAAAAGAGGATCGGCCCAAAGAGCAGAAGTATGTGGCGCGGGCCAAGGAGTTGATCGCCAGCCTGGAGGCCGAGCCCGACATCATGGGTCAGCCTGACGGCGGTGGCGGCGGCGTGGCCGATGCCGAGCCTGTCCCCGATGGGGATTACGACCAGATGCTGCGTCGGGGCGACATGGCCTTTGAGCAGGACAACCTGACCGAGGCGGTGCGTTACTATCGCGGCGCGGCGCGCAAAGAGACCAAGGGTGTGGAGGCCCAGTACAAGCTGGGTGTGGTTTTGGCGATCGCTGGCGATCTGGTGGGGGCGATCTCGGCCTGGGAGGCGGTCCTGGAGCGCCAACCCGACATGGCCATGGCCAAACAAAACATCGAACGCGCCCGCAAAAAGCTTCAAACGCAGGCCGACAAGGGCATCGACGATCCTCGCCTTGGACAGGACGCCGCCACCCAGCTTGAGCTGGCACGCGGCTATGTGGAGGCAGGCCGCCACGCGATGGCGCTGCGCGTTTTGGATGCGCTGATGAACCAAAACCCTGAGGACGGTCAGGTGCGCGCGGTGCGCGGGCAGGCCTTGATGGGGTTGGGCCGCTACAATGAGGCTCGCCAGGAGTTGGCGTTGGCGCTGGCCACCAAACCCGGCGAAGCGAGCGTCTTGCTGGCTTTGGGGCAAACCCACATGTTCCTGGGCGATGAGAAAGAGGCGCGGTATTTCCTGTCGCGCTATTTGGAGCGCGTGGACCCCGCTGGGCGCGACAGTTCTCTGGAGCCCTTGCGTCAGACCGTGGCGCGGCTGGGCAACGACGGGCAGGAATGAGCCACAATCCCCACGACGACAACCAGGACGATGCGCTCGATGGTGGCCCCAAGCCTGCCCGTCGGCGCGTCCGCCTGGTGCGCAAGACAAGCAAGACCAAAACACGGCGCAAGCGGCGCAAGACGGGCAAAAAGGTCCGTCTGGTGCGCCGTCCCTTGTCTGAATCCCCCGCAAGCCACGCCCAAACCGGGCAAGGCGAACCCAAAAGCCGCGCAAGCGTCGAAGAATCCGAACAAGAGGTCATCTTTGAGGGCTTTGAAGAGGCCTTTGAAGAGCCCGACGTCGAGGAGTTGGCCTCTGGATGGTCGGCGGCGGGCCCCAATCAGGCGCTCTCCTCTGTGGCGGCGTCCGTCTGGCCCCAGTTGCTGAGCAAAGCGGTGGAGTCCGGCACCGAGGCCTTGACCGATGAGGTCCTCCAGCGCGTCATCGCTGAGACCCCCTTGCCCCAGGAGGTCAAGGGGCTGGTCATGGGCCAGGGCGGCGGCGTGGGCGGAGAGCTTGCGCGGACGTTGACCGGTGAGGTGCGGCGGTTTTTGGAAAAGAACATGGGCCGGGAGCTGCAGAAGCTCTTGACCAGCGTGACCTTTGAGATCCGCACCGAGGTGCGCTTTAAGCCGACCGAGCCCGAAGACGGGGCCGAGTCCGAAGGGGGCGCCGGGTTGCGCCCCGCGATCCGCAATCGGGTGCGGATCAAGCGCCAAAAAGACGAAAAGCCCTGACAACCGGGGTTGCCAGGGCTTAGGGCGCGAGTTCAGCGCCTATTTTTTAGGATTACAGCGTTGTGGGCGCGTTTCAGTAGCCGCGCTTGAAGCTCATCTTCTTGATGGTGACCGGCTCCAGGGGCTTGTTGCGGGGTCCGGTGGGGACGTGGGTGATCTTCTTGACCAGGTCCAGCTCTTTGCACTTGCCAAAGACGGTGTGCTTGCCGTCGAGGTGGGGCGTGGGGACTTCGGTGATGAAGAACTGCGAGCCGTTGGTGCCGGGGCCAGCGTTGGCCATCGAGAGGATGCCGCCGGTGTCGTGCTTGAGGGCAGGATCGATCTCGTCCTTGAAGCGGTAGCCGGGGTTGAAGGAGCCGGTGCCGGTGGGGTCACCGCCCTGGATCATGAAGCGGGGGATGACGCGGTGGAAAGCGACGCCGTCGTAGAAGGGGCGTTTGGTGACCTGCTTGGTGGCGGGGTCACGGAAGGGTTTGAGGCCGCGTGCCAGACCCACAAAGTTCATGACGGTGTTGGGCGTGCGGTCCTCGTAGAGTTCGCAGTTGAAGGTGCCCATGCTGGTTTCGATCATGACGATGAGCTGGCCGCTGCCTTCGATGCCCTCAAGGAAGGACTTGTCGTTTTGACCCAGCGCCTGCTTGTCCGCAGCGGGAGCCTTTTTGTCAGCCGCAGGGGCCTTTTTGTCGGCCGCGGGGGCTTTCTTGTCGGCGGGAGCCTTTTTATCGGCCGCGCCGCCGCCGCCAGCGGCTTTTTTGTCGGCCGCGGGGGCTTTGTCGCCGCCTTTGGCGCCGTCGGTGGATGCTTTCTTTTCGCAGGCCGTCACCATGGCCAGTGAGGCCACCAGCAGGAGCACGAGGCTGATGCGGTTCATGGTCTTTTCTCCTTTCGGGTTTATGGGCTGTGTTGGGCCGCCGTGCGAGCGCGTTGCTCAGCGCAGCGGCGAACAGATCAATTGGATGCTGTCGATGAGGGCGCCGCCGGTGCCGCGGATGCCGGTGACCACATGGCCAGGGGGGCATTCGCGGACGTAGGCGGTGCCACCGGTGCCGCCCACGCGGGGCATGACCGTGGTGTCGCTGCCGACGGTGACGCCGCCGCCTTTGTCGGTGCGCATCTCGGCAATGAGGGTGCGCAATTTTTCGATCTCGGCTTCGAGCTCTTCAATGCTCTTGCCGCCGACCTTCTCGGCGTTCTCGGCCACCCCGGCGCGCTTGGCGTACTCGGCCAACTCCGCAAAGCTGGCTTCGGTCTTATACTGGGGTTTGTCATCGTCCTTGTCGGCGGCTTTGTCGGCCACCGGCGCAGGCTTTTTCTCCACCGGGTCGTTCTTTTCAGGGGCGGCCTTGCCTGGGGACACCTCGGTCACCTTGGCGGGGGAGGCCGGGGCTGGGACGTCGGCTTTGGGCAGCGAGATGGTCTCGCGGGTCAATTCGGCGCCGTTTTTGAGGTTGACCCCCAGGAAGAGGGGTTTTCCGTCGCGTGAGAGATCGGCGCGGATGCGGTTGCTGCTGCCCAAACGGACCTTGTAGCGCCCGCCCGAGACCGCCACCCAATGGGTTTCTCGCCAGATGGGTCGGTCGGCGCCCTGCTCGCGGTAGATCATGAATTCGAGCGGGAAGATGCCTGCGATGGGCTTGCGCTTCTCATCAAGGAGGCGGCCATCGTACTCGATTTCAACGCCCTGGGGCGGTTCGGCGTCGCTGGTGCGGGCGATGGACAGGACCGCCAGCGCGACCAGCGCCAGGACGACCAGGCTCAGCAGTGTTTTGTGGTTTGAAATGGTTTGGGTCGACATGATGCTTCGATCCAGAGTCTGCTCTTGGGCCAGGCCTCGTGGTCTGTCCCGTGGTTGACGACAGTCAGGCAAGGGCAAAAGGGCCGGGGTTTATTTCCAGCCCATGCCGTGCCAGGGCTGTGTTTTACAGCTTCCAGGGCACAGAGGCCAGTGTTGCGCGTCGATGGTCCACCGGCTCAGCAGTATTTTCCTCCCCTTGCTGGCCTTGCGCGGCGTTGTTGGGGGGGGTTGTGGCGCAAAATTGAGGGGGTGGGCTTTGCATGGAGGTGCGTCCTGGGCAAAGGTCATCCGTCTTCAGGGGCAGACGCCGCCAGCGTGGGTTAGGTGTCTGAGGTTGGTCTGGCATCAGGCCAGGCGCGATTGTCCAGATTTCAGGAGGATTTGCATGTCATTGATTACCGACGCGTTGCCGCCGCACTCTGTTTCCACGGCCCTTGCTGAGTTGGGCCTTGGCCCGGAGGCCAGCACCCATCCGCCGCGCGTGTTGATCCTTTATGGTTCACTGCGCGAGCGCAGCTTCAGCCGGTTTTTGGCCGAGGAGGCCGGCAGGGTGCTGACGGCGTTTGGCTGTGAGGTGCGGATTTTTGATCCCCACGGGCTGCCGGTCTTTGACCGCCAGACCTACGATGATCCAAAGGTGGTTGAGCTGCGCGGGTTGTCGGCCTGGTCCGAGGCGCACGTGTGGGTGTCGCCCGAGCAGCACGGCGCGATGACGGCGGCGTTTAAGAATCAGATCGATTGGATTCCGTTGTCAGATGGGGCGGTGCGTCCGACCCAGGGGCGCACGTTGGCGGTGATGCAGGTGTCGGGCGGCTCTCAGTCCTTCAACGCCGTCAACCAGTTGCGGATTTTGGGCCGCTGGATGCGGATGTTTACCATCCCCAACCAGTCTTCGGTGGCCAAGGCGTGGCAGGAGTTTGATGAGACGGGGCGAATGAAACCCAGCGCCTTCAGAGGGCGCGTGGTGGATGTGATGGAAGAGCTTTTTCGGTTCACGCTCTTGCTGCGCGACCGCGTGCCTGCACTGACGGATCGCCACAGCGAGAAGGAGTCCTGAAGGTGGGAGGGGCTGGTGTGGGTTTGTAAGTGCCCGTGTGGTGTGTGGAGGCCCAGGTCTTCCATCATGGCTCGCCACAAAGCGAGCCTTTCTTTTGCGCTTTGGTCTCAGAGGGCGTCGGCGATGAGGGTGACGGTGACCGCGATGTCGATCTTGAGCTTGCCTTCGGGCAGGGGCTCGTCTTTGCGGACGCTGATTTCCGAGCCGCTGACCATGCCAAAGTCGAGGTCAAAGACGTGCTTGGAGGCGGCGGCGGCGTTCTGGGGGAAGGTCTGTCCGGTGCCTTCACCGGTGAACCCGGCGGGGATGGGGGGCAGCGAGGCGACCAGGACCGCGTCAGGGTCATCGAGGGCGGCCATGCCCAGGGGCCCGAAGGCCAGTTGAACCTCTTCGAGGTCGGTGGTCATGGAGTTTTCGGTGACGGTGTAGGTCAACTGCTCGATGCGCATTTCTTTAAAGAGGCCGTTGTAATCGGTCAACTCGGGGCTCTTTTCGGACAGGGGGAAGTCGACGGCGAAGACCACTGTCTCAAGGAGGTCTTCGGTGGCGGTGGCGCCGTCTTGTCCTTCAAAGGCCTGGTCGATGTTGAGCGTGCCTTTGACGATCATTTCCTGGCGAAACTCAAATTCATCGGCGCCGCAGCCGCCAATGGCCACAGCCAGCACGGCGACCATCAGCACCAGCGCCAGAACGTTCAGATTTTTCACGGCACACTCTCCTGTGTGTTTGTGGGTTCTTGGTTTGCTTCAATTTTGCACCTCGACTCTATCACAAAGCGCCAGGTCAGCGCGAATCTGGGGCTCGGTAACGGGCGTCATGGGCCAGGAAGTGGTATAAAGCATGGGTGGAGGTGTGTGTGATGAACAAGCCATTGGCCAGATCGATGGTGTCGCTGCTTTCAGTGGCGGATCATGAGGAGCGCCGTCGCCCGGTGCATTTGACCGAGCGGGCCGAGGGGACACTGCAGCGAGAGCAGAGCCGCTTGATGGAGCTGTGGGAGAGCTATCGCAGCGCCCAGAAGCCCGGCACGGTGGTGGTGGTTCACGGTCCTCAGGCGCAGGCCACGTCGGCCTTGATCAAGGGCTGGCGCCGGGCGTTGTTGCAGCGCGGCGAGCTGGTCTTTGAGGTCTCTTGTGGGGGCGGCGCGACGTACAAGGCGCTGCGGGATCTGGTCTCGGGGTACTACGGCCACCTGGATGATCTGGGGCTGCTCAGCGACGTGGTGCAGGAGCTTTTTGATGAGCTCAGCGTGTGCCTGGGGTTGTCGGGTCTGGGTCAGCCGCGGACGATCATCGATGTGGGCGCGGCCCAGCCCGGACAGGTCTATTTTTATGAGTTGCTGGGGCGGTTCTTTGTGGAGGCCTCCAGGCTGCGCTCGGCGGTGGTGGTGGTTCAGGACCTGCATCTGGCCGACGCCTCTTCACTGGCGGCGTTTGCGTACGTGGCCGAGAACTTTGCGCTCGATCCCATTGACGAGTTTATCCCCGAGGGTGTGGACCGAGAGGGTTTTCGGGGTTTGTTGGCGCTGACGGTGGAGGACAGCGCGCTGGGGCAGAAGGTCCTTGGCGACTTGGAGGACCACTTGCGGGCGCGGTCCCATGCGGAGTTTGTGAATCTGCGTGGGATGGGCGAGGAGACGGTGCGGCGGTTTTTGGAGCGCGGCGAGGTTGTTGAGCGCGTGCTGGCGTTGACGCAGGGCAGCGAGTCCAACCTTGAGGCGTTGCTGAAGATGTTGCCGCAGGACGCCGAGCATCTTTTCAAATGGCGTTGGGGGCGGCTTGAGGAGGCCGAGCGTCGGCTCCTGGAGGTCCTGGCCGTTTACGGCAAGGCGATGTCTCCCGATGCGCTGGTGCACTTGACCGAGGGTCTGGACCGTCGCAGCGCCAGCGCGGCGTTGGAGTCGTTGCAGGCGCAGGGGATTTTGAAGCGGCGCGTGGGTCGGGGGGCGTTGAGCGTTCACTTTGCCCACCAGAACTCGATTGGTTTTGTGCTGCGTCAGATGGCGCCTGAGCGGCGCGTGCAGCTCAGCGGCATGTTGGCGGGGCGGTTGCTCGACCAGCAGCGGTTTGGTCAGGCGGTGGAGATCGAAGAGATCGCCGAGCACCTGTTGTGCAGCGATCGCCATCAGGAGGCGGTCGAGTACGCCTTGTTGGCTGCCGAGCGGCTCCACTCCACGTACGCCTATCAGCGCGCCAGGGAGGTTCTTGAGGGGGTGCTGCCGCTCTTGGAGCAGGGACCGGCGTTGGAGCAGGTCTACGAGCGGCTCATTGAGTTGTCGTCGTCGCTGCACGACTACCGCAAGGCGCTCTTTTACTGCGGTCGCCTTAAGAAAATGCGCTCGGGCACGGCGTTGGCGCCGGTGTATCGGCTCATTGGGCGCAACCTCTTGCGGATGGGCAAGTACGATCTGGCGGTGCGCGCGTTGGCCAAGGCGCTCTACAAGGCGGGTCAGGGGGATTTGAGACAAGAGGTGGTGCGGATTTTGAGTTCCACCGCCGAGGCGCTCTACGGCCAGGGGCAGTACGATCGCGCTGTGGAGGTTTGCCACAAGGGTCTGGATCTGGCGGCGGGCGATGGTTCTGCCGAGTCTCAGCGTTTGATCGTGGAGATGACCAACACGTTGGGCAAGGTGTGTCTCTTCAGGGAGGATTACGAGCAGGCCAGCGAGCACTTTCGCTCCAACCGCCGCCTTGCCGAGCAGGAGTCCCTTGGGCAGGAGCGCTTGCGGGCGCTCTTCAACCTGGGGACCATTGAGGTCCAGCGCCGCGATTACAAGCAAGCCGAAGAGATTTTTGTGCGCTGCCTGTCGTCTGGGCACAACACAGCCAACACCGTCGTGAGGGCCTTTGTGCTCTTGAATCTGGCGGTCATCTACCAGCAGACGCTGCGGTTTGGCGAGGCGCTCGACTGTTATTTGCACGCGTTGGCGACGTTTAAGAAGTCGGGCAACGATCTGCAGTTTGCGGTGACGGCGCTCAACCTGGGCGATGTGTACGAGGTGTTGGGCGACATGCCCAAGGCGCGCGCGCTCATCGACGCATCATTGGAGCTGACCAAGGCGCGCGAGATCCGCTACTTCCACGCCCGAGGATGCAGCGTGCGGGGTCGGATCGCGCTGGCGGAGCAGGAGCCCGAGGTGGCGCTGGACTTCTTCAAGCGCGCGCGCCAGGGTCTGTCGGCTTCGGGGCCAACGATTCAGTCTCGTCTGGCGCTGAGGATCGCGCAGGCCCATCACGCCATGGGGCAGTTTGCCGAGCGAGACCAGTGGCTTGAGCAGGTTGGTCTGAATCAGGACAGCGCCCAGGGCCGGGAGCTTTACGGCGAGCAGGAGCTCTTTATGGCGACGCTCCTGGCGGACGCGGGTGAGTTTGCCAAGGCGGAGTCGCACGCGCGGGTGGCGCTGGAGACTTTTGAGGACGAGGCGCTCGACCAGAGTGTGTGGCGCGCCAGTTTCCAGTTGGGCCGGATTTGTCGTGGTCTGGGCAGAGTGGAGGAGGCCAAGTCGCACGTGTCGGCGGCGCGCGCGGCGGTGGACAAGCTCAGTGGTTTCATACCGGAGGCGCTGCGCGAGAAGTACCGCTCGGAGCATGGTCGGCGTCAGTTGGTGCGCTTGATGAGGGCGCTGGAGCAGGGCGATCCCTTTGAAGACCGGGAGGTGGCGGCGGCGACCCGCAAGGCCAAAGCGGCGGCGGCGCCGGTCGAGCCGGGCGTGGAGCGGATTGGGCAGCGCCGAGGGCGCGCCTTTGAGCGCTGGCGTTCACGCTATGACCCGATCGTCGGCGAGGATCCTCGTCTGCATCACCTCTTTCGGATGATCGATAAGGTGGCGGCCAGTGATTCGACGATTTTGTTGATGGGCGAGTCGGGCACGGGCAAGGAGTTGTTCACCGAGGCCATCCACCACCATTCATCGCGCAGCAAGGGGCCGTTGGTGAAGGTCAACTGTGCGGCGTTTGTGGAGACGTTGCTCTTGTCGGAGCTCTTTGGGCACGAAAAGGGGGCCTTTACGGGGGCGCTCAGCCGCAAGAAGGGCCGTTTTGAGATGGCCCACGGCGGGACGATCTTTTTGGATGAGATTGGAGACATCTCGGCCAATACGCAGGTGGCGCTCTTGCGGGTTTTGCAGGAGCGCAGCTTTGAGCGCGTCGGTGGCAGTGGGCAAATTGATGTGGATGTGCGCGTGGTGGCCGCCACCAACCGCAACCTTGAGGAAATGGTCCGCGAGGGCACGTTCCGCCTGGATTTGTACTACCGCCTTAAGGGTGTGGTGATGGATTTGCCGCCACTGCGCGAGCGTCGGGGAGACATTGCGCGTCTGGTGAGGCATTTCACCGAGCAGTTTACCCAGCAAAGTGAGCGTGCCCGTTATTATTCGCACGACGCGCTGCGGCTCTTGTCGTCGTACAATTGGCCGGGGAACATTCGGGAGCTTGAGAACTTTGTGCGCTCAATGCTGCTCTTTGTGGATGAGCAGGTGATCGACGTGGAGCACATTCGTGAGTTTGACGAGTTCTTTGCCACGGGGCAGATGTCGTCGGAGCCCGCGCAGCTTGAATTTGTGGAAGGGTGGTGGACACCCGATGAGACAGAGGTGGAGGCCAAGGTGGTCTCTGCGCCAAAGCAGGACGCGGCGTTGGTGTTCGTCGAAGAGACGGCCGATGGCGGCACGAAACCTGCAGAAGTCAGTGACGAGCCTCCGGGAGGTGATCGGGAGTTGACGTCGGGGTCGGCAGGCGCGGTGGTGCCGGCCGGCGAGGACGTTGACCCTGAGGTCGCTCTGGTCGAGGAGGTGGTGGCGCGCGGGATGTCGCTGCAGGATCTCAAGAAGCGTCTTGAGGTGGAGTGCATCAAACGCGCGTTGATAGAAACGGAAGGCAATATTACGCACGCAGCCAACATTCTAAAGATGAAGCGGCCCAGGTTGTCGCAGATCATCAACGGCAATGAGTCGCTGGGCAAGCTCAAAGAAGAGCTTGCGTTGAAAGCATCGGGTTGACGGTGGCCTTGTGGGGCGTTAGAAAGGTATGAGCGCCTTGCTGCGTATATTGTGTATCGAGGGGTGTTTGTGTCAGATTGGGACAACACCTGAGGAATAGCGATGAGATTCAGCACAGAAGACAAGCGCCGGGCCGTGCTGTGGGTGTGCATGTTGCTGCTTTTGGCAGTGGCTGCGCCGATGGTCGGTTGCCAGCAGGACGAGGACAATGGATCGTCTGAAGGCACCACGGCCGAGCAGCTTTTGATCACGCCCGAGTTCCGCATCGACGGGCTCGACGAGTTGCGCGATGAGCTCTACCTTGAAGACCTCCTGATGGGGGTTGGGTCGGTGAGCCTGGAGCCGCTCGACGAGGAATACGAGGGGTTGGTCTACGTCACGCGGATGCCGATGCTCCTGCACTTTGATCTCTCTTCGGGGGAGACCGAGGTGATCGGCGAGCAACTGACCCTACCGCATCCCGGCAACTACCACGTGTCGATCAAGCTGGAGCCCTATGACGGCGAAGGTGAGACGTTGGTCGGGCAGTCGATGCGCATCAACGGCCGCCTGGCTCGGATCGACGGCATCCCGGACACCAAAGAGACGGCGGCCGCTGGTGAACCCGTGCCGCTTCCCTGGCAGCCCGACGGCAGCGGCGACTCCAAGACCGCTCCCGTGTCGTGGGTGCCTTGGACCTACGGGACCTCGACCACGACCCAGTTCTCGCTCAACGACGTGCACTTTACCGGTGAGCGTACCCAGAAGCTGGTCATCGCCTTTGATCTGAGCACCTGGCTCGACGACGCCTTCCGCCCGATCAATGAGACGGTCAAAAACGCCCCCTCGGTCGAAGAAGACGCCATCGGAGAAGAGATGGACGCGGACTTCTCGCCCGTGGACGTGACCGGCGCCATTGACGATGCCGGGCTCAACGAGCTGCGCGTGTCGAGCGAGGCTTACGTCCTGTGAGGCCTTGAGGCTCAAAACCTTCCTTCGCATCCAAGGCGATCCTCTCACAGAGGGTCGCCTTTTGTTGTTTTTGTGGGGTTTTCAGTCTGCGGCGGGCGCGATGGTGGTCCACAGCGGGGCGTGATCGCGCCCGTGTCCGCCGGTGCCAGGCAGGACCTGGGTGGTGAAGGTGCGGCGCGGTGCGCCGGGGCCGATGCGGTGGTGGAGGTGGTCAAGCTGGAGGCAGTTCAAGAAGGTGTGGCGTTGGTGGATGGGGGGTTGGTGCGTGAAGCGCTCGGCGCGCAGGTGTTTGATGGCGGCGCGGTCATCAGGGTGCGGACTTAGCAAAGGGTCGATGTTGAAGTCGCCCAGCAATGCGGTGGTGTGGTCTGGGGGTTGGGTGTTGGCCCAGTGGGTCAGGGCCTGGACGTAGCGCAGGCGTCGGGCGGGGTTGTGGGCGCAGGCGTGGCAGCCGACGAGGTGCAGGTTTGAGTGCACGGTCAGCGCGGCGGCGTGTCTGCCGGTGCCGGTGGCGATGGGTTGCCAGGTGGTTTGTGGGAGCGTGGTCAGAGTGAGGATTTGGCGGTCGCTGGAGGGCATGTCGGTGATGAACGCGCGCCATGGGGCGCCGCCGAGCAGCGCTTGCAGTTGTTTGGCGGTGCCGTCGGGGGGGATTTCCTGAAGAAAGACCACGTGGGGTCTCCAGCGCAGCAGCCAGGCGGCAATGTGTGGCAGCGACCCCTTGGGTGTCCATGAGGGGCGGCGGCGTTCGAGCCAGGGGAGGTAGAGTCGGCCTGTGTTCCAGGTCAGCAGGCGCAGGGGTTGGGTCATGGGTGTGTATTGGGGTTTGGGGTGGGAGGGGGCGGTGTCTGGGGGGCAGAGCGTGGCAGTGATGCGGGGTGTTGTCCAGGGCAGGGTGGTGTGGTCTTGCAGAGTGTGTCGCGCTGGGGCACGATGGGACGATGTCCGGTGTTTCAACCCGGGGAGGCCGTTGTTGCGGGGCTTTGCGCTTGTTTTGAGTGGGCGATTTGGGTGTGGGTGTGTGATGGAGCATGCCAAAGGGGTGACGCAGGCCGCGTTTGCAGGAGGATTGATGGGGATGATGAGGCAGGGATGGTGGTTGTGTGTGGCGGTCGCGGCGGTGTGTGCCGCGCAGGGCTGTGGGCGCGGCGGTGAGACAGTCGGCGGCGGTGCGGTGGACCCGAACTGGGCGCGCACGGGTGGGCGGCTGATTTTTTCGGACAATTTTGCCAGTGGTCTGGACACCAACAAGTGGAACAACACTGCCGATGCCGAGGGCTGGGTGGTCAACGACGGGGTGTTGCACTCGGCAGGGACGCGCAACAAGGCGTTGTGGTTGCGCCAGGCCTTGCCGCAGCGCGTGCGCATTGAGTTTGACGCCCGCAGCGAGTCGCCCCACGGGGACATCAAGGTGGAGGTCTTTGGCGACGGTGAACACCACGAGTCGGGCTATATCCTGATTTTTGGGGGGTGGAAGAACTCCATCAACACAATTGCGCGGATGGACGAGCACGGCAAGGACCGGTTTGTGGGTGCGCGCGATGTGAAGGTGGAGCAGAGCAAGGTGTATAAGATGGCGGTGGTGCGCACCGACAACACGGTGCGCTGGTATCTGGACAGGGACAAGGGGACGGTCTTGTTGGAGTACAAGGATGAGCGTCCGTTGGTGGGTCCGCAGCACAGCCACTTTGCCTTCAACAACTGGAGCGTGCCGCTCTACTTTGACAACGTGTCGGTCTACGATTTGGGCGCGGGAGGTCCGTGATGGTGCAGCAGGAGAAGGGCGGTGGCAAGGTCACGGTGGCGGTGGCGCAGTTGTGCAGCACGCCGGATGTGGACGCCAACCTGTCGGTGTGTCGGTCGTTGGTGGATGAGGCGGCCGGTCGCGGCGCCGATTGGGTGATGTTCCCGGAGAACGCGCCGTTTCTGGGACCTGAGCGCGAGAAGTTTGCGGTGGCCGAGGGTCTGGACGGTCCTGTGGTGGGGGCGTTTGTGGCCATGGCGCGCGAGCGCTCGGTGGGGATCTTGTTGGGGTCGACGGTAGAGGTCAGCCAGCACCCTGGGATGACGCGCAATACGAGTGTGCTCATTGATGCGTCGGGGCAGGTGTCTGCGGTGTACCGCAAGGTGCACCTCTTTGATGTGGAGTTGCCCGGCGGGCAGACGCTCTTTGAGTCTGAGACGGTGGAGCCTGGCGATGCGTTGGTGTGTGCGCCGCTGGGTGGTCTGACGTTGGGGATGACGGTGTGTTACGACCTGCGTTTTGCGGAGATGTACCGCAAGTTGGCGCAGGCTGGGGCGCAGGTGGTGTGTGTGCCGTCGGCGTTTACCGAGCGCACGGGGCGCGACCATTGGGAGGTGTTGCTGCGTGCGCGGGCGATTGAGAACCAGTGCTATGTGGTGGCGCCCAACCAGTGGGGTCACCATTGTCCGGGTCGGGACAGCTATGGTCGCTCGATGATCATTGACCCGTGGGGGACGGTGGTGGCGCAGGTGCCAGACGGTGTGGGTGTGGCGCTGGCGGTTTTGGATGGTGAGAAGGTGGCGCAGGTGCGCCGCCGGATGCCGTGCATGTCTCACGCGCGCTTTTTGGAATCTTAGGGCGCGTTGGGCAGGGTTTGTGCTGGAGCCGCTGTGGGTTTTGGCCTGTGGTGGTGGGCAAGTGGGGGTTTTGGCCTCTTTGTGTGTGCTCCATAAGTCTCCAGCGTGGGTTCTGGCTCAACACGTGCTGATGTTCAGGGCAGATTGGGTTTGGCGTGAACGCGCTCTGAGTGTGTTTGCAGACACTGTCGAATGTTCAGGTCGTCGCAGAGAATGCCCCTTGCGGTGGTGGGGGGCATGTAGTATATAAGTTGGCGTTGTAGAGGGTGTCTGACGCTCTGTGATCCCGCAGTGGATCATGTGTGGCTCAGGCAAGGCTGTCACAGTCGGCATCCATAGCCGACAAAGGCAGCGTGGTTAGAGTCCTCTCCCTGGCCCCTGCGGTCGTTCCCGCCTCCTTGGTTTTGATTCATCAGGGTATGCCATCTGGCGGTGGACGCAGCGAAAGCAGCGCAAGAAGGTGGGTTTTTTAGCCCACTTTTTGTTTTTTGCTTCCGTTGTCATCCGAGACGCGGCTTCGGCGCCCCATGACCGGCGAGAGTTTGGTCATTGGCGGTTGTCGGCGGTCCCAGGTGTGTTTGTGCGTTGTGAAGCAGCGTGCGAGTGCGGTGGTGACCGGGGCTGTATCGGGCACAGGTGTGTCCGGGCGAGGTGGGGAGGAGTGTTTGGAGGTCAAGGTCAGGTGTCGGCAGCGAGTGTGACAGATATGGCGCAGGTTGAGGCGCTGGTGCAGGAGGTGGCTGAGGCCGTGGGGGTGTTGCTCTACGATCTTGAGTTGGTCTCTGAGCGCGGTGGTCAGGTTTTGCGTGTCACGCTGGACAAGGAGGGTTCTTCGGAGCCTGGCAAAGGTGTGAGCATTGATGAGTGCGCGGCGGTCAGCCGTGAGCTGGGTCAATTGTTGGACGTTGATGATCCGATAGCTGGGGCGTATCGCCTTGAGGTGTCGAGTCCAGGCGTTGAGCGCACCTTGCGTACCTTGCGGCACTACCGTATGGCGGTCGGTGAGAAGGTGATGCTCTTTTTTGCAGAGGGTACACCAGGGCCGGCGCAATTGGAGGGTGTTCTTGAGGGGATGGACGACGACGGAGAGGTCTTGCAGGTGCGTAAGGCGCCCAGGCGCAAGAATCTCAAGAAGGGTCAGATCCCCAAGGTGATACCCATTGAGCAGTGGGAATTGTTGGAGGTCAGGTTGGAGCACGTGCACAAGGGTCGCACGGTCTACGACTTTCGATGATTGCCCTAAAGCGTAGTTAAGCAGAGCGTTGGAGGCAGGCCGATGTGTAGGTGTCATTGTTTTCAGGTGGCCGTCGAAAACGAATGGATGGAAGGGTGAGGTAAGCGATGAACCTCAATCACGTCATCGAGCAGGTCAGCCGAGATAAAGGCATTGATCGCGAGATTCTCGTTGAGACACTGGAGGCGGCGATCTTGACGGCGGCCAAACGTACGTTTGGCGCGCAGCGCGAGATCGAGGCGCAGTACGATGAAGACAAGGGGCTGGTTGAGCTCTTTCAGATCATCACAGTGGTTGACGACGAGGATGTGGAGTCACCGTATCGTGAGATCGGTGTGTCTCTGGCGATGGAGCACGGCCTTGACGCCGAGCCTGGCGACGAGTTGCTCTTCCAGATTTTCTACCGCGATGAGGATCGCGACGAGGCTCTGAAGCAAGACCGCCGTTACGGTGGGATTTTGCAATTGGACTCTTCGCGCAAGACCTTTGGTCGCATTGCGGCGCAGACGGCCAAGCAGGTCATCATTCAGCGCGTGCGCGAAGCCGAGCGCGACATGGTCTACAACGAGTACAAGGACCGCGCCGGTGAGTTGGTGACGGGGATTGTGCGTCGTTTCGACAAGGGCAACCTGATTGTCGACCTGGACTTTGGCCGCACGGACGCGATTTTGCCCCGCAAGGAGCAGACCCCGCGTGAGAGTTACCGGCCCAACGATCGGATTCAGGCGATCATCAAAGAGGTTCGTCGCAGCAGCCGCGAGCCTCAGGTGGTGTTGTCGAGGGCCGATCCGCAGTTGCTGATGAAGCTCTTCGAGGCCGAGGTGCCCGAGATGTACGAAGGCATCGTGCGGATCGTGGCGGCGGCTCGCGAGCCGGGCGTGCGTTCGAAGGTGGCGGTCTACAGCCGCGACAGCGACGTCGATCCGGTGGGTGCCTGCGTGGGCATGCGCGGCAGCCGCGTGCAGGCGGTCGTTCAGGAGTTGCGCGGTGAGAAGATCGACATCGTGCTTTACCAGGATGATCCGGCGCGCTTTGTGTGCAACGCCATCAGCCCGGCCGAGGTCAGCAAGGTTTTGCTCGACGAGGCCAACAAGACGATGGAGTTGATCGTGCCCGATGACCAGCTGTCGCTGGCGATTGGTCGCGGTGGTCAGAACGTGCGTCTGGCGGCTCAGTTGACAGGTTGGAACCTGGACATCATCTCAGAGACGCGTCTGCACACGATGATGGCCGAGGCGCGCAAGAACCTGTTGGAGTACGAGGGCATTTCGGCCGACATGATCGATACGCTCTTTACGCTCGGTTACAGCAAGCTTGAGCACATTGCGCTTGCGGAACCGGCAGAGCTGTCTCAGATTCCGGGCTTCGGGTTTGAGAACGCCGAGCGGATCATCGCGGCGGCGCGCGACGTCCTGGAGCGTCCCGGCGAGCTGGTGGACGAAGAGGGCGAGGAGATCAGCGAGCGCGATCTGCTCCAGCAGATCAAGGGTGTGGGCGAGAAGGTGGCCAAGCGTCTTTATGAGGCGGGCTATTACACGCCGCGGCACATCTTCTATGAGGAGTCCGCCGAGCGCCTGGATTTGAAGACGGGCATTGGTCTGAAGAAGGCCAAGCAGCTTCAAGAGGCGGTGGTGGAGTACATGGAGGCTCAGGGGCACGCGCTGGAAGCTCTCGAAGAGGAGAAGGAAGCGTGGTTCGAGGAGCAGCGCCGCGAGGCCGAGGCGCGCACAGCGACGCGCAAGGCGGACCTGTCGTTGCTTGAGCCCAAAGAGGAAGAAGAGCAAGACGAGGAAGACTCCTACGACGAGCAGTACGAGGCGCAGGAGATTTCCGAGCAGCAGCACGACGGGCTGTGAGGGCGAGCAGCGGCCACGACGCGCAGGTGTGATGCCGGGTGCGGGGTGCGAAGCCGCTTTTCAGATCCCGTTGGGGGTGTGGTTCGGTTTTGGAGAAGAGGAAGATGGTCAAGCAGGATAAAAGCAAAGCAGTGGCGATGCGCACGTGCGTGGGCAGCCGCCAGCAGTTCCCAGAGGAGGAGTTGCTGCGCTGCGTGCTTTTGCCGGGCGTCGATGGTGCGGCAGCACAGTTGGCGATTGACTGGTCTGGCAAGGCTCCAGGGCGCGGCGCGTATGTGTCGGCCGATCCGAAGCACATTCATCAGGCACTGACCCGCGGTGGTTTTCAGCGAGCGTTCAAGGCATCGCTGAAGGTGCCATCGCCCGAGGCGTTCATCGAGGATGCCTGCAGGGGGTTGGGTCAGGCCTTTGGACAGCGGCTGTCGCTGGCGCGACGTGCCGGTGTGGTGGTGTCCGGTGAGGCGCGCGTATCGGCGTGCTTGAAACAGGAGCGAGGGCTTGTGCTCATCCTTGCGTCGAACCTCTCACAAGGCAACCGACGCAAGTATGGACTCAATGCCCAGCGCAAGGGGATGGCCGTGGTCAGCCCTTTGAGCGGCGAGGCGCTTGGTCAGCGCATCGGGCGCTCCTTTGCTGGACTCATCCTGGTCGAGGCCGAGCCCTTTGCCAGGGATCTGGAGCGGATGGGTCGCCAGTTGGCGGCCCTGCAAGGGGAGGGTGAGGGTCGTCTCTGAGAGGGGACATCCTGAGCGATGAGCGCGCTCGGGGGCGGTTCTTGACCAGATGAGGGGGTGTGGGGCTGAAAGAGATGCGGCAGGCCCACACGCTGTGGATGGTTTGAGTTCGTGGTATTGGAGGACGTCGGTCGATTGGACTGGTCGCTGGCGGACTCATTGTGACAGTGAGAGTTTCGAGGTACGGACTCACATGGCGAAACAGCGCGTCTACGAAATTGCCGAAAGGTACAATCTCGACAGGAATATTCTGGTCGAGAAAATCAATAAAATGGGTCTCAACTTCCGGGTTGAGAACGACAGGAGCACGCTCTTTGACGACCAGGTCTCCAAGGTGGAAGAGCGGTTGAAGCAAGAGCAGAACAACAAGGTGGTGGAGACCCGGCTGAAGGCCGGCGTCGTGCGTCGCCGCTCGCGTAAAAAACCTGCGCGCGTGGTGGTGGGCGATGCGCCTGCAGAGCCGGCCAAAGCCAAAGAGCCGGAAGCGGGCGGCCCACGCGTGCGCACGGGCAGCAAACCAGCGCGCCGCATCGTCGGCGATGGTCCGGTGGTGCGTCGCACGCCTCAGCCTGTGGCCGAGCCGCCCAAAGCGGCTGAGCCTGCCCCAGCGCCCAAAGCGCCTGAGCCGGTGGTGGCCAAAGAAGAGCCCAAGGTGGTTGCTCCTGTGGCCCCGGCGCCTGCGCCCGCTGAGCCTGAGGCTGCGCCGCCGCCCAAGGCGGCTGACGTTGCGCCTGCCAAGGAAGAGCCCAAGGCTGCGGCTGAGCCCAAAGTTGCCGAAGCAGCGCCTGTCAAAGAGGAGCCCAAGGTTGCCGAGGCTGCGCCTGTTGCCGAGTCCAAAGCGGCCGAAGCGGCGCCAGTCAAAGCGGAGCCCAAGGCGACCGAGGCTGCGCCTGTTGCGGCTGAGCCCAAAGCCGAAGCTGAGCCCAAAGTCCAGCGCGCGGCGGAGCCCCCCAGGTCTCCCGAGAAGTCCTCCGACGTCAGCCAGGACATCACACCTGCGAGCCCCGACGCTGGGCCTCGCCGCAAAGGCGCCGCCAAGATCCTTGGCCACATTGATCCGGCACTCCTGCGTGCCCGCCTGGAAGCCGAAGGCAAGTCCTTTGGTCCTCCCGGTGGTGGTCGCGGCGGTGGTGATCGTCGCGGTGGCGGCGGCGAACGTCGCGGTGGCGGGGGCGGTGGTCGCGGTCCTGCCCGTGGCGGAGGTGGTCGTGGTCCTGCATCCTCGGGTCCCGGCGGCTTTGGCGCCGGCCCTGGTGGCGACCCCGGCGGCGGTGGTGGTCGTTGGGGCGACAACAACCGTGGTGGCGACAACAACCGTGGTGGCGATCGTCGCGGCAAGCGCCGTGGGCGCCGCGCTGTGGTCAACAGCCACCAGCTCTACGGCGGTGACCCCAGCAAGCTGCACGCGCGCGGTCGTGGCAACAAGAAGATGCGGTCCAAAAACCGCAACGCTTCCAAGCCTCAGATCACGCAGGCCGCCGAGCACAAGCGTGTCATCAAGATCAATGAAGCCATCATCATCTCTGATCTGGCTCGCCAGATGGGCATCAAGGCCGCCAACATCATCCGCAAGTTGATGGGCATGGGCGAGATGTACACCATCAACCAGGCGGTGGACATTGAGACGGCGTCGCTGATTGCCGGAGAGTTTGGCTACACCGTCGAGAACATCACCTTTGATATCTCGACCTTCTTCGACAAGACCGAAGACAACGACGGTGATCTCAAGGGTCGTCCCCCGGTGGTCACCATCATGGGTCACGTTGACCACGGTAAGACCAGTTTGCTCGATGCGCTGCGCGAGTCGGACATCACTGCCGGCGAGCACGGTGGCATCACCCAGCACATCGGTGCTTACCAGGTGCGCATCAACGAGCAACCCATCACCTTCCTGGACACGCCCGGTCACGCCGCCTTTACGGCACTGCGCGCCCGTGGTGCTCAGGCCACCGACATCGTCATCCTGGTGGTTGCCGCCGACGACGGCGTCATGCCCCAGACGGTGGAGGCCATCAGCCACGCCCGTGAAGCCAAGGTGCCGATCGTCGTGGCGGTCAACAAGATTGACAAGGTTGGGGCCAACCCCGAGCGCGTCAAGCAGGCGCTCACAGAGTACGAGCTGATCCCCGAAGAGTGGGGCGGCGACACCCAGTTCATCGAAGTGTCCGCCCTCCACAGCCAGAACCTCCCCGAGCTTCTCGAGGCGGTCCTGCTTCAGGCCGAGCTGCTCGAACTCAAGGCCAACCCCGACCGTCGCGCCGAAGGTCTGGTCATCGAGTCTTTGCTCGACATCGGCCACGGCCCCATGGCCACCATGTTGGTCCAGAAAGGCACGCTCAACGTCGGCGATTACATCGTCGTCGGCGAGCACTACGGCCGCGTCCGCTCGATGTTCAACGAGCACGGCAAGACCCTCGAAATTGCCGGTCCTTCCACCCCCGCCCAGGTCACCGGCCTGTCGGGTGTGCCCGACGCAGGCGAGCCCTTCTTCATCGTGCAAGATGAGAAGACCGCCCGTGACATTTCGACCCACGTCCAGCGCGAAAAGCGCGAAAAGGAACTGGTCGAGAAGGCCCGCAAGCCCGGCGGTCTGGCCGATTTGACCCGGATGATGGAGGAAGGCGAACTCAAAGAGCTCAAGGTCATCGTCAAAGGCGACGTCCAAGGCTCGGTCGAGGCCGTCGTTGGCTCCCTGTCGAAGCTTGGCAACGATGAAGTTCAGGTGCGCATCATCCACTCCGCAGTGGGTGGCATCACCGAAAACGACATCAACCTGGCCGCATCGTCGCCCGACGGCGCCATCATCGTCGGCTTCAACGTCCGACCCGAAGCCCGCGCCCAGGCGCTGGCCGAAGAGCGGGGCATCGAACTGCTGCTCCACTCGGTCATCTACGACACCGAAGCCGTCATCAAGAGCGCGCTCGAAGGCCTCCTGGCTCCCATCCTCCGCGAGGAGAACATGGGTCGGGTCGAAATCCGCGAGACCTTCAACGTCCCGCGCGTGGGCACCATCGCTGGTTGCTACGTCCTCGAAGGCAAAGTGGTGCGCAACGGCCGCTGCCGTGTCGTGCGCGACTCCAAGGTCATCTACGACTCCACCGTGGCCACGCTGCGGCGCTTCAAAGATGACGTCAAAGAGGTCAAGACCGGTTTTGAATGCGGTTTGAGCATCCAGAACTTCAACGACATCAAGATCGGCGACATCATCGAGACCTACGAGATCCTCGAAGAAGCCGCCAAGCTTGAGTAAGCGGCCCCACTGCCAGGCCCCGGCGGCCCCTGGCAGCACCCCACACGGTGCTGCTCATGACCGCCAGGGCCGTGGTCTTCCCACGTCCCACCGCCCATCTTTTCCTGTGTGACCCCCATGGCCATGGTTGTGGGCCTGTGTCAGTTGACCTTTCGACTGCGTCAGGCCAAGAGCCTTAAAGACAAACGCCGTGTCGTGCGACAGCTCGTCGAACGCACCCGTGCGCGCTTTGCGGTCTCCATTGCCGAAACCGGCGACAACGATACCCACAAAATCATCCGCATCGGTCTGTCTGTCGTCTCCAACGACACTCGCCATGCACACACCACCATCGACCGCGTCCTGCAGTTCATGCAAGATGCCCATCTGGCCGAGCTGGTCGATGCCCAACGCGAAGTCTTTGCCTGGGACGGCACCTTTGACGACGCACCGATGACCATGGCCGACCTCTAAAAGGCCCCGGCTCTCCACACCACACGAGCAAACACCATGAAACCCGGTAGTCCCTACAAACGTACAGACCGATTGGCTGAACTCATCAAACAAGAGCTCGCCAGCATCCTGCTGACTGAAGTCCGTGACCCTGGGGTTAAAAACATTGTTTTGACCTCCGTCAAAGTCACCAAGGACTTGAGCATTGCCAAAGTTTATTATCTACTGATGGGACTGGACGATGCAGACGACAAGACTCGCCAGCGCGCCCAAAAACGGGCCGCGTCGGCGCTTGATCGTGCGTCAGGATTTCTGCGTCGGACCGTGGGACAGCGCATCCAGATGCGCATCACCCCACGGCTGGATTTCTACTGGGACCAGTCCGTCGAGTATGGGCGCAAAATGGACCGCCTCTTTGACGAACTGGCCTCAGAGCGCCAGGAGCCCGACGCTGCTGAACAAGGGGAGAGCGACGAGCCGTGAGATCCGAAGATGTGCGCTCCATGGGCGCGCAAGCTGAGCTGAAACACCTCTTTGGAGACCGTGATGGCCTCCAGGACAGCTACCAGGCGCTTGCAAAGTTGATCGAAGACCACCAAAGCTTTCTGGTGGTCGCACACGTCAATCCCGATGGAGACGCCATTGGCTCAACCCTGGCCCTGTGTCACATCCTGTGGTCCATGGGCAAGGACGCCACCCCCTTCAACGTCAGCCCCGTCCCCTTCAACTTCCTCTACCTTGACGGCGCTGAGCGCTTTGCGCACACATTGTCCCAAGACGCGCACTTTGATGTCACCATCATGCTCGACTGCGCACAGCAACCCCGCGTCG
>CAKZKQ010000556.1 GCA_937123825.1 uncultured Pseudomonadota bacterium
GGGACGGCCCTGATGGCGCTATAGGCCACAGAACTCACTCGCAATAGCGCTGCTATGGCTTCGTTCGTCCTGAAGGCCTCTAGCATCCATCATTGCTCGCCCCTCAAGCAGGGTCTTTTCTTTTTGAATTGTTTGGATTTGTGTGGGCCTGAAGTGGCTCGACGGCCTGCGATTCATTGGTGAGGGCTTTGGCCGCTGGGGGGTTGCTGCTGTTTGCCTTGGCGGTTGGGTGGTGTGGGGCTGCTCTGTGTTGATGCCCGTCTGATTTTCTTCCTTGTTCATGGGTCTGGTGTGCTGCAATGAGGGCCGTGGTGCGTCCGAGTGGGCGTGGTGCGTCTGGTGGCGGCAAAAAAGTTGCTCCTTTGACGGTGCAGGTCATACTTGCACTCAGAGTTGCTTACATTGTCGTGCATTATCCTACAGCAGCGCCCGGTGAAGACATGACGTCGATGATGATCAAGGAAGAGACCAACGCTCCCGCACTGTCCAACCCCGTGGTGGCGGACGCCGATTGGGTGGGCCGTCAAGAGATCTGTCAGTTGATGGGGGTGTCGCGGCGGCATCTGCGGCGTCTGGTCAAGCAGGGCCGGGTGGAGCAGCGCGCCATTGAGGGGCAGATCTGTTACCGGCAGATCGCCAAGGGGGCTGAAGAGGTTCACTCGCTGGCTTTGGTGTCTGAGCCCCAGACCGACGACTTCTTTGTGGAGGTGTCCGACTCCATTGATGAGTTGGAGCTCTTTTTGGAGAGCCAGACCCCCGAGAGCCTGGCTCAGGCGGCGGAAGAGCGCCAGGAGTTGTCGGATTCGCTGCACACCGCCACCACCCAGCGAGATCTGGCGGTCCGTGACCGCGACAACGCCCTCCAGGCTCAGGCCGAGGCGCTCTTGCGCCAGGAAGAGGCCATCGCCAAGCTCCGCCACGCCATGCTGGCCCGAGACAAAGCCATCGAGGCCAACCGCGCGCTGCTCAATGAACACCGCGTGGTCGCTCGCCAGCGCGACGAGGCTATGGAGCGCCTTGAGCAGATCGGTGTGCAGCGCGATGAGGCCATCAAACACCTGGCGCGCGCCGTGGGCCAGCGCGATGACGCCATGGCCAAGCACGAGCGCGCCTCCGAACAGCGCGACAAGACCCTCGACCAGCTCGACAAAGCCATCGCCCAGCGCGATGTGGTGCTCGACAAGCTCGATCGGGCCCTCGAAGAGCGGGCCATGGCCGTGGGACACTACGAATACGCGCGCCAACTCCTGATGGAGTGGAGCACGTGGCGCGAGAGCGCCCAGGATGTGCTCGACAAGAGCGAAGACCGCGCCGAAGCGTGCCGCAAGCTGGCCCAGGAAGCGCTCGACACCCCCTGGTGGGCCTTCAAACGCCGCCGCGAGATCCGCGAAGCGCTCGCCGCGCTGCAAACCCCCGCCCGCGCCTGACGCCTGCGCCCTTTTGGGCCACAAACTGAATGGCTGCCGTGTTTAAAACGCTGCGTTTCATCTGCAACGCAGGGTAATTTGCGTTCGTGCCCTTCAAATATGCTTGCGACGTGTGTAGGTTACCGGGCTGTATCACCCCCAACGCGCTTTGATGGCGCCGATGGGCGTTGGTGCTGCACCTCCCGATAGACCTTCAAGCGAGCCCCGCATGGCAAACCCACCTGCAAACGAGCCCAAGAAGACGCTGGCCAGCGGCCCCGGCCTTAAGCCACACTTCGAACTCTATCCGCGCATCATCCGCATGGCTGTCCCCGTGATCTTTGCCATGCTGACCCAGACGCTCATCAACATCATGGACACCTTCTTCGTGGGCAAATTGGAGTCCTCGGTGTCCATCCCCGGTCAAGCGGCGCTCGGATACTCGCTGCCGCTGCTGTGGATCGTCGGTGGGTGTCTGAGCGCGGTCAGCGTGGGCACCCAGGCGATCACCGCGCGCCGTTTTGGCAACGGTGACATGGGCGCCGCAGGCGGCGTCATGACCAACAGCCTGGCGATCTCGGCCAGCACCGGTTTCATCGCCTCCATCGCGGCCTTTTTTGCCTGCCCGTGGATGTTTGGCCTGCTGACCAACGACCCCGCGGTCCTGGCGCAGGGCATCCCCTACGCCCAAATCCGCTTCCTGGGCGTCTTTTCGATGGTCACGACCATGTCCTACAAGTCGTTCTTCGACGGGGTCGGCCGCACCCATGTGCACATGTACGCCGCCATCGTCATGAACCTCTTGAACCTGGTGCTCAACTACTGCCTGATCTTCGGCGTCTGGATCTTCCCCGAGTTGAAGGTCGAAGGCGCGGCCTGGGCCAGCCTGATCTCGACCTACGTGGGATTGGCGGTGATGATCGGCTGGTCGGTGCTGCCTGCGTATCTGAAAAAATACGGCTACTACAGCCTCAAGAAGCTCAACAAGACGGTCATCTGGGAGATCACGCGCCTGAGCGTGCCCAGCGGCTTGGCGACGGTCTTTGTCATGGCCGGTGTGCTGCTCTTTATGAAGATCGTCGGCCTTTTGGACGCCGACGCCGTCACGGCCACGATGACCGCCACCGGGGTTTATACCGGCGAGGGGCTGGCTGCCTACGACTTGCAGCAGTTGGCGCTGGTCGATAGCCCCGACATGATCGGCTCGTCGCTGGCCACCGACTGGACCCACGTCATGATCCAGAACCGCCCATCGGTCTATACGGCCGCGACCAAGGTCATTTTTGATGTGTCGAGCCTGTGTTTCATCTCGGCGCTGGCTTTTGGCACCGCCACTGCTACCCTTGTCAGTCAGTCATTGGGTGAAGGCAAACCCGACATGGCCTCGCGCTACGGTTGGGAGTCGGTGCGGATCTACACGTTCCTGATGACGCTGGCCGGCGTGCTGGTGATCATCTGGCCCGAGGCCGCGTTGGACCTCATCAGCGACGACGAGGTGGTCATCTCCACCGGGGCCGAGGGGATGCGGATCATGGGCGGCTTGATGCCGTTGATGGCCATCGGCATCGTGTGCACCCAGGCGCTCTTTGGGGCGGGCGACACCAAGTTTGTGATGTACGTGGAGATGATCCTACACTTCTCCTGCCTGGTGCCGTTGTCGTTCCTGCTCTCCAGCACGCTGGGCCTGGGTTTCCTGGGCGTGTGGCTGGCGGCGGCGGCCTACATTGTGTTGTTGGCGATCATCATGGGTTGGAAGTTCTGGGGCGGCAAATGGAAGGAGATTCAGGTCTAAAAGGTCTAAAAGGTCTAAAGCCCCCAGAGCGTGGCAACGCGGCCCGGTTTGCGGCGGCCACATGGCGGTCGGCAGGTCAAACCCACCGACCGCGTCCAAGCGCGAGCGCGCGTGTCACCCAGGTACTCGGGTCGGCGCTCATCGCCGCCGCGCTGGTCTGCACGGCGGGGTGTGTGGAAAACCCTCCGCTGGGCGACATCTACGACCGACCGCTGGCCCTCCAGCGCGTCACCCCCGACCCCGAAACCGGCCCCATCGCGCGCAACCAGAACTTTGCCCTCGACTTCAACCGCTACCTGGCCGCCGACGAGCTGAACTTCTTCTCCTCGGTCTCTGTGACCTCGGGCGGCGTGCGCGTCTCTGAGGTCACCCAGTACCGCATGGTCGACAAGCGCATCCTGGTGCGCCTGCGCAGCAACATGGAGCCGGGGCTCTTCTACGACGTCGCCCCCAACCCCGACCGGCTGCGCTCCGTCACCGACCAGCCCTACGCAGGCCCGCCTGCCGTCAAATTCCTGGTCGAAGACCGCCAACTGGAGCGCAACCCCTTTGCCGAAGACGATCCGCCCCCCACCTGGGCCGACGTCGAACCCATCTTTGAGCGCTGCAACGTCTGCCACCTCGACCCCGAATGGAAGCTGCCAGCGATGACCCCCGACGGCATGATCGGCCAGCCCTCCGCCCAAGATTCCTCGCGGCTCATCATCCGCCCCTTTGATGCCCCCAACTCCTACCTCATGCACAAAATCCTCTGGGATTACCCCATCCGTCAGGGCACCGCCCAGCCCCCCTCATGGGCCGGCTACGAGCAACTCTCCGCCAACGCCCAGCGCCTCATCGAGCGCTGGATCCGCGTCGGCGCCCCCCGCTAAGCAGACAGGCGGCGAAGCTCGCCTTTCTGCTCGCCCATGCCCGCCTCTTCTTTTCCATCCCATGTGTTTTTTCGGGTTAACACAATCAAACAACCTCCCGTCTTGTGCTGCGTTGGCCAGGAAGGGGGCCGCCGTGTCCCCAATGAAGAGCACAAGTCCACACAAACGCGGTGTCGGAGCGTTCAAGCAGCCCTGATAACGTCCGCCGGGTTGTGTGGTCATTCTTGGGAGTGAGTGATGATGTTGAAGAGGGTTCTGGTGTTGTGTCTGTGCTTGGTTGCGGTGGCGTGTGGTGACGCTGAAGAGTCCGATTTTGAAGCGCCCAACAATGGTTTTGTGGGTCCTGACGGCGTTGAGACCATGCCAGACGCAGGTCAAGAGGACGCCAATGAAGAAGACGCCGTCGAGGCCCCCGATGTTGTTGAAGAAGAGATCATGGAGCCTCCACCAGAGCTTCCCAAGCCCGAGTTTGTCGTGTTGACGAGCTTTGGAGGGGAGTTGGCGGTCACCAGCACGGGGCTGCGCGACACCTTTGTCTTTGATGGCCAAGAGCGGACTTCATCGGTGGAGGTGTCGCTCAAAGCCGAAGGCTTCGAGATATGCGTCGTGGTGGTTAGGCCGACCTTTGCAGAATTCGGCTACGGCTCACCCCGCAACCGAGCCTTCGGGACGGTGCTGGTCAACCTCGGCGGCGGTGAAATCCTCACAGACGAATGCGGCTGGGATCAACAACACGTCCTGACCGAACTGAGCGCTCTGGGTCTGGCCGAATTTGGCTTTGCCGAGGCGCGCTTTGAAGAGGACCGCCCCGGTCTGGACGTCTACACCGAGGTCACCTGGCCCGTCGAAGGCTTTGCCAACCGCGTCGACGCCGGTCGTGGTCAAGCCTTCTTCATCGATCCCAACAGCGGCCAGGTCAACACCAGCTCCTCCATCCAACCCGTCCCCGGAACCCTCTTCCCCGGCCTCTACACCTGGTAACCCCAAAAGAGCAGGCGAAGCACGATCCACCCATCACAAATCCCATAAGGGAGCGCAGCGACCGCACCAAAAGGAGGCGAGCAAAGCGAGCGACCGAACCATAAGGGAGCGAAGCGACCGCACCGAAAGCAAGCCAAGCGAAGCGCCGGCGCCGCGAACCAGAGTGAGGGCGGCATCGCCCTCACTCTTTGGGGTTGATTTCGGCGAGGTTGAGGCCGCCAGGGTAGCCGTAGCTGACGTTCTGGACGGAGTTGGGGTCCTGGTCGGGGGGGCCGCCGAAGCCGTAGACGAGGACGCCAAAGGGCAGGGTGCCGGTCAGTTCGTGGTCGCCGTCTTCGAGTTCGACGATGGTGACGGTCATGCCGCTGTCGCCGATGGGGTCCTGGCTAAGGGCCAGGGGGTTGCCGTCGAGGTTGACCTCGGCGCCGACGGGGGCGGTGACGCTGACGTAGTCGCTGGTGTAGGTGTCGGGGCAGAAGATGACGTAGTTGTCGCGGTACTGCTCCTGGGGGACCTGGAGGATGAAGGTCGGGTCGCCTTCCTGGCGTGTTTCGGCGCCTGCGGAGCCAGCAAAGAACTGTCCGATCATGACGGGGGCAGAGCTGACGACCTCGACGTGTTGGGTGATGGCGACTTCGACGAACTCGCCGGCGTTGAGGGTGACCGAGGGCCTGGCGAGGGAAGATTTGCTGCTCCAGGTGGTCGCGGTAGACGCGGCCGGTGGGGACCTGGGTGGCGAAGTTGCCGCCGAAGGCCGCCACGGGGCGGTCTGCCAGGACGGGGGAGCCGGTCAGGTCGTTGGGGCCGGTGCGCGCGACGTAGGACAGGACCTGCCCGGCGTTGAGGGTGACGGTGTGTTCCTGGCCTGCGGGCAGTTGGGGGATGGCCAGCAGTGAGCCTGCGATGGAGGCCTTGGTGGCGCTGGTGGGGGTGAAGGTGACGTTGGTCTCGTCTTCAATGGCGGCGATGGCGACGTAGGGCTCGGAGCCGGAGCCGACGTTGTCGCCGCTGTAGGTCATGACCAGGTATTGGTTGAAGAGGGCGTGGTCGGGGAAGAGCAGCGAGGCGTCGGTGGAGGCCGAAGCGACGGTGCGCTGGACGTTGAACTGGTAGACGACCACGGGGATGTCCGAGAGGATGCGGAAGGCGGCGTTGAAGATGCCGGTGCCCTGAATGCGCTGGTCGCGCACCACATCGACGTAGTTGCCCACGCCGCGCGGGGGGATGACCAGGGTGTCGACGATTTCGCCCTCGATCTCCACGGTGGCGGTGGCCGTTTGGGTTTCGCTGGTGTTGGCCACGGCGATGCCGAAGCCGTTTTGCAGGCGCGTGGAGGAGTTGGGCAGGTCGAGCGCGGTGTAGGCGCAGCCCTGGTAGGAGCGCAGGCGCTCGGCGGCGGTGCAGGCATCGACGCATTCACCCTCAATGCAGCTTGTGCCGTCTTGCGGGTTGCAGGTCTCGACCTCTTCGTAGGCGGTGCCCAGGTCGTTGCAGCGCTCGATGACTTCGCCTCGGCAGACGGTGACGCCGGGGTTGCACAGCTGGGTCTGGCAGCCTGCGTTGAGGCAAATCTGGCCCTGGAAGCAGTCCTGCTCGCGGGTGGCGATGCCCGGCGGGTCACAGAAGAGCGCCGTGTCGCTGTCCAGGCAGGTCGGGGGGGCGTCAGGGTCGCAGACTTGCTCCTGGCAGCCGCCCTCGGTGCAGACAAAGCCGTCGTCGCAGGGCTGAACCTCAATGGTGGGAATGCCTTCGACATCGACGCAGGCCTGGGAGGTGTCGCGCCCGAGACACTGAATGGTGCCCAACTCGCACTCTGCGTCCTGGCAGACGCCCTCCACGCAGAACTGCGCTTCGGGGCAAGCCTCGGCCTCAAAGCCCGCAAAGGGGTCGTTGCAGCGCTCCAACGTGCGTGTGTCGGCGCAGCGGACCTCGTCGGCCTCGCACTGGGGCTCGGCGCAGTCCTGGGGACAGCTGGCCTCGGTCTCGGGGTCTTCGCACTGGCCGTCACCGCACACCGGCATGGGGGTGTCGTTGTTGGTGTCGTTGTTGCCGGTGTCGTTGTTGGGCGGCGTGTCGTTGTTGGTGTCGTTGTTGATCAGGACGTCGTTGTTGTCCTCACCGCCACCGTTGTCGGCGGGTTCGCTGTCACTGCACGCGACCAGCGCGGCGATCAACAAAAGGGCGGGCATCCATCGGCTCATATCGAGGTGGCTCCGTGTCAGTTCGTCTGTGGCCTTTGAAGGTATCGCCCCGCACGCCTCTTGCCAAATGGCGTACGGGTTGGGAGTGTGTGCCGGGATGTTCGAAGGAACAAAACTCCAACCTCCCCACCCAGGTCAGTCCATGCATTTTGACAGCGCTCAGCTCTTCTATTTGCAAACGCTCGCCCGACAATTTCCCACCATCGAAGACGCCGTGGCGCGGATCGCCATGTTGGAAGCGGAGCGTTCCCTGCCCAAAGGGACGGTGCACGTCTTTTCGGATGTGCACGGCGAGTATTTAAAGATGCGCCATGTCATCAACAACGCTTCTGGGCGGCTGCGGCCGGTGGTGGAGCGTCTTTTTGCGTACCGGCTGGACGCCGCCGAGCGGCGCGGGCTGCTGAACCTCATTTATTACCCCTGGGAGCAGCTCAAGCACATCTCTCCGACGCTCAAGGAGCCAGGGGTGCGGCGAGCGTTCATCAAGCGGATGGCGGGCTTTCAGATTGAGTTGTTGCGGGAGATGGCGCGGGCCTATCCATTGACGCAGGTGATGGAGACGCTGCCGGAGGCGTATCGGCCGGTGATCATGGAGTTGCTTCTGGCGCCCGCGTTTGATCGTCCGGCGGCGTACAGCGAGACGATTCTGGATTCGATCCTGGACAACGACAAGGGCATGGAGTTTTTGCGGCGGTTGTCGCGCGCGATCCGCAATCTGGCCGTCGATGAGATCATTGTGGCCGGTGATATGGGGGACAGGGGGCCGAGGATCGACAAGGTCCTGTCCTATCTGATGCGCCAGCCCAATGTGTCCATCTTGTGGGGCAACCACGACGTGCTGTGGATGGGGGCGTGTTTGGGTCAGGAGGCGTTGATCGCCACGACGATCCGCGTGTCGCTGCGCTATGGGCGCTTGACGCAGCTTGAGGAGGGGTACGGGATTCCGCTGCTGCCTTTGCAGCAGTTGGCCAGGGCCAGGTACGGGGAGGACCCTTGCGCGCGCTTTGCGCCGAAGGTCAAAGGCCTTGAGGATCCGCTGCTGATCTCAAGGATGCAGAAGGCGATCGCGATCATTCAGTTCAAGTTGGAGGGTCAGTTGTTGGCCCGGCACCCGGACTGGGGGATGGACGACCGCAACTTGTTGCACCACGTGGATTTGAAGGCGGGGACGGTGACGGTGGCGGGGCAGGAGGTGCCGTTGGCCGACGTGCATTTGCCCACGCTTGACCCGGCCGATCCGTACCGGTTGTCGGATGATGAGCGGGCGTGCATGGCGCAGTTGACGGCCTCTTTTCTGCACAGCCCGGTTTTGTGGCAGCACATGGGGTACATGTTCCGCAGGGGGGCGATGTACACCAGCCGGGATCAACACCTTATTTTTCATGGTGCGCTGCCGGTCCATGAGGACGGGTCGTATCTGGAGGCGCAGATCGAGGGGCGTCAGGTCAGCGGCAAGGCGCTCTTTGACGTGTGTCAGTCGTTGGTGCAGCGGGCTTTCCGCCAGCGAGATCAGGACGCGATCGATTTTCTTTGGTATCTGTGGGCGGGGCCGGCGTCGCCGCTCTTTGGTAAGGACAAGATGGCGACCTTCGAGTCCTACTTTATTGCCGACAAGCGCTTTAAGAAGGAGACCAAGAACGCCTATTTCCGGCTGATCCACGACGCGGAGTTTGTCAAAGGGGTGTGCCGGGAGTTTGGTGTGGATCCCGAGGCGGGGTTGGTGGTCAACGGGCATGTGCCGGTGAAGATCGAGCAGGGCGAGTCGCCGGTGAAGCGCGGTGGCAACGCGGTGACGATCGATGGGGCGTTTGCGGCGGCTTATGGGGACAAGGGTTATACGCTCTTGTTGGAGTCTGACGGGACGCGGTTGGCCCAGCACCACACCTTTGGGGCGATCAATGAGGCGATTGAGGGCGGGGTGGACATCATCCCGGACATTCAGGCGCTCAGGAGCTTTGAGGTGCCCCACAAGGTGGCGGATACGGAGCGCGGCCGGCAGTCGGCGCTGGAGATCGGCGAGTTGAAGAAGTTGATCGTGGCCTACCAGGAGAACCTGATCCAGGAGCAGGAGCGCGGCTGAGGTCGGGTAGGTTGGGGTGCGAAGGAGACCAGGAGGGAGGCAGTCATGACACCACCGAAGGGAGCCCGTGGGGAGCGCAAGCGCGAGCAGCTTCGTCAGGCGGCCTACCGTTGTTTTCGGGATTCGGGATACCACGACACGACCGTGGACGCGATTTGCCAGCGTGCGGGCAGCTCGAAGGGGAGTTTTTACTGGCACTATGGGTCCAAGCAGGAGGTCTTCATTGACATTCTGGAGACGTGGACGCGCCAGATCATGGACGAGATCGACGAGCAGTTTGAGCGGTCGGTCCACGAGGATGATTACATCAGCGCGGTGACGGGTGCGTTGGAGAACGAGCTGCGTCGCGGGCGCGTGATCATCCCTCTGTGGATGGAGTTTACGATGATGGCGCGGCGCGAGAAGGAGGTGCAGCTTGCGCTGGCCAAGTTCTATCGTCGGGCGAGGTTGGCGATCGCAGAGATTCTGCGCCCGTTTTGGGGTGATAAGCTGACGGAGAGCGAGCTTCGGGGTGTGTCGGCGACGATCTTTGGCGCGTACACCGGTTTGGTGATGCAGGAGTTGTCGGATCCGGAGCAGGCGGACGCGCACGAGGTGATTGAGCGCGTGATGAACACCTTGGGTTGGTGGTTTCACAAGCTGCGCGAGGCCCACGAGTTGACGGGCAGGCCGATGAACCATCGCCGCGAGCCGCAGGGCGATCCTGAGGGTGAGGGCGGTGTGGTGTTGGCCAAGCAGGGCCAGCGGCTGGACGAGGCCGAGGTGGCGGACTTTTTGTCGGGTTTTGAGCCGTTGGTGGTGGAGCAGACCGAGGCGCTGCGGTCTTTGGTGCACCAGCACGCCGGGGATTTGGACGAGCGGATCATCAGCGGCTGGCGCGTCATCGCCTACCAGACAGACCGGCTGGTCTGCTACATCAAGCCTCGCCCTGAGGCGCTCCACTTTGGTTTTTACCAGGGGGCGCGTTTGGAAGATCCGGGGGGCGTGCTTCAAGGGGCGGGGCGTCGCCAGCGCCATATGGTGTTGAGCCTTGAGGCGCCGTTGCCCGCCGAGCAGATCGAGTCTTTTCTGCGCGCGTGCCGCGCTCTGTGACTTTTTTTAAGATGCTGTTGCGCGCCGCTTTATGGAGGCGCGCGTGGGTCGCTGACGAGTTTGGAGTGGCGGCTTTGATGGCATTTGTGTTTCCGCATTTCCCTTCAATCCCCTTGCTGACACCCTTGGTTTGCTGACATTGGCCTTGAGGCCCTCTCATTGACCTGTCAGTCAACGACAGTTCGCATTGTGAACCGCCCTCACGATGTCGACGCGGATTCGTGCGCCTTATGGAGAGGTGTGTTTCGGCAGCGCTTATCGCTTGTATTTCTAGACTCGTTGGTCTACAAACTCGCCCGTAGGTCCGGACCTGATTGTCTGGTCCTGTTATTGACTGGCGGGTCAGTTGGCAGCCAGGCAGGCAAGCGCGCAAGGTGGCGCGCCCTGCCTTGGACCGGGCCGATGGCCACCGCGAGTGTTCGGGTTAGAGTGTTGCATTGCTCTCCAGGTCGTCCAGCAGGGGGTTGGCGGTTTTAAGTGGGGCAGGCATCGACCCGGGCGTCGCGACGCATAAGACGTATGACACCGAGGGTAGCATCATGAGTAAGGGCGACGTTCAGCACCTCTCCAAGCACCAGGATACCGAGAACAAAGGCCAAAACACCGAGTCAGAGGGTAGACCCACGGGTCGGAACCGCTCGCTGGCTCAGGAGTTGGCCATGGGGCGCAGCCGCGCCGCTGTGATCTTTGCCGGCCAGGGCGCCGGGTGCCTCGATGAGTTGATTGAGCTGTGCGACCACCACCCCTTCCTGCGTCCGTGGGTGGAGCGCGCCTCGGAGGCCATCAGCACGCTGGTGCGCGAAGAGCGCGATTTCCGCTGGAGCGGCCTCTACCCGCGCGGTTTTGACCTGAGCGCCTGGATGGCCGACCCCACCGTGCGTCCCGAGCCCGAAGTGCTCAGCTCCTCGACGATCTCGCAGCCGCTGATCTTCATCACCCAGATCATGCGCTTTCTGGCCCTCTACCGCGAAGGGCTCGACCAGGCCTTTGCCGCTGGCGCCATCACCGCCGTCACCGGACACAGCCAGGGCATGATGCCGGCGCTGCTGGTGGGCGAAGCGCCCGCTGGGGAGATCAACCAGGAGCGTTTTGTGGAGTTTGTGCGCTACTTCACCTGGCAGGGTCTGCACATGGCCAACTCCTACCGCGCCATCAGCCTGCCGCGCGCCAACGACCCCCAATCGACCGCCATGGCGTCGGTCGCCGGTCCCACCAGCGCCCGTTTGGAGGCCATCGTCGCCAAGGTCAACGCCTCGCTGCCCGAGGCCTGCCCCGTGGCCATCACCCTCTACAACACGCGCACGCGTCACGTGGTCAGCGGCGCCCCCGCGTCCCTGGAGCAGCTCCATGGCGCGATTGAAAAACTCTCCGCGCGCGAAGCCGCCGCGCGCCGCGAAGGCCGCCTGGGCGGCGCGCCGCTCAAAGCCGTCTGGGAGTACCTCTCGGTCGGCGCCGCCTTCCACAGCGTCTACATGGCCCAGGGCCTTGAGGCGATGCTGGCCACCGTCGAGCGCATTGGCTTCCGCGTCAACGCCGCCGATCTGGCCCTGCCGGTGATCTCCCCCGACACCTCGCGCCCGCTTAACGAGAGCCAGGACCTGACCCGCGAGCTGGTCACCAGCCAGTTTGTCCGCCCCGTGCGCTGGCACCGGACCGTGCGCGCCGTCGAAGAGACCGGCAAACCCGACTACATCCTCGATCTTGGCCCCAGTGACGGCGTCGCGCGCCTGACGCGCTCCGCGCTCAAGGGCTCCGCCGTGCGTGTCCTGGCGCTGACGCGCTCCGATGACCGCAAGACCCTCTTCACCGTGGGCGCCCCGCGCCCGGCGCGCCCCATCGTCTACGATGACTTTGCCCCGCGCCTGGTCAAGCTGCCCAACGGTCAGGTGGCCGTGGACAACCGCTACACTCGCGCCACGGGCCAGCCCCCGGTCATTTTGCCGGGCATGACCCCGACCACCAGCGAAGTCGACATCGTGGCGGCCGCCGCCAACGCCGGTTTCACCGCCGAGTTGGCCGGTGGCGGTCAGGTCACTGAGGCCATCTTCAACACCCGCATGGCAGAGTTGACCGAGGTCCTCAAGCCCGGCCACGAGATCGTCTTCAACTCCCTCTACCTCGACCCCTACCTGTGGGGCCTGCACCTTGGCCGCCAGCGCCTGGTCCAGAAGGCGCGCCGCGCCGGGGCGCCGATCTGCGGCGTGACCATCAGCGCGGGCATCCCCGAGGTCGATGAGGCGGTGGCGCTGCTCGATGAGTTGCGCGCCGAGGGCATCTGGCTCAACGCCTTCAAGCCCGGCACCCGCGCCCAGGTCGAGCGCGTCATCAAAATCGCCCGCGCCGCCGCGCACCACACCATCTTTGTCCACCTTGAAGGTGGCAAAGCCGGTGGCCACCACTCCTGGGAAGATCTCGATGAGTTGCTGCTGGAGTGCTACCACATGGTCCGCTCGCAGCCCAACCTGGTGCTCTGCGTCGGCGGCGGCATCGCCGATGAGGCCCGCGCCAACGAGTTGCTCACCGGCCAGTGGGCCGTGGCGCACGGCGAGCGCTCCATGCCTGTCGATGCGGTCTTCTTGGGGACGTTGTTGATGGCCTGCAAAGAGGCCCACACCTCTCCCCAGGTCAAAGCCGCGTTGGTGAAAGCCGCCGGTTGTGACGCCTGGGTCTTCAACGGCAAGGTGGACGGTGGCATGACCTCCGGGCGCAGCCAACTCAACGCCGACATCCACTACCTTGAAAACGCCGCCGCCCGCTGTGGCCGCGTTCTGGACGCTGTGGCTGGCGACGCCGAGGCCATCGAGGCGCGCCGCGATGAGATCATCGAGGCCCTCAACGCCACCGCGCGTCCCTACTTTGGCGACCTCCATGCCATGACCTACGGTCAGGTGCTGGACCGGATGGTTCAGTTGATGGCCGTGGGCCGCGGCGGCCGCTACGAAGACGGCAATTGGGCGGACCGCACCTGGCGCCTGCGCGTCTTTGACTTTGCCCAGCGCGTCGAAGCTCGCCTGCACACCCAGGATGAGGGGCTCTTTACCCCGGTGCTCAGCGGCCCTTGCCGCTGGAATGAGCCGGCCCTGGCCATGGCCAAGCTGCGCGAGGCCTACCCCGGCATCGACAGCCGGATCCTGCACCCGACCGACGTGACCTTCTTCATCCGTCAGATCTGCGCGCGCCCCGGCAAGCCGGTCTGCTTTGTGCCCGTCATCGACGCCGATGTGCGCCGCTGGTACAAGGCCGACTCGCTCTGGGCCGCCCATGACGACCGTTTTGAGGCCCACCAGGTGCTGGTCATCCCCGGCCCCGAAGCGCTGCAAGGCATCAAAGCGGCCGATGAGCCCGTGGCCGACGTCCTGGGGCGCTTTGCCCAGGCGCTGGTTGGCTCGCTCCACACCGAGGGTCAGGTGCTGATGGAGGCCGATCGCCTTCGCGGCCCGATTTCGTCGGTGACGATGCCCGAAGGGATCGTGGGCGACACCAGCCCCTTCCGCACCATTTTGACCGCCCGTCAGGCCCTGAGCCAGGACGCCTGGTTTGATTTTGTGTCGTCGCGCTTCCGCGGGGCCGCCCCTGCGCTCTTTGGCGCCGCCCGGATCATGATTGGCGGCCGCGGGGCGCCCAACCCCGTGCTCTCGCTGTGCCGCGCCGACGCGGGCGCCACGCTGCGCCTGGACAACCGCCTGGACGGCGTCATCACCAACATCTCCTACCAGTTGACCCCCACCGAGAAGGTCGAGGTGGAGATGCTGGAGGCCGACCGGCTGGCGCTGCGGGTCCACACCCCCGGCCTTGGCGGTCAGCGCGGCGCGACGTTGGTGCTGGAGCTTCAGCATGTGCCCGAGGCCGACGCCTTTGTCGTCGATCCCAAGACTCGCTCCGAGGCCATCCAGAGCTTCTACCATCAGGCCCTCTTTGGCCGCGCGCTGGAGACGGCGCCGCTCTTTGAGGCCGCCGTCGGGAAGGTCACCGTGGAGGCCGACCGCGCCGCTGCCTACGCCGCTCAGACGCGCGCCTCGGTCAGCGCCGGGGTGCCCATGAACCTGGCCTTTACGCTGGCCTGGGAGCCGATCTTCCGGGCGATCTCCTGCGATGAGCTGGCCGGCGGTCTGCTGGACCTTGTTCACCTGGAGCACAGCGTCGAACCTCTTGCTGGCTGGCCGCTGGTGGCCGTGAGCCCGGCTACTACAGCCAGGACAATATCTCGGGCCAGATCGGCGCAGACGTTC
>CAKZKQ010000557.1 GCA_937123825.1 uncultured Pseudomonadota bacterium
CAGAGGCGGTCGCCGGGCCACCCAGGGGCGGGGTTGGCGCGCAGGTCTGGGATGTAGTTCAGAAAGACGTAGGACTCGCACCCCGACCAGTGCTCCGAGAGCGTCAGCGGGCCGTCCAGGGTCTGCGCCGTAAAGTCCGACACCAGATCCCCATACCGTGTCCCGGTGTCGCCCTGGGCAAAGTCGATCGCCTCCAGGCCTTCTTTCTGGCAGTAGCCTTCTTCGGGGGGCGGTTCGTCCGCGTCTGGTTCCTGGCCGCTGTCCTGGTCGTTGTTGCCCGCGTCGGGGGCGTCGTTGTTGGCGGTGTTGTTGGCGGGGTCCTGCGCGGGCGGATCGTTGCCGTCGTCCGAGCAGGCCGCCATACCCAGCAGCAGGAACATCAGGATGGGCAAAAGCGGTCGCAGTCGAGGTGTGTGCATGAAGTCGCCCTCAGGATCATTGGCCAGCAAAGCGCCAGGGAGACCGACCCGGCGCAAGATGCTGCAATGTTAACGCAATTTGCATTGCGATGGCCAATAGGGTGTCTGCCGACGATGGCTTTTCACCGCTCAGCAGTGGGGTGGGGCGGTGTCATTCTTGTCCAAAGTCGGGCGCGACGACGACGTGGTTGCCGTCACCGCGATCGACGCCCAGCTCCACCACCGCGCCGGTGGTGTCGTCGATGGCGCTGATGAGGACCTGGGTGGGGTCGGTGCCAAGCTCGGGGGGACAGTTGGCGGCGCTGGGGGCCCAGGTGCGCAGCGCGTCGCCGCTCTGAACCGAAAAGCCAAGGTCGAGGACGATGAAACCGCCGCCGAGCGAGACAAAACGGGGCGTGCCGTCGGCGTTGAAGCACTGCCGGTGGGCATCGCGGGCTCCCACGGCGGCCGAAGGCTCGCAGGCCTGGTTGTCGCCGCAGGGGATCTCTGAGGTGACCAGCGCGCGGGTAAAGATCTCGCGGCCGTCGGGGCGCACCAGGGAGACGGCGTCGAGCGCGAGGCCAGGGTAGGCGCTGTCTTGCTCTGGGGTGAGGTCTTCGACCACGATCTGGCGGCGCGCTTTGGTGGCATCGACCAGATTGGGATCCAGCGGCGTGCCCGAGCAGTCCAGCGTGGCGATCGGTTGGCAGGCGCGCTCGTCGGAGCCGTCGGCGCAGTCCTCAAAGCCGTCGCAGGCAAAGTCCTGGGCGATCTCCTGTCCGTTGTTGCAGGCAAAGGTCGGACAGGCGCGCTCATCGGTGCCATCAAAGCAGTCTTCAAAGCCGTCGCAGACCAATGAGGTGGAGAAACGCGCGCCGCCGTCACACTCAAACTGCGGGCAACCCTCTTCGTCGCTGCGATCGTCGCAATCCGCACGCCCATCGCATTGCAGCACCGCAGGCAGGCGCTGGCCGTTGCCGCAGACAAGCTCCTGGCAGCGCAGCTCGTCGGTCCCATCGCCGCAGTCATCCAGTCCATCACAGGCCACTGTGGCCGAGAGCGCCGAGCCGTTGGTGCAGATGAAGGGTTCCTGCGCGCGGCACTGGTCGATGCACCCCTGCAAGGGGTTGTTGTCGGTGCACAGGGTTTGCCGCAGGGTGCCGCAAGCGCTGTTGCTGGCCATGCACTCCAGAGTGCACAGGTCGTTGGGGTCGAGCGTGCCGCCCCGACCCTGGCATCCGGCGTCGCCTTCGGCCACCAGCCCGCACTCCTTGAGCTTCAGCGTCAACTCCTGGCACAGGTCGTTCTCTGGCAACTCGGTGGCTTTGTCGCGGTAGTTGAGGTCGATGCACCCGGCCGCGGTTACCGCGCAGGCCAGGGCCAGCAGCGTCAATCTCCAATTCATTTCTTTGCTCATACCACTTTGCATATTGAGGCATTCACCCATTGTCTCTGCAGTGCCCGCGGTTGTGATGGGCATGGGTGCGTTTGGCGCCAGCGATTGACGTGGGGGTCTGGGCTGTCCAAACTCCCTGTCGAGGCCGCTGTCCAAGCACGTGTCCCACATGCGCTCACAGAGGCTTAGACTGACCCGATGTGGTGTGTGACAGAGACAAGGTGAGATTTTGGGACGAAAAGCCGATCAAAGGGGCCAGTGGCCAGCGTTGAGGCTGCATCTGGACGTCAACAAGACCATTTTGGTGGACGACAAGGTTCAGGGCATCGACGCGGGTACATCCTGCGCGCAGATCCTCTACTGGGGCTCCTGGGGCCACCGCAGCGCCGATGGGCGCAAGTGGCGCTGGGATGGCGGCGAGCCTGGCGGTCCGCCCCCGGACAAGGACGCTGTGCTCTACGGCAACTTTGTGCGCAAGCTGCCCGTCTCGCGGCGCGTCAAAGCCCAACTCAAGCGCGACTTCATCAAGCGCGGTCAGCCCGGCGCGCGGCTGCGGCCCCATTGGGAGCGGATGATGGAGGCGCTGAGTTACGAACCCGCCGTCAGCCAAGCCCTGGAATCTTTGCCCTGGGCACAGGAGGTGGGGCTGGATCGCGGCGCGGTGCGGCTGCTGCCCTCATTTTATCGCCTCCTGCTCCACCTTCAGCAGGTGGCGCCGAGCGCCTCGGTGGTGCTGCGGACCTACGGCTCGGACATCCCTGAGGTGATGGTTGAGTTGGACGCCTTTGCCAGAGGCCAGCACCCGGCCTGGCCTGGGGTGAAGATGGACGGCAGCGTCGCGGGGCTCGACGCCACGTTGACATCCAGCGACACCGAGCGTTTTGGTGCACTGCACCGCGGAGGACCCAAAGGAGACGACTTTGGGGCGCTGGCCTTGGCGCTGGGGACGGTGGAAAACCCTCCGGGGCGCGACAGGCCGCCCTACCCATGCCCGCTGTCGTTTTTTGAGCAGCACGCCACGCGTCTGGTCAGCGGACCGCAAAAGATCTGGGAGCACCTGGAGGCGCACCGGGGCAAGGTGGTGGCGTTGCGCGACGACTACGCCTTCTGGGCCCGCAACCGCTTCTCGACTCGCGCAGGCAAGCCCCTGTGGGTCAGCGCCGGGCAGACCCACGAAGTCTTTTTTGATGACAACATCCGTCACGATGACCCCAACATCATCGATGTCCGCCGCGCCAGCGACGGTCAGCCCATCGGGGCCAAAGAGGCGCTGCGGCGCCACGCGGCCTGGATCAACCCCTATCGTGCTGTGATGGATGAGGGTTATCTGATCGAGGTTTTGGAGCGCACGATGGTCAGCGCGGGCTTTGTGGATGGCGCGTGATTGCGTTACCATGTGAGACGACATCTGTTCCATGAAGTTGTGCTGGCGTTGTGGGGCAACCTTTGGCACGCGCCCGGGTTGTCCATCAAGAGGGTGGCTTTTGCGCGGGCAGTTGCAAGGGAGGTGGCAGTGGTGAGAGGTGGCGTGGGGGTTGTTGCTCGATGACCAAGAGCATGTTTGTGGGCCCGTTTGAGCTCCAAAAACCCATCGGGGAAGGGGGCATGGGTCAGGTCTGGCGCGCTCGTCATGTGCGTCAGAACATCCCCGTGGCAGTCAAGATCGTGACCGGCGAGGCGGCGCGAAAGCCCGAGTTTTTGGAGGCCTTCCGCAACGAAGTGCGCGCCATGGCTGGGCTCAATCACCCTGGCATCATCATGGTGCTCGACCAGGGGGTCGTCTCGGCCGAGGCCGCCGCCAACTCCGACGGTCAACTCCAGGCCGACAGCCCCTGGTTGGCCATGGAGTTTGCCAGCCTGGGTGCCCTTGACCGCTTTAAAGACCCGCTGAGCTGGCCCGAATTGCGGCTCTTCATCCTCGAACTGCTCGACGCCCTCGGACACGCCCACGCGCGCGGCGTTGTTCACCGTGATCTCAAGCCCGGCAACCTCTTGATGGCTGCCGACAGCGACCTGCGTCCCGGCGTCAAGCTGACCGACTTTGGTCTGGCCCACGCCATGGATCAGGCCAGCGGCGGCGACAACGGCATGACCGTCGGCACCCCCCAATACATGGCCCCCGAGCAGTTCCAGGGCGCTTGGAGAGACTTTGGCCCCTGGACCGACCTCTACGCCCTTGGCGTGATGATCTACCAGATGGCCTCCGGGCGGCACCCTTTTGGCGATGTCGACAACGTCATGGCGCTCATCCACGCCCACATGACCATGGTTCCGCCCCCGCTTGAGAGCATTCAAACCGTCCCCGACGGCTTTGAAGAGTGGATCCAGCGCATGATGGCCAAAAATCCTCGCCATCGCTTCCAATGCGCCGCCGACGCCGCCTGGGCGCTCACTCGCCTTGACGCCTCCGCCCAGGACACCGCCACGCTCATGCCCGAGCGTCGCCTTGGCCAGCAAGACATCCGCCTTGACGAGGACGGCGACGGCCCCGACACGCAGGTCAATTTGGAGATGCCCTCGGGGCTCAACGACGCCGTGCGCCTGGCCATGGCCCAGGGCGGCAGCCGCAGCGACGACCCCATGGCCGTCAACCCTGGCACGTTCACGCCCCCCGTGTCCCGGTTCTGGCGCCGCGCCGACCCTGGCAGTCTCCCCGTCAACTTTCAGGACGCCGGTTTGGGCCTTTACGGGCTGCGTGCCATCCCCATGGTGGGCAGGGACGCCGAGCGCGAGGCCATCTGGTCGGCGCTGATGGAGGTCGCCGGGCAAGGCCGCGCCCAGGTCATGGTCCTCCACGGACCCATCGGTGTTGGCAAGAGCCGCTTGGTGGAGTGGATGCTGGAGCGCGCCCACGAGCTTGGCGCCGCCCAACCCTGGACCGCCGCTCACACCCCCGATGCCGAAGGCGCCGAAGGCCTGCGCGACATGCTCAGCCGGCGCCTGGGTTGCCTGGGGCTGGACAACAAAGGCACGCGTGAGCGCCTGGAGCGGATCCTCAAGGATTATGGCTCTCAAGACCCCGAGGCCGCAGATGTGCTATCGGGGTGGTTGCAGCCTGATTTGGAGAGCACGCTCCAGGAGAGCCCGGACGCACACCAGGGGCCGCTGGCTCAAATGGTGGCGTTGTTGGGGCAAGAGCGCGCCGTGATGATGTGGCTGGACAACGCCCAGTGGGATCGTCAGGCCGTGGCCATGGCCCGTTTTCTTTTGGAGCAGCGCGAGGCGTTGCCCGTGCCCGTGTTGATGCTGCTGACCGTCAGCGATGAGGCGCTGGTCGAGCACCCCGAGGCCAACGCCGACATCGAAGCGCTCTTGGCGCTCGATGGGGCCAAGGCGCTGCAGGTGTCGCCGTTGCCCGACGCCGAGTACGCTCAGCTTGTGCGCGAGCTGCTCAACCTCCAGGAAGGGCTGGCGGCGGCGCTTACCCAGCGCACGCGCGGCAACCCGCTCTTTGCCGTCAAGCTCATCAACGACTGGATCGAGCGCGACGCGCTCAAGCTGGGCAAGGGCGGCTTTGGGCTGCCGCCTGGAGACACCGCGCCGCTGCCCAAGGCCATCGACCAGGTTTGGAGCGAACGTCTGGAGCGCTTTGCCCAGGGACCCCTGGCTCAGCAAATACGCTACGCGTTGGAATTGGCCGCGGTGTTGGGCGCCAAGGTCCACCTCCAAGAGTGGCGCACCGCCTGTCAGTTGGGCTCTTTTGCACCCGATGACGATCTGTTGGAGCGTCTTCAGCAAGCGCGTTTGGTGGTGGTGGAGCCCGAGCACTGGGCCTTTGCCAACAGCATGCTGCGCGAAACTCTCCTGTCCAGCGCCGCCAAAGGGGGGCGCACCGCAGGTCACCATCGTTTTGTGGCCAATGCCCTCCACAAGGTCCACGGTCAAAGCCCTGGAGTGGCTCGCCGCATCGGCATCCATCTGGCGCAGGGGCAGTCCTGGGAGCAGGCGCTGGCCTACCTCTTGTCTGCCGCTCAGGAGCATCGCGTGCGGGGGCAAGATGACGTGGCGCTCTCCACGCTGAACTGGGCCGAGCGCGTGCTGACCCAGGCCCGCGCGCCCGAAAATGAGCCCCGGTGGGGTCAAACCTGGTTTTTGAGGGCGTGGGTGCTTGGCAACATGCGCCGCCTTGAAGAAGCCCAGAAGTGGATGGACCGGGCAGAGACCGCCGCCAGGCGCTTTGGGTGGTCCATTTTGCCGCTGGTCTTGCGCCGCACCGCGCGTCTGGCCACGTTGCGCGGCGAGTACCGTCAGGACGCCCTGAAGGAGGCCACCAAGATCTTTGGGCAGGCCAAGGACATGCGGGGCATGGCGACTTGTCTCTACGACCAGGCACTGATCGAGCGCCAGCGCGGTAAGACCGCCCAGTGCGAGAAGCAGTGTCGCCACGCCATGAAGTTCTTTGACCGGGCCGGGGACACTGTGGGTGTGGCCGACTGCGAGAACCTGTTGGGTGAGGTCGCCAGACTGCGCTCAGACGCCGATGCGGCCGAGGCGCACTACCAACGCTCGATGGCGCTCTATAAAGAGAAGGGGTACGGCGAGTGGGTGGTGCCTCAGGTGAACCTGGGGATGTTGTGGTTGGAGGTGGGGCGTTATGAGCAGGCGCGTGAGGTGCTTGTGCAGAGCATGGCGCACTGCAAGGCCGTGGGGCGCCATGGGTTGCTCATCTACATCCACGCGGCGCTGATGCCGTGCGTGATCCACGGCGGTGACGGCAACGCTTGCAAGCAACATCAGCGCGAGGTCGAGCGCTTGATTGCCCAGACTGGTGTGATCGATTTGGACATCGCGCGGCCTGCGCAGTTGGCGGCGCGCCTTGCCTTTGAGGCGGGCCGCAGAGCCCTGGCGCGGGACCTCTATGGTCTGGCGATGACCCAGTGGCAGATGCTGGGCCACCTCAATCACGTCCAGGAAATCAAAGCGCTCTTGTCCAAATAGACCAACCCAACGCCAACTGAGCCTCATCATTGCTCGCCCCAAAGCAAGCCTTTCGTCTCCATTTTGGTATAGGAGGGGCTTTGGGGGGTTGGAGGTTCAGCTGCGGCGGCGCAGGAGCGCGGCGCCGAGGGCGGCAGTGAGCAAGCCAAGCGGGCCCCAGGGCACGTCGGGGGTGCGGGCGGGCTGGTGGCAGCCGCAGGTGGAGGCCTGCCCCGCGTTGGGGTCTTCACCGCCAGCGCCGTTGTCGCCGGGGTTCTGGGGCCCAGGGTTGGGCACCGGGCGGCGCTGATCCTCCGGCACGGGGTGCTCGCCGTTGACGCACTCACCCGCCTGACAGTAAGTGCCGTCGGGGCACTGGGTGCGGGCGCAGATGTCTTCGCCGCAGACCCCGTCGATGCAGGCCGTGCCGGGCTCGCAGATGACCGAGGCGCAGGGGTCTTCGACGCAAATGCCGTTGACGCAGGTGCTGTCGGCAGGGCAATCGAAGCCCGCGCAGGGGGAGGGCGAGCAAACCCCACGTTGGCAAATCTCTCCGGCGGGGCATTCGACGCCCAGGCAGGTGTCGATGCAGATGCCGTCGCGGCAGCCTTGGTTGGCGGCGCAGTTGGCAAATTCGCAAGGGTCCTGGATGCAGGCGTTGTTGCGGCAGATCTGGCCTTCGGGGCAGCCGGCGACTTCACAACCCGCCTCTTCGCAGCGTCCCAGCACGCAGTAAAGGCCGCCGGGGCACTGGACGCCCTCGCAAGGGTCGGCGCAGACGCCATCGCGGCAGACCCAGGGGGCACAGTCGGCGTTGTTGCACGGCGTCACGCAAAAGCCATCGCGGCAAATGGTCCCATTGAAGCACTCGCCGGCCTGGCAGCGCTGGGCGCACTCGCCGTTGATGCACTCTTGACCCGGCTCGGGGCAGACGACGTTGTCGACCACGCCGTCGCAGTCGTTGTCGATGTTGTCGCAGGCCTCCACCGGGGGCGCTTCGCAGAGCCCGCAGTTGTTGCGCACGCCCTCATCGACCAGATCGTCGCAGTCGTTGTCAAAGCCGTCGCAGACTTCGGGTTCGCCGTCGTTGGGTGTGGTCTGACATTCAAGCTGGCCGGTGATGGCGTTGCAGGCAAAGGTGCCGGCGGCGGCGCAGACCCCGCCGCCGTCGTCGCAAGCCTGCCCCTTTTGCTCGTAGCCCTCGTCGATCCGACCATCGCAGTCGTTGTCGGCCTCGTCGCAGATTTCGTCGGGGGTGATGGCTTGCAGAACCTCGCGCAGGACCTGGGAGAGTTGCTCGGGGTGGCTGGCAAAGAGCGCCGTGCCAAAGAGCGGGTCCGGGTTGCCGTTGCCATCGACGGCGGTGCCGCCCGCGCGGGCGATCTGGTTGAGTTGGTCGGCGCCGTTGACCTCGGGGCCAAAGCCCACGACCCAGGTGCGGATTTTGAATTGCCCCTGGAGCGTGAAGGTCAACTCGCGCAGCGCAAAGGCCGCCGAGCTGGGATCGCTGTTGTTGTTGGGACAAAATTGCTCGCCGTCAGCCACCAGCAGCACGTAGTAGCTGCGGCAGTCGCGGTCAGGGTCGTTGGGGATGACCTGGGTGGAGAAGTAGGTCTGGGCGCCCTGGAGGGCCTGGGCCAGCGGGGTGTTGCCCGCCCCGCGCAGCTCCTTGTTGCCGGGGTAGTTCTCCTGGCCGTCCATCCAAGACAAGATGTCGGGGCGGCTGCTTGGGCCAATGGGCACGATGACCTGACCATCGTTGCTGCAGTTGTCGCGGCCACGGTAGTTGATGGGTCTGTCGTAGCCCTCGTCCTCGGCTCCCAGGATGTTGACGCCCTCTTCCTGGTAGAAGCGCATCAGGCCGAACTCCACATCAACCTGTGTGTCGCCCAGGACCTCTCGCAGCGCTTGCTTGGCGATGTAGACGCGGGAGTCGTCGGCGATGCCGTTGCCGTTGGTGTCCATGCCCGGGTGCGTGGTGCTGCCATCGCCGCGGGTGTTGTTGCCCTGGAGGTCCCAGAGCATGGAGTTGCTGGTGTCAAAGATGATCAGGACTTTGGGCGGTTTGGCCTGTGACCAGGCCAGCGCGCACACCAAAAGCACCATGAGCGCTGCCAAAGAGGCCACTGAGCGCCTGTAGAAGGGTCTGGAGACTGCTTTCATAACTCTTCGGGTGGGTTCAGAGGAGGAGGTTTGGACTGTGCGGTGTTGGGCACAGTTGGCCAGCGCGGGCAGTGTAGCACAAGCCTCCCAAAAATCGACACCGCATGTTCAGTGAACATTGCTCGCGATTTTTGATGGGACCATGCAGCGCGCCTTTTGGGGCGCAGATGGAGGCGATAAGGCGCGTTGGTGATGGGAGAGGTGGTGTTTTTTATTGGGAAGGTGTGAGGATTGGATGGGGAGGTGGTGCTCAGCGCCTTTTGGCGTCTGTGTTTTAGGGTGTGTTTGCAAAATCTCCCATTTTGCAAACACACCCTAAATTTCGGTCAGGCGCTGGCGGTTTTTGGTGACGACACGGCAAGCGGGGATGCTCAGGGCCATCAAAATGGTGCCCAGCAACGCCAGACCGGCGCCCGCGAAGCTGGCCAGGCTGAAGATGCCCCAAAAAATGGGGACCAGGACCGCGATGCCCAACACAACGCGCAGGAGGAGGCCCTGGACAGCACCGGAGGTCTTGGCGCGCATGACGCCGACCGACGAGGCCACCGCCCCCACGCCGCCCAGAAAGTAGAGCCCCATCATGGCTTTGATGGTGGTGTCCGGGCGGCTGACGCTCAGGGCGATCTGCGCGCCGAGCATGATGGCAAAGATTCCCATCAAGGCCACCGTGCCACCACCAATTTTGACCCAGATGGGGGCTTCGAGCGCCCCCAGATCGTCAAGGGAGTCCGAGCCTGTGGTTGTTGTGTTGGAGGGTGTGCTCATGGGCCAATGGTTCCTTTCTTAGACTTTGCGACGCGCCAAAATCGCGCGGATTGATTTTGCTCGTCTTTGATCTTATGGGACGCACCCAACCTAATCATTTCTGCCCGTAATTTCATCCCCCAAACGCTGAATTTTTGTCAGCATCAACCCACCCTCCCATGCCCACCCGTTGGGGTGGCCTGGGCGGCGCCAGCTCGCCTGGCCACCTTTGCCCCAAAAGGTTGTTGCGCGGATGCAGGTTCGGATGCACATTGGGAGTCAATTGTTCAGTTGATTCAGCCTGGGAGTGTGGGATGTCTGAGCTTAATGAGCGTCTTCAAGAGTTGCGTGAACTGGTCTACGGCGGCGCCAACCCCGCCACGTGGGCCAAGCTCTGGCAGGCGCTCGATCGGTGGGACGATGCGGCGACGCTCACTGTGGCGGTCGAGTACGTTCAGGGCTACCTCGAACCCTGGCCCCACGCGCTGCGGACCTTGCCCAAAGGCTGGTTTGATGCCCCCGACCACACCCCAGAGGATCCGCGCCTGAAGCTCTTGCCGGAGGATGTCTGGGAGACGGTGGTTCTGGAAGCGGTTTGCCGACGGGAGGAGGGGATCCAGGACCAACGCCTGGCGCTGGGGCGCGTTGCCGATGATGAGACGCAGCACGCGCGCCTGCTTTGGGAGGGGTATCGCCGGGGGCTTCTGGAGCGAGGTTGGAACAGTTATGCGTTTGCGGTGATGACCGCCAACCCCAAGGCGTTTGATGACCGCAGTTTGATGGCGTTTTTGGAGCACGTCAGCCAGCACGAGGCGTTTGGTGAGCATTCGCAGCGGTGGCTCCAGTTTGGGTGGCACCAGCTTTTGGACGACGCCATCGACAAGCTGGCGCCGGAATTGGGCGCGCTTCAGGAGGGGTGGCAGCGTCTGGAGGGGGCAACGCGAACCTGTGTGGTGACGGCGTTGGCGCGACACGGATTGTTGGGGCCGCAGCAGATGCCGCTCGATGCTTTGGAGACGTTGGTGGGGGTGGCGACTCGGGCGCACAGGGATGTGCGGCGCTTTGTGGGGCTGTTGAAGTTCTGGCCGCAACGCGAGAGCGGGACGGCGGTGGCGGCGGCGATGTTTGCGCAGATGGAGCAGGAGCAGTGGTTTGACATTGGGGCGGCGCGCGGCGAGCGGCTGGCGTTGTTGCGGTTGGCGCTGCCCTATGCGGCCGGTGCCAGAGCCAAGCGGTGGTTGTCGTGGTTGGCGGTGGAGTTGATTCGGCGCTCGACGGTGCTTCAGGGGCAGGAAGTGCTGTCGTTTTTGGAGGTGCACGGCGAAGCGGTGGAGCCGGAGTTGTTGGCGCTCTTTGATGGGCAGGCGCCCGAGGCGGAGCGCTTGCAGTACCTGGTGCGGATCAACGGACCACGCCAGCACAGCAGCCGCCATCTGCGCGGCGGGGGTGTGGGTCTGGGGTTGTCATGGTGGATGGCGCGTCAGGCCAAGCTGGGGCGTCCGATCCCGGAGGCTGTGGACAAGCGTTTGGGGCATGAGCTGCTGGGGTGGCTCAACCTTTTTCGGCGCGAGGAGGCAGAGAAGCCCGCGATGGCGATGGTGGTCAGCGCATTGCAGGCGTTGGATGGGGCGCGTCGAGGTCGTGTCTTTGAGTCGTGGGTGGAGAAGTCCGGTGATGCGAACGTCTTTGTGACGGCGCGTGTGATGGAGGTCCTGGAGGCGGTGGGGGACGACGGCGTGGCGTTTTTGGGGCGCTGCGCGGTGTTGGCCCAGGACAGGGAGATCAGCACAGACATCCCGGAGTTGTTGACGGTGTTGATGCGCCATGGGATGTCGGTGTGGCCGCAGTTTGAAGTCTTGTTGGGGCGCGCGGTGTGGGGCCGGGGGCCGGTGTTGACGCGTTTGGTGTCGGATTTGCCGGTCGAGGCCCAGTTGAAGTTTGTCTTTGAGGGGGAGCGAGGGACGCTGTGGGATTGCGTGTGGGAGCGCAGCGCGCAGGCGGTGGTGGACCGGGCGGTGGACGTGGTGGCTGGTTGGGGCCGGGGGAAGCCGGACGGTTGGGACGACGCGGCCAGTGCGCTGGTGCGAGCGGGTGAGAAGGCGGTGGGGCCGATCTGTGCAGTGTTGGAGGCTGGGTCGGTGCCGCAGCGCGAGTTGTTGGTGGGGGTCCTGGCGGACGCGGTCGATGTGAGAACGCTGGAGGCGCTGGCCAGGGCGCTGGACGATTCAAGTGGGAAGGTGCGGACGCAGGCGGCCAGGGGGTTGGCGGCGTTGGGGTTGGAGGTGTGTGGGGGGTGCATCAGCGGGGCATTGCGGGGGCGTTCCAAGCGTGCGCGAGAGGCGGCGGTGGAGGTGGTTGGGTTGTTGGCCGACACCGAGTCTCTGCGGGTGTTTTTGGAGGGCGAATCTTTGGTGGTGGGGGAGCGCTCCACGAGGGGGGTTTTGCTGGAGCGGCTGGAGGCGTTGGAGAGGACACCGCCGCCGGATCCTTTGGAGGCGCTGGACCAGTGGTTGGGGCAGATTCCGGCGGAGCGTCTTGAGAAGCTTAATGAGGCGATAGACAGCTTTGATTTGATGCGGCCGTTTTACAGGCGCTTTGGGGACTTGTCGCCTTTGGAGTTGTTGGCGGCGGTTCATCAGCGCCAGCGTGAGCCGACAGGGGACAAGGCGCTGAAGCGCACGCGTTTGTCAGCCTTTACGTGGGGCGCATGTGACTTCCATAAGGAGCCACTGGTGGGATGGTTGATCGTGGACGACATCTTTGCCCACGAAGATGATGTGTCGCGGGCCGAGAGGTGGCTGCTGCGCTATGAGCCGCCCTACAAGCGTCATTTGGCGGCGCCGTTGGCGCGGCGCTTGGTGATGACCTCCAGCCCCCACCGCAAGATCTTTTACAAGTGGTTGGCGGACAACCCGTCGCCCGAGGCGATCCCGGCCTGGATCCACGGTCTGGGCGATGCGTTGGCGCCAGTGCGGCGGTGGTGTGTGCAGAGTCTGGCGGCGTACCCGGCGTCGTCGCTGCGTCCGGCGCTCAAGTGGCTCTTGTTGGGCAACCAGGCCACGCGCGTGTCGACGGCGCAGTTGCTGGAGGCCACCGCCGATCCGCAGTGGATCGAGCCGCTCCAGGCCGCGCTGGCGGATAAACCTGCGGCGCGCTTTAAAGCGGCGCTTGAGGCGGCGTTGTTGCCGTGTCGTTTGCTGGAAGTGCTGCGGGGGAAGGACTTGGCGGCGGCAAAGAAGGCCGCCGGGGTGGCCGCGCTCTTTAAGAAGATCAAGGCGCCCGAACCCCACAGCTTTATGAAGGGGGTCAAGCTGTGCAAGCTCCCCATGGTTCAAGGCCCCGTGCTGCCGACCAAGGCGGCCGCCTGGCTTGTCCACCGCCTTCAGACCAGCCACCAGCCGCACCTTGACCCGGCGCTGGCGGGCGTGCTGGCGCTTATCGAGCCCGGCGCAGCGCTGCGCCTGCTTGGGATCATCCAGAAGGCCTTTGATGACGCGCGCCGCCCCACGCGCGATGCGCGCGTGGCCATCACCGCCCAGGCGATGCTTGGCGATGATGCGCAGCTTTATCGCTTTGGGCACCGGTTGGTCGAGGCCAATACCTACTGGAAGGAGCACGCTCTGCTGGGCTTGAACCTGCTCCAGTGGCGCGCGACCCCGGCGGCGCTCTTGTGGTTGGAGCGGTGGTCGCGCACTGGCCCGCTCTTTTATATGGCGCGCTGGCGCGCTCGTGCCTGGGAGTCTGTGGTCGCCCGAGTCGGCCTGGAGACCGACAAGCTCCTGGACCGCGCCCTCTCGACCGTCCCCGAGGCCGCCGAGCTTGTCGCCCAGATGCTGCCGCTGCGTTTTGAACGCGCCATGGCCAGCCAGGAGCGCTGGGATGTGGCCGAGCTGGAAACCATGGCCCAACACCCCGTGGCAGGCCCCATCATGGCCGACCTGTGCTGGTGGGATGTGGACCAAGCCTGCGCCGTGCGCTTGAAGCAGACTTCGGAAACACGCTGGCAGACCCTTGACGGCGCCGCCCACAGCCCCAAAAGCCTCACGGTCTTGCACCCATTGGAAGTCCCCGCCGCCGTGCGCGCTCGGTTGCAGGCCGATGACCCAAACCACCCCCAGGTGACGCGCCCCTTGAACGCCGCCGCGCCCCTCAACTTGGACATCGACGACTCCGTCTCCATCACCTACGCCCTCCAACAAGCCATTGGTTGGGGCTACCTGACCATCCTCTCGCCGTCCGAACATCTGGAACGCCTGCAACGCGAGCTGGGCGGAGGCTTTCGGGTGTCGCTGATCCTCGAACCCCACTTTGTCTGGCACTTGAACAACGAGTCCATCAAGATCCAGCGGCTGAGGATTCTCCTGGATGGCCACGAGATCCCCTGGGAGGATGCCCCTGCGCGCGTTCGGGCTGAAATCGCCTTTGATCTCCAGCGCATGCGCGAACTGGCCGACCCATGAGCAGCCCTTTTCCCACCCGGTGCGCATCGCCGTTCACACCTTGAACCAAGACAGACCCCGTCATCACGGGGTTCACGGATAAATTCCCACCTGGCCCGTGTTTTGCTCATGTGCTGACCCATCAGTCATTTGACTCGTCAGTCAGTGAGGGCAAAGCCATATGGACACGGTGTCGACAACCCCAATACAAGACGCGCTGCAGCGGTGGACGTTGCCTGTCGCGCTGCTGGCCGCTCCGGTGGTGGCCGTGGCCGCCCAGCAGGCCGGTGTGCCAGACGCGCTGGTGCTGGTTTGCGCGGCGCTGACGGCCGTGGCCATGGCGGTGGCCCTGGAGCGCGTCATCCCATACCGGGGTCAGTGGCGCCACGATCACGGCGACACCGGGCAGGATGCTTTTCTGGGGGCGGTCAACCTGGCCGTGCCCGCTGTGTACCGGGTGGCGGTCGATGCGCTGGGGCTGACGGCGGCAGGGCAGGGCGCTGGGCTGTGGCCCTCGTCGCTGCCGTGGATGCTGCAATTTGTCCTGGCGCTGCTGCTGGCCGACCTGGGCGCCTACCTGGGACACCGCCTTGTCCACCGCGTGCC
>CAKZKQ010000558.1 GCA_937123825.1 uncultured Pseudomonadota bacterium
GCGAAGGGGGTTCGTTTTTGGGGGATGGGGTACGGGCGCGGGGGGAGGTGCGGGGCTTTCCAGGGGGTTGGCGATGGGTGGTGGGGGTTTGGAGGGCTTTCCAAAGGGGTGGGCGGCTTTTCTGGTGGCGGTTTTGGGAGTTTTTCGATGGGTGCGATGGCTGGTTTTTGGGGCGAAGGTGGGCGGCGGTAGCCCGACCACCTGAGCGACCTCCGAGTTTGGAGAGCAACATCGACAATGGCTCCACCGGTGCGAAGGTGACCTCCGAGTTTGGAGACCAACGGCGACAATGACTCCACCGGACGAAGGCGGCCTTCGAGTTTGGAGACCAACGGCGACAATGACTCCACGAGGCAAAGGCGACCTTCGAGTTGGGAGACCAATGTTGACAATGACTCCACGGGGCGAAGGCGACCTCTGAGTTTGGAGACCAACATCGACAATGATTCCGCTGGTGCGAAGGTAGGCGGCGATAGCCCGCTGACCTGAGCGACCCTTGAGGTTGAGAACCAGCGTCGTCGCCCACAATAACGCCGCGATTCTTCAAAACTGTGCTCTGGCCACCCACAAAGGCCAGCAGGGCAGGCGAGCTGCGCCGCCTACCCTGCCCCCAAAACTCATGCGTTTGCGAAGAACAACCAAGCGCAAGCCATTGACCAAGAGCAACCAGGTGCAAGCCATTCATCAACCGCCCACCCCCTTGGAAAGCCCTCCAAACCCTGACCCCAAAAGCCGCACACTCCCTTGGAAAGCCTTACAAGGCTCCGCCACCCCCCACTCGACCCCCAAAAACGAACCACTTTCGACGAAATGCCCCACTCGTATCGGCGAAGCCAAGAACCCAACCCATCACAAATGCTATCAGGGAGCGAAGCGACCGCACCAAAAGGAAGCGAGCAACGCGAGCGACCGAACCGCAAGCAAGCCAAGCGTAGCGTCGGCGCAGCGAACCAAAAGAGAGACGAGCGCAGCGAGGCGATCGAACCGCAGAACTGCAAGTTCTGCTCGGCCGTGAGGGCATTGCGAGGGTGACTTGTTCCTGAATGTGATGTTGCCAGTGGTGAGTGGCGAGTGGCCTCGGCGAAGGTTGCACAAGGGAATTGTGCGTTTTTCGCCGAGAGGTTGTGCCTGGTTCGCGAGGGAACCGGGCACATCTCGATCAACAGGTCAGCCTCACAATACCTTCGCGGCCGAGCAGCCGTGTGTGGTGGGGTGAAGGTGTGGGGTGCTGGTGAGCGCGCGTGGACCCTGGTGTGCGACGCGCTTGGGTCAGTGTGTGTGTCAGCTGGCGGTGGCCAGGGGTTTGGAGGTGGCCAGGGGGCGCTGCTGGGACTGGCCGGCGTCGGTGGCCCAGACCTCGGCGACGGCGGCGATCATGGCCTGGCGGTGGCGCAGCCGCGGGGGAAGGGCGGCGTTGGCGCAGGCCAGGTGCCAGCGGTAGCAGGCGCAGTAGAGGTCGAGCAGGGCGTGCTGGATGTCGTCGGAGTCCACGCACTGGACCATCATGCGGGCGCGCTTGAGGTCGGTCCAGACGTCTTCAAAGGGGCGCACGCCGCCGTGGGGGTCAAAGAGCCAGGCGTCGAGCAGTTCGGGGCTGATGTGTTCCTGGACCCACTGGGTGGCTTGGCTCTCCCATGCGGTGGCCTGGGGGGTGATGCTGTCGTTGTTGGCGTTGGCGTTCATCATGGCGGCTCCGTGATAGCTGACAGAAGGTGCCCGGCGAGCGAGCGCCGGTGAGTCCACGCAGTGTTTGGGTGTCGTTGACCCCGGTTTTGTCGGGGTCGGGCGTCCTGGTTTGGCGTCAGATGGCGATGCTGGCGGAGGGTTCGGCCAGCATTTGGCGCCAGATGACCAGTTGGGCGTCCATGGAGGGACGGCCTTCGGCGGCCAGGGCGTTGAGTTCCTCGGTGAGCGCGGTGAGGCGCTCGGTGGTCAACTCTTTGGAGGTGGCCACGCCTTCGCGGTGCTTGATGGCGTCGAGGACGACACTGTGTTCGCCGTTGAAGTGTTCGCGGGCGGTTTTCATCAGGGCCATGGCGGCGCTCTTCCAGGCGTCATCGAGCGTGGGCGCGGCCTTGGCGGCCTTCTTGGGGGCGGCCTTCTTGGCGGGCTTCGTGGGAGCAGCCTTCTTGGCTTTGGTCTTTTTGGGCTCGGGCTTCGGTTCGGGCTGAGCCTCGGCGGCTTCGACGGCGGGCTGGGGCTCTTCAGCGGCGACCTGGGGCTCGGGCTGAGGCTCGGGCTCGGGCGCCGGGGCGAGTTGGGCCTCGGCGACGGGCTGGGGGGCCTCTTTGGGGGCGGCTTCGACCTCGGGTTGGGGCGCGGCTTCGGCCACGGCTTCAACCACAGGTTCGGGGGCGGCCTCGGGCTGCGGCGCGGTGTGCGGCGCGGGTTTGGACTCGGTGGCGACGGTGGCGGTGGCCACGGCGACGTCAACGGGGGCGGGGGCCGGGGTGACGACCTGATCGACGGTGGCAGGGGCGTTGCCCTGGAGCCAGTCGAGGATGATGCGCGAGACGTCCTGGCCGGGTTTGTGGAAGACTTTGCCGTCGAGGCCCCGGCAGCGGGTCTTGTGGATGATCATGTTGTGCTCCAGGTCCATGTCGGCCACGATGTCGAATTCGTACTCGATGCCGTCGCGCTGGACGGGGGCGAGCCCGATTTTGCGGGGGACCTTGCGTCCTTTGTCGTCGGTTTCGATGACGTAGTCGGTCTTGGCGCGCATGGTGGCGATGAGGTGGCAGTTGCTGCGCACAATGGCATCGACCAGAGCGTTGTGGTGCGGGGTGACGTCTCGCCAGGCCGCAAAGGAGTTGCCGTGGTAGCGCTTTTCGGCCTTGTTGACCATCTCCAGCGCGCCGCCCTTGCCGATCCAGGCGTGGGAGAGGCTGTCGATGATGACGACATCAAAACCGGCCTCTTCGGCGGCGCGGATGGCGCGGATGTAGTTCTGGGGGCTGAACTCGTCCATGCACAGGACATGGAAGTCGAACTCATCGGCGTACTTGGCCGCGGAGGCGTTTTCGGTGTCGATGACCGCCACGCGCTGGCCCAGCCCCTGGGCGACTTTGAGCGCGGAGTAGGTTTTGCCCGACCCGCTGGGCCCGATCAGGGTCAGCCGTGCTTTGCTCTGGCTGGTGGCCGCTTTTTGAAAAACAAACTTCATGGGGCTTCTCCTGTGGGCATGGTTGAATCACTGGAAACGTGTCACTTACTGGACAGCTATACAGTAAGTTCGTGATCATGGCGTGTCAACGCATCTTTTCAGTATTTTATAGGGTTTTTATATCTATTATATATGTGAGGGTGGTCTTGTTCAGTGTTCAGTGCTTTTCCTGCCACCGCTCCATCGGCTCAAAAACGGTTCAGCCACCAAGCCCCCGTTCCGATAGCCCAAAGGTGCCGCCGGCATGGTCGCCGGGCGGCGGACCAACGCATTGAACAAAGGCAGGGCCATGATGGACAGACGGGCGCAGCGGTTGGGGGTTTGGGTGGTGTGTGGGGCGCTCTACGGGGCGCTGTGGGGCTGCGGACAGCCTCCGAGGGTCAAGGTCCACGATGAGGTGCTGGGTGTCCACACGGCCCAGGTCAGGGCCTCTGAGGGGCTGGCGCCGACCGTGGTCATGATGGAACCCTTCTTCAGCGGCGACTTTGCCCCCTACCAGATCTACCAAAAAACCCACGGGGCCGTCTCACACCTGACCTCCGCCGCCGTGCCCGTGGTCGCCCCCTGGGAATTTGGCGGCGCCACCGGCCGCAGCGTCCTCCATGTCCTCGATGCCGAAGACATCTCGCCCGACGAAGTCCTCCTGATGGAGATGCGCGTCATCATGCTCGGCGGCACCGCCCGGGTGGGCGTCGTCGGCAGCGAAGAGACCATCATCGACGTCCGCTCCCGGCAACACGGCACCGTCGAGGTCAAACTCGACACCGGCGCCGGAGAGCCCGTCGCCAGCCTCAAGGTCGCCTTTGAGCAAGACGGCCTGGCCGCCGACGTCACCGCCTACGACGCCCATCCTGCACTGACCGGCGCCATCGCCAACGCCATGGCTCAGGTCAGCACCTTCCTGGCCGAGCGCTACCACGTCCAACCCGTCCCTCGCGACCCCCTCATCGCCGAAGTCCGCTTTGATCACATGCCCATGTTCAACTACGCCGCCAACGGCGACCCGCCCCTGCGGCAACACCTCGACAAACTCCAGGGCGTCGAGGCCACCGTCGGCCTGATGCGCTACTACCAGTACTTTGACCCCGACATCCCCGTCGAAGAACTCCAGGCCCTTAGCCAGGGCCAGCGCGGCGGCCTCTGGGTCCGCCAACCCGGCGCCCTGGAGCGCCACGGCCTGAGCGCTGGCGACTTCATCGTGGCCATTGGCGGCCAGCGCGCCCTGGGCGCCCACGTCCTGCTGCGCCCGCTGCTGCACGGGCACACCCAACACCTCGTGCTCCTGGTCGAGCGCGCCGGTCAAACCCACCGCATCGAGGTCCCCCTGCACCCCGACGGCGCCCCCGCCGCCAGAGTCTCCAAACCCGCTGCCAATCCGCCCGGCTGATCAGACCCTGGCGTTGAGCCCGGAAGGTGTGACAATGATTGGAACACCACACCTTCTGGAGGCTCGACCATGACCCAGGATCTGACCCAGGACCACACCACCCCGCAGGCCATCGCCGCCGTCATCCGCCGCGACGACGGCCGCTACCTGCTCATCAAGCGCGGCCCCGACCTGAGCGCCGCTGGTTACTGGACCACCGTCACCGGCAAACCCGAGGCCGGGGAGACGCTGGCCGACACCGTGCGCCGCGAAGCCGCCGAAGAGGTCGGCCTGTCGATCACCGCAGGCCGCGAACTCTACCGCTGCTACAGCCACAACCAGGCCTGGCTGATCATCTGGTTTGAGACCACCCTCGATGACCCCACAGCGGCCTACCAGCCGCTGCGCGTGGACACCCACGAGGTGGCCGACACCCGCTGGGTCACCGCCGAGCAAGCCGCCGCCTTGAGCCCCATGTTTGACGACACCCGACGCTTCTTTGCCAAGCCAATGGAGTGAAGCCTGTCGCAGCCGTGGTAAACCACCTGTGGCGGCTCCTGTGAAGCCAGAGGTGCGCCGCCAGGACCGAGACTGCCCGTGCAAGGCGCCGAAATGCGCGGCCAGGATCGACGTTGGAACGCCTTTGCGTGGCCACCGACCCTGTCGTCAAGGGTCTTTATGGGGTGGGTTGGCCGGTCTTGGGCGGCGCCGACATGACGTTGTGAGAGTGCACATGAAGCAGATTTCTCTGATGGTTGTTTGTGCCGCGTTGGCGGCCATGGTGGTGGTGGCCGCGTCCAGCGCGCAGGCCGACGACGAAAAAGAGCGCACCCGCGTGATTCTGGTGGGCGACTCGATGGTCTGGGAGCTGGGCCGCGCGATGGAGCCCTTGATGGAGGAGGCGGGCTACGACTTCAAGCACCGCCACAAGACCAGCGACTCCATCCGCTCCTACGCCGCCAACAACCGCATGCGCGACGACCTGCGCAAGTACAAGCCCGACGTCGTCATGATCTCGCTGGGCGCCAACGAGGCCCTCATCCCCCGGCCTGACTCGCTCATCAAGCCCATCAAGAAGATCGTCGGCCAGGTCGGCGACAAACCCTGCTACTGGATCGGGCCGCCGATGTGGACCCAGGACACCGGCGTGGTCAAGCTCCTTGAAGAGCACAGCGGCCCCTGCAAGTTCTACAACTCCTCGCCGTTGGAGCTCAAACGCCGCAAAGACGGCTACCACCCCAACAAAGAGGGCTCCAAGGTCTGGGCCGAGGCCTTCCTGGCCTGGATGAAGGACAACCCTCCGGCTGCCGCCGCCGCGGAGTGAATCTGCCACCGCGATCGTTGTCTGCTTGATGGCTGCGCCCGAAAGCGGCGCAAATGTCGAACAAGACGGCGTGGAAGCGGCTCGTTCCGGGCCCAGGCAGCACCTGGACGCAACACCTCACTGGACCGACCTCTTGGTTTGGTGCATCAAACCGATGGGCGGCGTCTGTACGCTGCCTGTCGACCGTGCATCGACCACTGTTTTTGCCTTGCACACACCCAGGCCTCGCCATGAACCACCACAACACCATTGATGACGCCCGCGGGCACTTTGATTTTGGCAACCGCGCCGCCTCCGATGGCCGCTTTGGAGACGCCGCCAAGGCGTTTCGTCAGGCCGCCAACACCGCCAGCGTGGTCTGGCGAGACGCAGAGGCCTCCCAGGAGGTCCGCTCGCTGGCGGCGCGCTTGAGCGCCGACTCGACCTACTCGGCGGGGATGTCCGCGGTGCGCCTGGGGGATCCCGGCGAGCACATGCAAGCGGCGATTTTGATCGGGGTGGAGATCTATGAGTTGGAGAGCCTGGAGGACGATGTGCGCCTCCACGGCCTCTACCGCGCCCAGTGCTGTGCCTTTGAGTTGGCCCACGCCGTCTCGCCCGAGGACACCCTCCAGGCCGAAGAGTATTTCATTGACGCGGTGGGCTGCGCGCAGGCGCTTCCGAACCTGGGAGAGGTGGACGCGCAGAAGGTGGTGCGTGTGTTGGCGAACGCGGCGGCGGCGTCGTATGCGCTGGCTCAATTGCGCCGGGCGCGCGAGGCCAGGGGTTTTAAGACCGACCTTGAGAAGGCCCTGGAGTTGGGACAGGCGGCGCTGGACATGCCCGAGCTGCGCGGGATGATGCAGGCCGAGACCTATTTGGTTCTGGCCGACGCGTCCTACGATCTGGCCATGACCGTCGAGGACCCCAGCAAGGCCGCCGACCACCTGCGCAACGCCCTTGGTTATACCCGAGAGAGCTCCGAGGCGCCCGGCGCCGACGGCGTACTCCAGGGCCAGGCGATGCTGCGCGGCGCCAACTACGCCTGCGCCTACGGCCTCTATCTGCGCAATGAGGATTTTGAGGGCGGCGTTGAAGCCCTTGAGGGGGCCATCGGGTTGGCGCTCGCGGTGGCGGATCAGGATCACTTGCCGATGGACCTGCGGGCGCCTGCCTGGGAGACAGCCATTCGGACGGGGCAGAACATTGGGTTGCTCTTCAAGGAGCGCGACATGGCCACAGCACGCAACGCCTTTGAGGCCAGCGCGGGTCTGGCCCAGCGCGCCGCCAGCACCCAGGGGCTGCCCGCCGAGAGCCGGGCGCTGTGCCTCTATCTGGGCGCCAACGCGAGCCTGGAGCAGGCGATCTTGATGCAGGCGCTGGCGGGGGATGAAAAGCTCCCCGATGCGCTGGCGCTGCTGCGCAAGGCCCGCGATCTGGCGCGCACCGCTATGGATTCACCCGGATGCATTGGCGACATCGCCGCGCGGTCTTGTTTGTTGACCTGCGGGGTCAGCGGCCGTTTCCTGCGCACGCTCAATGATCCCGCCGACGCGGCGGCCATCACCACCGAGCTGGAAAAGATCGAGGTCTTTGGCCAGCGCGCCGCCGAAACCAAAGGCGCCATGGACGAGCACCGCGCCACGGGGGCCTCTTTTGCCGCCGACGCCGCCACGCAGTTGGCCACACGCACCAAAGACCCCCGCAAGGCCGCCGAGTTGAAGCACCGCGCCGACGCGCTGCGCAAGCTCCAGAAGGTCCTTCAGCCCGAAGAACACAGCCACCATCACCACTGAGCCGCCAGCGTCAGGCGCGATTATTCGAGCCTCTTGCAGCGGCCGGGTGTGCCCACCAGGTTGTTGTCGGGGACTTTGCTTTCGATCTGCCAATGCCCCGCGCCGCCTGGCAGCTCGACCCAGACGGTCTCAAAGTGCTCTTCTTTGCATTGGATTGCGCCGGGTTGGCCCTGCTCAAAACGCCGCACCCGCACCGTGATGGTCACCTCCAGGGTTTGCTCTTTGGCGTCTCCCAGGAAGTCTTCGCGCGTTTTTTTGGCCACGTGGCGGCTGGCGTCCTGAATGTGTGGCCACATGAGGTGTTTTTTAAGGGGCTGGAGCGGCACGCTGACCTGAAGGCCGCCGTTTTGCGCCCAGGTGCGGATGTCGGCCGTTTTGACAGTGATCGGGACCTTCTTGGGGAAGCCTTTTTTGACCTTGGTCTCGTCGTAGAGCGCGGGCGGCGGCCCCGGGCACTGCGGGGCGGCGTTTGGGTCTTGTTGACCGATCTTGAGCAGCGGGTGGCCGCCGTAGAGGACTTCAAAGGCCTGCCCTTTGCGCACATTTCCTTTCCAGCGGTATCGCGGCAGGCCTTCGCATTTGCCGTCGCGGACAAACTCCAGCGGTTCGAGATGCTGGCAGCCCACGCGCCGGACGCTGAGCCAGGCTTGCTCAAGCGGGAAGACCATGTGGTTGACGGGGCCGCCGGGGGGCGAACTCATGGCCTCGACCCGGCCCGAGACGTAGATGCGTGGGGGGTGTGTTTCGGCGGTGATCTTCTTGCAGGCGCCATCGACCACTTCGGGGCTGCGGACGGTGGCGGCCGAGGCCATCGCCTCAGAGGCAAAACCCATCCACAAGAGTGCCAGCGCGCCCATCCATAACATCCACCTGGTTCTGCTCATTGTTCTTATCCTTGCGACCGGCCCGCACCGGCGTTTCCCTGATCTTCGCAAGGGAAACGCGGTTTGCTCGCCGTCATTACAGGCGCGGGCCGATATTTTGTGCTTTGAGCCACGGCGCGTGTCGTTTTGGGGTGCAGATTGGTGCCAGGAGCATGTTTTGAGGGGTTTTGGTTGGGTCTATTTGGGTCTGGGGCAGGGGCCAGGGGTGCGGCCCCAGAGGTTTTTGCTCTCTTGTTGCCAGGCTCCGGGCACGCCGGGCAGCTCGATCCAAACCTTTTCCAGGATTTCTTCCTGACATCGCACCGCCTTTTGGGAGTCGAGTTCGCGGCGTCTGATGCGGGCCGTGATGGTGACCTCAAAGGTCACCTCGTCGCCCTTGCCAAGGAGGGCCTCTCGGTTGGTGTTGGCCACTCGCCGCCGCAGGTTTGAGAGGGCGTAGGGCTGCTGGAGGTGTTTTCGCAGCGGTTCCACCGGCAGCGTGACCAGGAGGCCGTCGCCCTGGGGTTGGGTGTGGATGTCGGCGGTCTTGAAGGTCACGGAGATCTTCTTGGGGTAGCCTTTCTGAAGGCTGGTCTCATCGTAGGGCTTTGGGGGGCCGGGGCATTGGGGCGCGGCGTTTGGGTCTTGTTGGCCGATTTTTCCCAGTAAAAAGCCGCCGTAGAGGACTTCAAAGGCCTGCCCCTTTTGCACTTTTCCCTTCCAGCGGTAGCGCGGCAGGCCCTTGCATTTGCCGTCGCGGACAAAGGCCTGGGGCTCGACGTTTTTGCACCCCACGCGCCGAATCTTGAGCCAGCCGGGCTCAATGGGGGAGGTCATGCGGTGGGTGGGGCCGCCGGGCGGCGAGCTCATGCCTTCTGTTTGGCCTGAGACGTAGACGCGGGGGGTGTGTGTGCCATCGGCGACCTTTTTGCAGGCGCCGTTGACGACTTCGGGGCGGCGCGTAGTGACCGCCGTGGCCATGGCTTCAGAGGCAAAGCCCAGCAGCAAGAGCCCCAATGTGCCCATCCACAAAATCCACCGGGTTGTCTTCATGGTTGTTGTCCTCACTGTCGGCCGACGCGGGGGTCATTGGGCGCTTTTGGTCTGCGCATTGTCGCAGGCGCTGGCGATGGTCGTGTGAGGGCAATTGTCGATGATGTTTGGGGGCTGCGCAATGCTCAGGCCGCTTCTGAGGCTTTGAGGCCGATGAGGACGGGTTGAAAGAAGCCATCTTTGAGGACTTCGACCTGGTTGAAGCCCGCCTGGAGCATCAGGCCGCGCAGCGTCTCCAGGCCCACGGCGTAGTATTTTGAGCGCATGACTTGCGTGGAGCACGTCGGTTGGCCTTCGTCGCGCACCAGGTAGAGGGCCACGTCGTAGATGTCGCCGCCGTGGAAGTCCCAGGTTTGAAAGGCCAGGTAGCGCGTGTCGCCCTCGGTGCGGATGCCGTAGGGTTTGACCTGTGTGCCCTGGCGGACCTCGTTGTCGTAGTCTCGCACTGAGATGAGGCAGCCGCCGCCAGGGGCCGTCAGCGCGTGGAATTGCCTCATGGCCGTGAGGATTTCGGCGTCGCTCAGCAGGTGAGGCACGGAGTTGTCGCAGGAGATGACCAGATCAAACTGGCGATCGTGGTGTGCGGCGACCTTGCGCATGTCGGCCACGCTGAAGTCGATGGTCAGGTTCCGGCGTTTGGCCTCGGCGCGGGCCCGCTCGATCTCTGCCGGCGAGAGGTTCGTGCCCCAGACTTGATAGCCCAGCGCCGCCAATCCCAGTGTTTGGGTGCCGATGCCGCAAGAGACGTCGGCGATGGTCTGGATCCGTCCCGTGGGCCAGCGCGCCTCGATGAGGGATTGGAGCGCCTTGGCCTGACGCGCCACGCTCTGGCTCCAGTTGGGGTAGATGAGGTGGTAGAAAGGCGCCAGCGCGTCGTAGAAATCTTGTGTCATGTTGCATCACCCCTTTGTTCCCTGTGGAGTCCCCCCAAATGGTCCTTTGAGCAGGGTTTGGGTGTGTTTTTCAGCGTTTGAGTGCTTTTTGGAGTGTGTTGTAAAAGCCTTCGGGCGCTTCGAGCATCGGAAAGTGTGACGTCAAGGCGACGGCGAAGCGCTCAGAGTGGGGCGCCGCGCCGGCCAACTGGCCCAAGTGCGCGGCGCTGTGTTCGCCGCCGCGACCCCCCAGAATATGGACCGCCTGGACGGTCAACGCGCGTTGGCGCCACTGGGGTGGATCGCCTCCTGTGGCCACCTTGCCCAGCGCTTCGTGTTTGATCTTTTCTTGCTGGAACATGGCTTTGAGTTCGGCTTTGAGTTCTGGCCGATTCTGCCACACGTGGTTGCGAAAGACGGGGTGGGGTTCGACCATGAACGAGTCCACCAATATGAGCCTGGGGTATGTTGTGCGTTCGGGGCGGCCAAAGAGGTGCAAGGCCACCGAGCCTCCAAAGCTGTGCCCGGCCACAAAATCGGGCTGATGCTCCGCCAGTTGGTCCTGGAGCCAGTCGGCCGCACCGTCCCAGGACCCCACCACGCCCGGTGCGGGCCAGTCCAGCGCAATGGATTCCACATCTGGCATCCTCGCGGCGGCGTGTCGCCAGATGGCGCTGGTGCAAAAGAGTCCGGGGATAAAGAGTCCTTTCATGCCGCTCCCATTGTTGCTGACAGACACGACAGGTGTGCCTCGTTGAGGGTGGGGTCAGGGTAAGGACCTTTTGGTGCTTTGCCAGGACAAATGTGGTGGTCAGAGGCGCCGGGGGCGTCAAGCCTGCTCTGGGCATCCTCGCCAGTCGCGCTGGCGGCTTTGGAGCAGCAGCCTGCGGCCGTGTTTGCGCAGCGCGTCCGGTTCCATCGACTCCCAGCCACATCCTACCAGCGCTTCCAGATCCCCAATCAGCCAGTATTCACCCAGCGTGTGGGGGCTGATATGGCGAGCAGGGAGGCTGCCCTGGCGCACGGTGTCTGTGTGGCTTTGTCCAAAGCGCGTCAGGAGGTTGCGTTGGGTTTCTGTTGCCAGGACCAGCTCGGTCAGCTTGGCCCGATACTCCAATTCGGGTTGTTCAAGCCAGGGCAGCTCCTGGCGGTCGCTGTGGTGCTGTGCTTCGTGCCCAAGGTAACTGACCTTGAACCCCTCGTTGCTGGTATCCCAGAACTCCTCCAGGCAGCACAGGTGATCGTCGGCCACCCAGCCCCCCGTGCCCCGGGCGTTGCCCGTTAAAAATCGGCACCATCCATAAGAGACAAAACCCCGCAGCATCCGCACCGGCAACCGTGTTTGTCCATGGGGCAGCGCAATCTCAAAGTGTTCGACCCCTTGCGTCTTCCAGGCCATAAACTCAAAGAGCGGCAGCGTGCAGCCCTGGAGCACAATGTACCCTGCGTCGCGCGTCCGTTTGGTGATGGCGTCGGCGATTTCTGGCCAGTCTGCCCCTGGCATTTCCAGGTAGGCCCCCAATGCGGCGCGAAGCCCGGGCTCGGCCTCGTTGTGGTCCTCGGCTTTTAGAGCCTCAAGCCAGTAAGCCCGGTAAATGCGGATCAACGACGCCATCACCTCGGGCAGCGCCTCCAGCTCGCCGTTGTCCTCCAAGACCCCCTCCTTGGTGCGTCTAAAAAAGGTCTTCAACTGGTCGCGCTGCACCGATGAGAGCGTCTGCGGGTCGATGGCGTTGGCGGTGGCCAGCGCGCTTTGCAAATCCCCCCGAACCACGTCGTTCCACACTGAATTCAGCGCCGTGCTCATGCGATGCTCCCTGGTGTTGTTTGCTCGTTGTTCGGGGCGCCAATGCGTCCGTCGAGCGGGCAGAATATGCCCGATGACGAGTATGCACCTTCGTGGCAGATTTGTCTTGGGCGCGGTGTGTTTGGGGCTTTGTGTTTTCAAAAAGGAGAGGCTGCCCTTTTTAAACGCCTGCTCAAGGGCTTGGAACCTTGATGAGCCTGGTCGAAAGTTCAGGTTGCGGGTTGGAAGGGGGTGGTTCCGGACGAATGAAGATGGAGAGGGACCAGGCGTTGGGGTTGTGGCGATGGGGCGGCGTCAGGCGTCAAAAGACGGGCGGTTTTTAAGCCGGGTGTACCACTGGGAGACTTTGGGGAGGACTTCGTGGATGGGCGCGCCGAACTGGACCGCGTAAGCCACCGAGGGGGTGGCGGCGGCGTCGGCGATGGAGTAATCGCCAAGGAGGTAGGGCTGGCCGTCGCGCAAGAGTTCTTCCAGGCGTCCGAGCAGCTCGATGGTGTGCATGCGCGCCTCTTCAATCTTGGCGTTGTTGCGCCGCCGCTCGGAGGTGAAGACGTACTGCCCAAAGAGCACCCCGGTGGGCTCCACCAGCACGTTGTCCGCCCAGTCTTCGAGGATCCTGGCCATGGCCCGATCGCCCGGGTCGGCCGGCATCAGGGGTGGGTCGGGGTAGGCGTCCTCCAGGTACTCGTTGATGATTGTTGAGTCGTAGACCGTGATGGTCCGCTCGGTGCCGCCGACGCCCTTGCGCACATCGACCAACGCCGGGACCTTGCCCCTGGGGTTGATCTGCAAATACGCCTCCGAGCGCTGCTCGCCTTTGGCGATGTCGATCAAGCGCCGCTCGTACTCCAGGCCCTTTTCGGCCAGGACAATGCGCACTTTGCGGCTGCTGGGAGAGGCTGGGTAGTCGTAGAGAATCATGGTGAGTCGAAGTTTACCCCGAGCATGACCACGTCGAAGCGGATGACAGACTCTTGCCCCCCGGCTCTGGGCTCAAACTCCCAGGCTCGGATTTTGCCCGTCAAGCAGCGCTCCAACGGCTTGCGCTCAATATTTGCTTTGCGCACCACAGCGGCGATCACCGTGCCCGTCCGGGTCGATGCGGTCCACTGCATGCTCATTTCGCCCTTCAAGTCGGGCTCTTTGATCAAGGCCTTGTCGTAACAACTCTGCAAACCCAGGCGCTGCGATGAGATGATGTCCCGCGCCTGCTCGCGCGGCATGTCTCCCTCGGCCACCACCACGTTGCCCGCCAGAAAAACGGCGTAGGGGCGGTCTTTGGCGCCGTCCGAGGGCAGCTCCAGATCTTTGTCGCGGTCTTTGTCACGATCCTTGTCTTGGTCTTTGGTGGCGGTCTTGTCGGTTTTGTCGGCCTTGTCGTCATCGCACTGACACTCGCAGGGACACTGCTCTTTGCAGTTGACCTCGGGCGTCAGGGCGTCGCTGATGGCCTGGCACCCCCACAACATCCCGGCGATGGCCGCCAGCGCCCACAAGAGGCGACCTCTGGCAGCTTGGCCTGGATTGTGGGAAGTCCTATACATGGAGTCCTCTGCCCTTGATGGGGAGGGTTGCGCTCCCATCGCTGGGCCCGCATTGGCCCAACCGACCAATGTCAGCGCTCGCCAGAAAATCCCGGCGGCGATGGGGACGGTATACACGATGGCGTGCTTGCATCACAAGGAGGTGACGTGGGTCAGCACAAACGCACCATGGGTCTGGACATCGGCATGCGCCGCATCGGCGTGGCCATCAGCGACGCCCTCGGCCTGACCGCCCAGCCCATCGAAACCGTTCAGGTCTCGCCGCGCGGCGGCAAGGCACACATCGCCCGCATCGCCGAGCTTGTCGCCGAGCACGGCGTGGAAGAAATCGTGGCGGGCGTGCCGTTGGAGATGTCTGGAAAGGCCGGCACCATGGCGCGCCGCGTGCGCCGGATGCTCACCCAGATCGAGGCCGCCACCGGGCAAACCATCATTGAACTCGACGAGCGCCTCACCACCCGGCAAGCCGAGCGCGCGCTCAAACAAGGCAAGGTGGGCTGGCAGCAGCGGCGCGACGTGGTCGACCAGGTCGCCGCCAGCATCATCCTCCAAGCCCACCTCAACGCCCAGGCCCGCTAAAGAGGCGGCCGCGAGTTTGGTTGAGCCAGATCCATGAGCGACGACACCCCCAAAGCCCCCTCCCAGGACACCGCGCCCCCCAGAAAACGACGCTGGGCGCTGTGGGCCGTTGTTTTTGTACTCCTGGCCGCCGCTGCCGCCGGGATCATCGTGGGGCACTGGAACCATTACATCCGCGCCCCGATCTCTGCCCTCGACGCCGAACGCACCGTGGTCGTTGAAGAGGGCCAGAGCTGGCCCCAGGTCATCGAGACGCTGTCCAAAGACGGCGTCGTGGTCTGGCCGCTGCACTTCAAGGCTCTGGTCCGGGTCCGGCGCATGGATCAGCGCCTGCGCCCAGGCCGCTACATTTTGCCCCCCGGCATCACCCCCGAGGGGGTTTTGGCCCGGTTGACCCGCAGCGGACCCGACGGGAGCTACCGTTTGACCGTCCCGGAGGGGTTTTCCATGTATCGGATCGCCGACCGGGTCGAGGCGGAGGGGCTGGCCTCGCGGGCGGCGTTTCTAAAGGCCGCCACCGACAAGGTGTTGATGAAGCGTTTGAAGGTGCGCGGCGAGTCGTTTGAAGGGTACCTTTTCCCCGACACCTACTTTTTGCCGCCGGGGGCGACGCCTCAGGTCATCATTACGCGCATGGTCAAGCGGCATCGGCAGGTCTGGAAGAAGGTTTTGAAGGACGTGGGGGCCAAAAAGGTGGCGGCGCTGCGCAAGGCCCACGGGCTGGCTGATCCGGAGTTGATCACGTTGGCCTCGATTGTGGAAAAAGAGGCGGTGGTGGCCGACGAGCGCCCGATCATTGCGCGCGTGTTCTACAATCGGCTCAAAAAGGACATGAAGCTCCAGACCGACCCGACCTGCGTGTACGGCCCCAAGATCTACACCAAAAAGCCCAGCCCCAAGCTTTGCCGCGACGCCAAGAGCCGCTATTCGACCTACGTCATCAAGGGTTTGCCTCCGGGGCCGATCGCCAATCCAGGGCGAGCCTCCATGATGTCTGTGCTTAAGCCGACGACGGACAAAGATAAGGTGGATTACCTTTACTTTGTGGCCCGTCGTGGGGGGAGGCGACACACCTTCTCCAAGACCTACGAAGCCCACAAAAAGGCCATTCCGCGTTGAGGCGGCGGCGCGGCGTCCATTTTGCCTGCGCACCGGTGGCTGAATCTGTGTAAAATCCCCCGATGAATTTGATCTTGTCCGGACCAAAGGGGGTGGGGCGTGGAGTTTGTGCGCAAGTGTGTGGGGGCCATCGACGCCCTCAACGAAAAGGTGGGCCAGGGGGTGTCGTGGTTGACGACGGTCCTTGTGCTGGTGGTGGTCTTTGATGTCTTTACGCGCTACGTGCTCAACGCCAGCATGGTCGCTGTTCAGGAATTGGAGTGGCACCTCTTTGCCGTGATCTTCCTGCTGGGCGCTGCCTACACCCTCAAACACGACAAACATGTCCGCGTGGACGTCATCTATGCGCGCCAGAGTCCCAAGGTGAAGGCCTGGATCAACCTCTTGGGGATGGTGCTGTGCCTCTTGCCGTTTTGTGCGGTGGTGGTGTGGGCCTCATGGGGCTTTGTAGAGAGCAGTTTTAGCGTCAGCGAGGGCTCGGAGAACCCTGGCGGCTTGCCCGCGCGCTCTGTTTTGAAGGCCTGCATCCCGGTGTCTTTTGTGTTGCTCTTTCTTCAAGGGATTGCCGAGGCGCTGCGCAGCGTCCTTGTCATCACCGGGCACGCGCCCGACGATGACAAGGAGGACACCACGCAGGACAACACCGGCGCCGCCCAGGCGCTGGAGCAAGGGGAGGCGGCGTAAGCATCATGGCCATGGTCCTCTTTGTGGTGTTGTTGGTGTGTCTGCTCGTTGGCTTCCCGGTGGCGTTTACGCTGGGGGGTGTGTCGCTGATTTTTGGCTTTCTGGACTCAGGGGCGCTGATCTTCAAGCTGTTGCCGTCGCGGATCTGGGGGGTGATGAACGGGACGGTGCTCATTGCCGTGCCGCTCTTCATCTACATGGGCGTGATGTTGGAGCGCTCGGGGATCGCCGAGGAGCTGTTGGAGACGATGGCGCTGCTCTTTGGGCGCCTGCGCGGCGGTCTGGCCATGTCTGTGGTGGCCGTGGGGGCGCTTTTGGCCGCCTCGACCGGGATCGTGGGGGCGACGGTGGTTACGATGGGGTTGCTGAGCCTGCCCACCATGCTCAAGCGCGGCTACAGCCCCGAGCTTGCCAGCGGCACCATCGCCGCCTCCGGCACACTGGGGCAGATCATCCCGCCCAGCATCGTCCTGGTTCTGCTTGGCAGCATCCTCAACGTCGATGTGGGCTCGATGTTTTTGGGGGCGCTCATCCCCGGCGTGCTCCTGGTGGGGCTCTACATCGCCTGGATTGTGGTCGTGGCGGTGGTCAAGCCCAAGGCCGCCCCCGCCATGCCCGCCGAAGAGCTTGAAGCCTTTAAACAAGACCGCGTGCGCAAGGTGCTGCGGGCCTTTATCCCCCCGTTGCTGCTCATCATCGCCGTCCTGGGCTCCATCTTTGCCGGGATCGCCTCGCCCACCGAGGCCGCAGCCGTGGGGGCATTTGGCGCCACCGTGTTGACGATCGCCAAAGGGCGCTTCAACCGCAAGATCCTCAGCGAGGTCATGGCCAGCACGACCAAGATCACCTCGATGGTCTTCATCATTCTGGTGGGGGCGCGGGCCTTTGGGCTGGTCTTCATCAAGATGGGCGGCAATGAGACGATCGCGTCGTTGGTTCAGGACGCCGGGCTGAGCCCCACCGGCTTTTTGCTCCTGGTCATGCTGGTGGTCTTCATCGCCGGGTTCTTCATCGATTTCATCGAGATCATCTTCATCATCGTCCTGGTGGTGGCGCCGATCCTCCAGGCGATGGGCGTGGACCTGCTCTGGTTTGGGATCCTGCTGGCGCTCAACCTCCAGACCTCGTTCCTGACCCCGCCCTTTGGCTTTTCGCTCTTTTACCTACGCGGGGTGGCCAAGGACGTCTCCACGGCAGAACTCTACCGGGGGATCATGCCCTACATCGCCATCCAGTTGCTGACGCTCCTGCTGGTGGCGCTGGCCCCCGAGACGGTCTCCTGGCTGCCCAAAGTGCTTGCCTCCACCCCTTAAAACGAGCGCAAACGCGCCCCAGGCGCTACTTGGAGGGGGCCACGAGGCTGTGATAGGCGGCCTCGGAGTGGTTGGCCCAGGCGCCGACCTTCTTGCGGAAGGCGTCAAAGTGCTCGTAGACCTTTTTGCTGGTGGCGTCCTTCTCGATCAACTCCTGGAGCACCTCATCGGTGTACTTGCGCAAGGTCGCCAGCACGTCGTCCGGGAAGCGTCGCAGTTGCACCTTGTGCTCACCGATGAGCTTCTGGAGCGCGTCGTTGTTGAGCGCCTCAAACTGGCTCAACATCCAGAGGTTGGAGCGGTAGGCGGCGGCGCGGACGATCTCCTGGAGGTCCGGCTCCAGGCTCTCCCACTTGGCCTTGTTGATGAACATCTCGATGACCGTGCCGGGCTCGTGCCAGCCGGGGGTGTAGTAGTATTTGGCGATCTTGTGAAAGCCCATCAGCAGGTCGTGGTGGGGGCCGATCCACTCGGTGGCGTCGATGACGCCGCGCTCCAGGTTGGTGTAGATCTCGGAGCCGGGTGAGAGGATCGCCGCGCCTCCGGCCTTGGCGATGACTTTGCCGCCAAGACCCGGGATGCGCATTTTGAGGCCCTTGAGGTCCTGGGCGGAGTTGATCTCCTTGTTGAACCAACCCCCCATCTGCACCCCGGAGTTGCCCGCAGGCATCGGGACCAGCCCAAACTGCCCGTAGACCTCCTGCCAGAGTTCCAGGCCGCCGCCGCCGTAAAGCCAGGCGTTCATCCCCTGGGCGTTCATGCCAAAAGGCACCGCCGCAAAGAACTGCGCCGCCGGGACCTTGCCCGCCCAGTAATAGGCCGCGCCGTGGCCCATCTCCACCGTGCCCTGGCGCACGTTGTCAAAGGCCTCCAGCGGCGGCACAAGCTCCCCGCCGCCGTAAACCTTGATCTTCAACCGCCCCCCCGACATCTGGTCCACCCACTGCGCCAGCTTGTCGGCCGCCTCGCCGATGACCGGAAAGTGCGGCGGCCAGGTCGTGACCATGTTCCATTCATACTTCTTGCCGGTGATCACCCCCGGCGCTCCGCCACCGCCGCCGCTGCCACCACTGCCGCAGCCCGCCAGCAACGCCGAACCCGCCGCCGCAGCGGCCGCTTTGACAAACTTCCTTCGGTTGAATTCCTCGCCCATCGGACACCCCCTTTGCGTGTTCTACAGATCCGCTCGTATGCAGGTCGGCCATTTTATGGATGAACCACCCAAGACAGTCCAGGCCCTCCTGGTCTAAGAGCCTGGGCAAAGAGGGCCTGCCAGTTGTCTTTTGGTGCGTGGGTCCACTATACGCGAACGGGTAAGACTGATGGTGCCCTTTGGGAAAGGAGAACAAAGCATGGACGCATTGCGCGCGACGATCGAGCGGCTCTTTGAGCTGCCCAAAGCCGAGTTGTTGGAACAAGCCGAGGCGCGGGAGACCTTCGCCCGGTTCCTGGAGCATGTTGAAGCGGGCCAGATGCGCGCCGCCTCGCGGGCTGAGGATGGCCAGTGGGTGGTGGATCCTGTGGTCAAGAAGGGGATCCTGATCGGGTTTCGCCTTGGCAGCAACCGCCTCTACTCCACCAGCCCGCTGCCCTTTGCCGACAAAGACACCTTTCCGCCCCAGGTGCCGCCGCTGCTGGAGCGCAACGTGCGGATCGTGCCCGGCGGCAGCTCGGTGCGCGCTGGCGCCTACCTGGGCCAGAACGTCACCTGCATGCCCCCGATGTACATCAACGTCGGCGCCTATGTGGACGACAACACCATGGTGGACTCGCACGCGCTGGTGGGCTCTTGCGCCCAGATCGGCAAACGCGTGCACCTCTCTGCGGCGGTCCAGATCGGCGGTGTGCTTGAGCCCATCGGCATGGCGCCGGTGGTCATCGAAGACGACGTCATGGTCGGCGGCAACTGCGGCATTTACGAGGGGACCGTGGTGCGCCGCCGCGCGGTGATCGGCACCGGGGTCATCCTCAACGCCTCCACGCCCGTCTACGATCTGGTCAACGAGCGCGTGCTGCGCGCCAGCGCCGACGGCCCGCTGGAGATCCCCGAAGGCGCCGTGGTCGTGCCCGGCAGCCGTCCTGCGCGCGGTGACTTTGCCAAGGCCAACGGCCTGCAGATCGCCACGGCGCTGATCGTCAAGTATCGGGACGAGTCCACTGGGGCCCGGACCGCGCTGGAGGATGCCCTGCGGTGACCCATTTGCCTTTTGCCCCGCGCCTGAAAGCGCTGCGACCGAGCCTCATCAGGCAGGTTTTTGGTGCCGCGCCGCCCGGCTGCCTCAACATGGGCCTGGGCATGCCCGATTTGCCCGTGCCTGAGGTCTTGGTTCAGGCTGCCCGCGCCGAGGTCGACACCGGCCGTGCGCCCTACAGCCCCAACCCTGGTTGGTGGCCGCTGCGTCAGGCTGTGGCCAAAATGATGGCCACCTGGCGTCGGCAAGGCGCCCAGGTCGGCGATTGGATTGAGCCCGAGGGGGTGATCGTCACCACGGGGGTCGAAGAGGGCCTTTTTGTGGCGCTCTCGGCGTTTTGTGGCCCCGGGGACGAGATTTTGGTGCCCGACCCGGGCTTTCCGGCCTACGCCATGATCGCCGCGTGTGTGGGGGCAGGGGTCCGCACCTATGCTTGCGGTGCGGAGCAGGGATTTGCGCCCACTTTGGAGGCGTTAGAGGCAGCCTGGGGCCCAAAGGTCAAGGCGGTGGTCATCAACAGCCCCGGCAACCCCACTGGTACGGTGGCCAGCGCCGAGGAGTTGGAGAAGATCGCGGGGTTCCTGGCCGAGCGTCAGGTGCCTTACGTCAGCGACGAGATCTACGGCCGGTACACCTTTGATGGGCCTTTTGTGAGCGTGTCAGCGTTTTCAGACTTTGGCGTGGTGCTCAGCGGCCTGTCCAAGACGGCCAACATGATGGGCTGGCGCCTGGGTTGGATGTTGGCCCCGGCGGCCAGCGCGCCGACTTTGACGCGGGTGCATCAAGCTGTGTGTACCTGCGCCTCGACGGTGTCCCAGGCGGTCGCTCAGGCGGCGGCCGAAGGGCTCGCCGCCGGGCATGGTCCCGTGGTGGACGCGGTGGAGGCCAATGTGGCGATCTTCGCAGACCGACGCCGGCGCGTGTTGGGTGCGTTGGCGGCTCACGGGCTCTCGCACGCGCCGGTTCAAGGGGCGTTCTACGTCTTTGTGGACGTGCGGCCCTGGTTGAAGAACGGCGAGGACGATTTGGGGCTGTGCATGAGGATGCTGGATGAGCAGCGCTTGATTGCGATCCCCGGGCAGGGGTTTGGTCCTGCGGGTCAAGGCTGGGTGCGTCTGGCGACGACCATCGACAACGTTGAAGAAGGCGTGGCGCGGTTGGCCAGAGCGCTGGGTATTGGGTGAACACAGCAGGTGCAGGACCCGCGGGTCTTGCCGGGGGGTTTGGGGGCAAGCAGCCCCCACCTGCGCAGGCCTTTTGAATGGGCTCGGGATGGGGGATGTCATCCCCCAGACCCCCTGACCAGGAGGCGCGCCTCCTGGACCTGCGATTTTTTTAAGCACGACGAGCACAGAGGTGACCCATGGGTTGGTCCAAGGATGAGTTGATCGAGGTGCGTCGGCACCTGCACCGCAACCCGGAGCTGTCCACGCAGGAGCACAAGACGGCGGCGTTCATCGCCGATCGGCTGCGCGACCTGGGCCTGGAGCCGCAGGTGGGCTCGCACGGCGCGCCGACGGGCGTGGTGGCGGTGCTCGAAGGGCAGGGCGGCGATGGGCCGACGCTGGCCTGGAGGGCGGACATCGACGCGCTGCCGATCGTGGAGGACACCGGGGTGGAGTACACCTCGTGCCAGCCCGGCGTGATGCACGCCTGCGGCCACGACGTGCACACGACCGTGGGGTTGGGGTTGGCGGCCAAGCTGATTCAAAACCGCGACCAGCTCCCTGGCCGGGTCAAGTTCATCTTTCAGCCCGCCGAAGAGGGCGCGCCTGCCGGTGAAATTGTCGGCGCCGAGGCGATGGCGCGCGGCGGTGTGCTGGACGGGCCGGACGTGGACGCGATCTTTGCGCTCCACTGCATGCCTTCGCAGCCGGTGGGGACCATTGGGTACAGCCGAGGGCCGGTTTGGGCCGGCAGCGACGCCTGGCGATTGACGGTCAAGGGCCGTCAGACCCACGGAGCCTATCCGCAAGACGGTGTCGATCCGATTTATGTGGCCGGTCAGATCATCGTGGCGCTCCAGGGCGTGCCGGGCCGCGTGGTGGACAGCCGGGAGTCGTGCGTGGTCTCGGTGGGCAAGATTCAGGCCGGCGAGGCGTTCAACGTCATCCCTGAAGAGGTTCACATGGTGGGTTTGCTGCGCACGCTTGATGAGGGTGTGCGTCGCAAGGCGCTCGATGCGTTGGACCGGCTCTTTCACGGGATCTGTCAGGCGCACGGGGCCGAGGCCAAGGTGTCCTTTTCGCAGGGCGCGATGGTGGTGGCCAACGCGCCGGCGTTGGTGGACAAGGCGGTGGCGTCTTTGACCCGTCATGTGGGGGCCGAGGCGATCGACGTGGCGCCGCCGCAGATGGGGGCCGAGGATTTTGCGTCGTTTTCGCGCCGCAAACCGGCGGCGTACTTCATGTTGGGCGTGGGCAACGAGGGCAAAGGCATCGTGCACCCCATCCATTCGCCCCATTTCAACGTCGATGAGGCCTGTTTGCCGTTCGCGGTCGATGCTTTTGGTCACATGATGGTCGATTTGGCCCGTTCCTGGCATCAGGGATAGGAGGGCCAGGCGTCGATGCCGGTCCGATGGCGCCATTGGGTCACTCAATGGCGTGCGAGCCCTGGTGTTGGTGCTGGGGCTGGTGCGTGGCGCTGGTGCGCGACGTGGTTTTTCACAACACGCCGTTGGTTCTGGCAACGGTGTTGACAGGTGGACACAGGTGGGCTTATTGGTCCGCAAGTGTTGTGAAGTTCGGGAACAAAACAACCCGGGCGGCGATGGCTTTGCTGCCCATTGTGGTGCATCTGGGAGGATAGATTCATGGTGAAAATCGCCATCAACGGTTTTGGTCGGATTGGTCGCGCGGCGCTGCGCTCGGCGATTGGCCGCCCTGGTGTGGACTTTGTGGGCATCAACGACCTGACGGACGCCGAGACGCTGGCGCACTTGCTGCGTTACGACTCGGTGCACGGCAAGTTTGACGGCACGGTCGAGGTCGGCGACGGCTCGCTGGTCATCAACGGCGACGCCATCAAGATCACCGCCGAGCGCGACCCGTCCAAGCTGCCCTGGAAGGAATTGGGCGTGGACATCGTGCTGGAGTGCACGGGCGTCTTCCGCACCCGCGCCAAGGCCGCCATGCACCTGGACGCCGGGGCCAAGTACGTGCTCCTGTCGGCGCCTGCCAAGGACGAGGTCGACAAGACCGTCGTCATGGGTGTCAACCACACTGAGCTTGACCTGGACAACCACCGGGTCATCTCCAACGCCTCCTGCACCACCAACTGCCTGGCGCCGGTGGCCAAGGTCCTCAACGACACCTTTGGCATCAAGCACGGCCTGATGACCACCATCCACTCCTACACCACCAGCCAGGCCATTTTGGACCTGCCGTTCAAGGATCGTCGCCGCTGCCGCGCCGCGGCCGTCAGCATGATCCCCACCACGACTGGCGCCGCCAAGGCCGTCTCGCTGGTGCTGCCCGAGCTTAAAGGCAAGCTCGACGGCATGGCGGTGCGCGTGCCGACGCCCAACGTCAGCCTGGTGGACTTGACCGTGCGCCTGGAGCGTCCGGCGAGCGTGGAAGAGGTCAACGCGGCGGTCAAAGCGGCCGCTGAAGGCCCCATGAAGGGCTTCTTGGCCTACACCGAGGAAGAGCTCGTGTCGGTGGACTACATCGGCAACCCGGCCTCCTCGACCTTTGACGCCGACCTGACCCGCGTCATCGACGGCGACATGATCAAGGTCCTGAGCTGGTACGACAACGAGTTTGGTTACGCCACTCGCCTTGTCGACCTGGCCATGTACCTGACCAGCCAGCTCTGAGGGGCCGGTTGGGTGGGTCAGCGCGCGTTTGAAAGGCGGCGCGCTGGCAGGTTTTGAACAAAGAACGATGGGTCCAAGCGCGCGGCCATTGCGGGCGTTGGGAATGGTGATCCCGGGCACAGAGGCAGGCTGAAAGTCTGGTTTTTGTGTCTGGTGGATTGTCTGACCGGCGCGGGCGGTGGCCGTGATTGTATGGGGCGCGTGTGGGGGCTTTGGAGTGGGCTTCCACGGTTGATTGCGGCGGCCTTGTGGGGCGTCTGCGAGAGAGGGTTCGATGAGCATCAACATCATTTCGGATCTGGCCGACAAGGCCTTTGACGGTCAGCGCGTCTTCATGCGCGTGGACTTCAATGTGCCGCTCGACGGCAGCAAAATCACCGACGATGCGCGGATCGTGGCGGCGTTGCCGACGATCAAGCACGCCCTGGAGCGCGGCGCGTCGTTGATTTTGGCCAGCCACCTGGGTCGTCCCAAGGGCAAGGCCAACCCGGCGCTGAGCCTGGAGCCTGCGGCGGCGCGCTTGAGCGAGCTGCTGCGGCGCGACGTGATCCTGCCCGACGACTGTGTTGGGGACGGGGTGCGCAAGCTGGCTTCGGAGTTGGAGCCGGGTCAGGTGATGTTGTTGGAGAACCTGCGCTTCCACAAAGAAGAGAAGAAGAACGACCCGGAGTTTGCGGCGCAGTTGGCGGCTTTGGCCGACACGTACGTCAATGACGCCTTTGGGACCTCGCACCGGGCGCACGCCTCGGTGGTGGGTGTGGCGGGGCGGTTTGCGCATGCGCGCCGGGCGGCGGGCTTTTTGATCCAGCGCGAGTTGGAGTTTCTGGGTTCGGCGCTCGAAGAGCCCAAGCGCCCCTTTGTGGCGGTGCTTGGCGGCGCCAAGGTCTCGGACAAGATCGGTGTGATCCGGGCGCTGCTTAAGAAGGCCGACGCGATCCTGGTGGGCGGCGCCATGGCGTACACCTTGATGAAGGCCCAGGGCAAGACCGTGGGCAAGAGTCTGGTGGAGGACGAGCGGCTGGAAGAGGCCCGCAAGATTCTGGAGTTGGTCAGCACCTCTCGCGCGGCGTTGTTGTTGCCCAGCGATCACGGCGTGGCCGAGAGCTTTGACAGCGCCGAGATCACCTACACGAAGTTCATCGGGTCCGACGTGGCCGGTTTTGACATTGGTCCGGAGACCGTGGCAGCGTTTTCCAAGCGGATTGCCAACGCCGGGACGGTCTTCTGGAACGGCCCGATGGGTGTCTTTGAGAAGGCGCCGATGGCCGTGGGGACGATGTCGGTGGCCAAGGCGCTGGCGCAGTCCAAGGCGGTCTCGATCGTGGGCGGCGGTGACTCGGCGGCGGCGATCCGCGTGGCGGGCCTGCGCGACGAGATCGACCACGTGTCGACGGGCGGCGGTGCGTCGCTGGAGTTTGTTGAGGGTCAGGAGCTGCCGGCGATCGCTGCGCTTCGGGGCTGAAGAAGGGCGCTTCGTTTAAAGAAGGAAGGGAGGTGTTGTGATGACGCGCAAGCCGATCATCGTCGGAAACTGGAAGATGAACAACGATCTGCACGAGACCCGTGCGTTGTTGTCGGACATTCACGATCGCCTGGCGTCCAAGAGCGCCCAGGTGGACGTGGGGGTGGCGCCGCCAGCGACTTTTCTGGCCGTGGCCGGTGAGATCCTGGCCGACGATCTGATCCTTTTGGCGGCTCAGAACGTGCACTACGCCGACTCTGGGGCATTCACGGGCGAGGTGTCGCCCCGGATGCTCAAGAGCCTGGGCGTGGATTTGGTGATCGTGGGTCACAGCGAGCGTCGCCACTACTTTGCGGAGACGGACGAGCTGGTCAACCGCAAGGTCAAGGCGGCCTTGTCGGTGGGTCTGGTGGCGATCGTGTGTGTGGGCGAGACGCTGGAAGAGCGCGAGGCGGGTCAGACCTTGGAGAAGGTCTCGACCCAGGTGCGCGGTGCGTTTGACGGTTTGAGCGCGCAGCAGGCCAGCACGATCGTTTTGGCCTACGAGCCTGTGTGGGCGATCGGCACGGGTCGGACGGCGACGCCGGAGCAGGCCCAGGAGGTGCATCGCGCGCTGAGGGATTTGCTCACGGAGCTTTACGACGCGCCGACGGCCGACGCGATCCGGATCCAGTACGGGGGTTCGGTCAAGCCGCACAACGCCGAGTCGCTGCTGAGCCAGCCGGACATCGATGGTGCGCTGGTGGGCGGTGCGAGCCTCAAGGGCGACGCGTTTGAGGCGATCGTCAACGCTGCGCTGAGCAACGCCTGAGTGCGCTTTGGCGCTGCTCGGCGGTGTCTTTTGTAAGCGGTGAAAGCGGCGCTGTGGCTGGTGTTGTGCGGTTGGGATCGTCTCCTGCAGGGGCAACAATCGGGCGCGGCGCGGGCTTTTGGCCCCGTCCCCGGCGAGTGTGAGGGGGTCGGTGGGTTGGAATAGCTTGCAAGGGCAAATGTTTTGTTGTATTGACTTCGGGCTTGTCGAGCCATGGGTGTGTGCAGATGATTGTATCTGGACAAGATACCAAGCCGACAAGATGCCTTGAACAAGGCCCACAATTGATCATGCCTCATCCAACACCGACCCCCATTGAAGTCACTTTGAGTGTGTAAAGTGTGCATTTGATGGTGGGGGTCGCTGGCTGCTGCTGGAACTTCCAATGCTGTTTCCATTCCTTGTTGTTGTTCATGTGATCGTCAGTGTGTTTTTGATCCTCGTTGTGCTCTTGCAGGCCGGTAAAGGCGGCGGCATGGGTGTGGCGTTTGGTGGCGGCGGCGGAGGCGGTTCGGTGCTGGGCGCCGGCAGTGCGCCGACGCTGCTGGGCAAGATGACGGTGGCCTCTGCGGCGATCTTCATGATCACGAGCATGTCGCTGGCGTACCTGTCGAGCACGACCCAGTCGGTTTTGGGCGACGCCGCTGCTGCGGGCGCCGAGGAGACCGTGGGTGCTGCCTCTGAAGAGGGCG
>CAKZKQ010000559.1 GCA_937123825.1 uncultured Pseudomonadota bacterium
ATCTCGGGCGATGTCCTGGCTTCTGCTGCCGTCGATGTCGATGGCAACTCCTATTGGACCACCCGGGCAGGCCAGCTCCATGTCCTGACCCCCGACGGCGCCCCCAGAGTCCACATCGAACTTGGTGGCCCCAGCCACTCATCGCCCGCCATCGACGCGCAGGGCAATGTCTACACCGCCACCCGCGATGGTCGCCTGATCGCGCTGCGCAGCGACGGTCAACTCATCTGGAGCCGGGACACCAATCGGGAGATCCTCTCCAGTCCACTGCTCGATGAGCGCAGCGATTTGATGGTCATCAGCGTCGAGGACCGTACGCTGGGCCTTGAGATGAGTTCGGGGCGAATTCGTTTTGTCTACAACGCAAACAACAGGCGCAACAACTCCAGCCCGGTCATGGGCCCTGATGGGCTGGTTCGCGTGGTCAACTGGGATGGGCAGGTGTTGGCGATCTCGGGGCTGGGCCGAAAGGTGTGGAGCACAGAGCTGAGCCGCGCAGCGTCATGGACCAGCCCCACGCTGGGCTCCTTTGGGACCCTCTACACCGCCAGCGCCGATGGCTCGCTTGTGGCCCTCAGCCCCACCGGGCGGATCCTGTGGGTCCACTCCATCAATAAAAATGTCTCTGGGTTTTTGGCGCTGCTGCCCGACGGGCGGATCTTGACGCCGGTGATGACGGGCATCTACGCCACCACGCTTGATGGCCAGGAGAGTTGGTTTCACAGGTTGCCTGGAAACGACGGCATCAACGCCTCATTGGCCGTCTCCAGCGACGGCGACGTGCTGGCTGGGACGCTCGGAGGCCGCATCATCTCCATCGACCACCAGGGAGAGACCAACTGGACCATTGAACCCGAGGTCTTTTCCAACCCCCAGTCCTTTCGCTCCCCGGTGATCATCCCCGCGCCTGTGCGAGGCATCCCCAGAGCCTATCTGGGCTCGCGCGACGGCGATGTGTTTTGCATTGAGTAAGGCGAGGGCAGGGGAGGTCAACTCTTGAAGCCGCCGCGGTGGAAGATGGCCAGCAGATCCATGGTGATGCCCACCGACCAGTGCAAAATGGCGCCGTGCAGCCAGCTCTTGCTTTTGAGCGCCAGATAACCCAGCGCCAGACCCGCAAAAATGGCCCCGAAGGTCTCCAGCACCGGCTTCCCAAAGTGGATCATGCAGTACGGCACCGTCATGATCGGCACGGCGTAGTACCCAAAGCGCTTGTAGAGCGCAAAGATCATAAAGCCCCTGAAGAAGGCCTCCAGCGCCACAAATTGTATCCCGTAGCAGACCTGATACATGATGAAGTGGTCCAGCCCCAGCATGGATCCCTTATAAAAGGGGTATTTGCGCTGGAACGAGGTGGTGAAGCTCACCCCCACGACCAAAGGCAACATAAAGAAGTAGAGCATCAGGTATATTTTGGCGTGTTTGACCTCGCCGATGAGCCGATAGCCATAATCCTGAATGCGTTCATGGAAGACCATGACGATGACCGCGCACGGCAGCAGCATGCGCAGCGTGACGCTGGCGATGGCCCAATAACCGTAGGGCAGCAGCCGGTAGTAGGAGTCGGCCGAGGTCATGCCCATCATCGCGGCCGTATCGTTCCACAGCGTGCGGCGGAAGAAGTGGGGTCGTCCGTAGTAATAAAAGAGGGCCAGCAAAACCGTGATAAAGATGATCGTGGCCACATCGCGCCGGGTCCATTCGGGCGCGTTGGCCTTCAGATCGTTCTTCAACTCCTGAAAGAATCCCTTGAACCCACCCAGGTGTTGGGGCTTGCTGCTGGCGTCATCTGTTTTGGAGGAGGGCTCCATGGTGTACCTCGCTTTCACATCCCATCGAAACGGTCCCACACAAACTCGCCGGAGCATGTTGGGTCAGCGTCGTTTGGGAGCGTGGGGCAGGGCGATGGCCCTGATCATTGTCTGGGTGGTTCTGCCTGCTTTATGGGCTGGCTGCAAGTCTTCTGTACCAACACAGGCCCACAGCGAGACCAAAGTGGTGCGCCTGTGGCACACCTTCAACGCCAGCGAAGCGGCCACGGTGGCCGAGTTGATCAAAACCTTTGAGGCCGACCACCCCGGCGTCCGGGTCGAGGTCACGGTCTTGCCCTTTGGCTCTGCCCGCAACCGCCTGCGCGCGGCGCTGGCCCAGGGAGATGGCCCCGATGTGGCCCGCGCCGAGGTGGCCTGGTTGCCCGAGTTGGCCCGCGACGGTCTCCTGGTCGATGTCTCGCAGCACGTCGAGCTTCAAACCCACCTTCCCCAGATCCGCCGCTTTGTTCATTGGGATGGGCGCACCTGGGCCTTTCCCCAAGGCGTGGACTGTCTGGTCCTCTACTACAACGCCCAACACCTGCGTCAGGCCAAGCTCTCCCCCCCAAAGACCTGGCCCGAGCTGGCCAGCGCCGCCCGAGGGCTGACCGTGGCTGATGAGCGCCACGGCCTCTCCCTCAAAGCCGACGGTTACCACTTCTTGCCCGCCCTTTGGGCGTTCGGAGGCGGCACGGTCAGCGTCGATGCCAGCCAAATCCTCATCGACACACCCAACTCCATTGAGGCCGCGACCTTCTACCGGGCACTGGCGCTCGACCCCACCGCCACCACCCCCAGCCTCGATCTGGCCAATGAATACAACGATGAGCTTGATCGGTTTGGGCGCGCGCAGGTTTCGATGATCATCAATGGGCCCTGGGCGGCCAGGGAGCTTTTGGGGCGACCTGCCTTTGCCCAGGCTTCAAACCTGGGGATCGCCCCTGTGCCTCGGGGCCCAAAAGGCCAGGGCGGCAGCCCCGCTGGGGGCCACGTCTACACCCTCAGCGCCCGCACCCAACACGCCCAATTGGCGCTGGCGCTGGCCAAGCACCTCTCTGGCCTCGATGCCCAGCGCCAGATGGCGTTGCAGAACCATCTTTTGCCGACCTTGGAGAGCGCCTACACACAGCCCGAAATCCGACAGGACCGCATCCTGATGGCGTTTCGCCAGGCGCTGGAGCAGTCCCATGACCGAGCCATCTTCCCCGGCATGGCGCGCCTCTTTGATGCCCTCAACCCAGCCATGCACCGGCTCCTTCGTCAGGAATCGACGCCCGAGACGCTGATGCAGTCTGTCGGAGCACAGTGGCGCCAATTGCGGCCTGACGAATGATTGAATCTTGCTTTGCCCGAGGACCTAAGCGGGCTGGGACGTCATGTGTTGGAGCCAGGCCTGTTGCAGCGGGGGCAGTTGATGCAGCGGTAGGTGGGTGTGGCCTTCGAGGATGAGGGCCACGATGTGGATGAGGGCCTCGGGTCCAGTCTGATGCTGGTGGTAGAGGAACTGCGCGCGTGTGAGCATGCGGTTGGCGCGTTGGGTGGCAGGTTGCACGCCTTGTGAGGCCAGAAGCGCCAGCGCGGTGAGCGCAAATATCTGCCCAGCGACGTCATCGCTTTGTCGGGCCAGTTCTTCGGACTTCTCCAGCAGCGCCACAGCCTGGGTCTTTTCGCCGCGCCAGGACGAGGCCATGGCCAGCAGGTTGATGCACTGGATGCGGCGGCGCGTGTTGGCGGCGTTTTCAAAGAGTTGGCTGGCGGTTTCGAGGGCACGGCGAGAGGCGTCGACCTGATGGTTGCCCATCAGCGCGACCCCGAGCCGCAGGTGGAGGTCGCCGCGGGCTTCGGGCACGGGGCTTTGGATGGTTTCGAGCGCTTCGCGGTAGGCGATGGCGGCTTGATCGTGGCAGCCGCGCGCTTCCTGGACGCGCCCCACCAGCGAGAGGGTTTCAACGGTGTGCCCGGGGACCTGGATTTCGCGTTGGATGTCGAGGGCCTGATGGAGCTGCTCCAGGGCTTCATCCAGGGCCAGCCTATGCCAGGCGGCCATGCCCAGACGGTGAAGGCAGATGGAGAGCGCCAGCCGGTCGCCCAACTCGCGGTAGATCTGGTGTGCTTCGCGCAGGAGCCCCTCGCCTTCGGCAGTGCGTCCCTGAAGCAGGAGCGCGTAGCCAAGGTCGGAGCTGATGGGGCCACGGACATCCGGTGGGCCGATTTCGTCGACGATGAGGCGAGCCCTGGCGAGGTAGCGCTCGGCGTTGAGGTTGTCGCCGCGTGTCAGGGCGACGACGCCGAGGTGTTGGAGGCCGCGGGCTTTGAGCAGGGGCTCCTGGCCAGCCAGCGTCTCCAGGCGCTCTTCAAAGTCTGCCAGGTAAGGCTCATCAATGCCGATGCCCTCTTCCAGGGCCAGTTCGCCAAGCAAGATGGTGGCCTCCATCTGGGTGGCGACATCATCATGGGCGACGGCGCACTGTCGGGCTTCCTGGAGGTGCTTGGTGGCGTCCTCGGTGCGTTTTTGCAGCAACCGCAGTTGACCCATATGGAGCCAGACACCGGCCATCAGTCTGTTGGCGACGGCGTCCTGGGTGTTTTGGGCGCTCTCGGCGCTGAGGTTGAGGTAGTGCTCTGCAGGGCCGTAGTTGCCAAGGCGCATGTGGACGTAGCCAGTGGAGAGCCACAGCCGGGTCAGCAGCTCGGGAGGTGGTGCGTTGTGGCTCGGGGCGCCGAGCATGGTTTCGGCGCTCTGGTACTGGTTGAGCGCACCCTGGAGGTCGCCCAGGTGTTGGCGCCGCTGGCCGGATTCGAGCAGGTAGGGCAGGGCGCGGGCTGATTCTCCGGCGCGGGTCAGGTGGGCGGCGATTTCATGGGCGTGGGCGGTGCCGTCGTCGTAAAAGGCTTGCTTGGCGTCTGCGGCGGCGCGGTGCAGCGCGGCGCCTTGCGGGGTGCCCTCGATCTCCTGCATCAGGACTTCGGGGATCATGCCGTTGTCAAACTGGATGTCGGGCTGGGTGGAGCCGTCGCGCTCATCGCTCAGCAGACGTTGAACCTTCAACTCGGCCAGCAGGCGTCCCAGCAGCGGCGATGGCCATGGTCGGGCTTCGCTCTTGAGGGCCTGGGTCAGCAGCCCCTGGGGCACGCGGCGTCCCAGCACAGCCAGTCGATGCAGAAGCTCCTTCATGGCCTCAGGGGCCGAGCTTTTGCTGACGGCGCTGCTGATGCGCAGACGCACCATCTCTGAGAGTTTTTGGGGCAATTCCAGCGGCTCTTTGTCGTCGCGCAGTTGCCAGGGCTCGGTGGTGGTGTTGATCCGGTCTCGCTCGTAGAGGTGGTGGAGGATTTGCACCATGTGCAGCGGGTTGCCGTGGGCAATCTCGGTCACGCGTCGGCGCAGTTCCTGGTCTGCGGGCAGCAGCGCGCCAACCAGTTGCGTGGACGCCTCGTCCTCAAGCCCCTCAATCGAGAGCATCGGCGCCACCTGGCGCGGCAACGTCTCCAAATAACCAATCAACCGCAGCACATCCCCTCGCTGCAGCAGCTGCAGCACCGCCAGCGCGGTGGCGCCACTGGGCAACAGGTACTCGCCCTGCTTGATCTGCTGGTCCATGCCGGTATAGCGGCCATACAACTGCAGCAGCAGGGGTTGCGGCAACACGCCCGCGGTATTCATGCGCTCGCTGATACGGCGCAGGCTATCGCCGGGGGCGACCGTCAGGGCAAAACCCTCGGCGGGGATCGGCAGGGGCGCCTGCCACTGGCGCAGCACTTCCCGGCCAGCCAGACCCACGGCCACCGCGAGGACGAGCACTGCCAGCAACAAACGCCGGATCACGACAGTTCTCCACGGTAACGGGCAAACAGCTTCTGGCAGACCTCGTGTGAGGTCCAACTGATATCGTTCAGGGCAGCTACCGGGCGCAGGCCGACCAGGGCGTTGCAGTAGAACACTTCATCCGCACTGCGCAGTTCGGCAAGCGTCAACGTGCCCTCTGCTACCGCCAGCCCCAACTCACTGGCCCACTGCTCCATGACCAGCCGGCGGCGAGTACCGGCGATACCGCAGT
>CAKZKQ010000560.1 GCA_937123825.1 uncultured Pseudomonadota bacterium
AAGAGGGCTTCTTTGATGCCTTTGGTCAGATCGCCACTCTGGAGGCCTCGCTCTTTAGCGCCGGGGTGCTCTTCACCATGCCTCTGGACAACGATCGCGCCCGCGCTCAAAAAGAGGCCGACGAAATCGAACTCCAACGCATCGAAGCACAAATCGACGCGCTTGAGCGCGTCATCGGGGACCAGGTCCGCGACGCCGTCCGGCTGGTTGAGTTGGGCCACAAGCGCTTGAAATTGGGCCAGCGCTCGGCAGAGCTTGCCCAGCGCGGCCTTGACGCCGAACAGGCGCGCTTCAGGGCTGGGCGCTCCACCAACCAGCAGGTCCTTCAGTTTCAAGACGATTTGCAGCGCGCCCAGGAGAAGGTCCTGCGGGCGCGCGTGGATCTCAACGCCGCCGTGCTCCAGTTGTGGCACCTGACCGGGACGCTGCTTGGACGCCACGGGCTGGAGGTCTTGCCGTGAGCCAGGATCCCCAATCTTCCTGGACCGATCGGGGCACCGGGCTGCCCCGTCTGGCGGTGCGCAAGCCCGTGACGGTGATCATGGCGCTGCTGGCGCTGGTCGTCATCGGCATCATCGCCTACCTCGAACTTCCCCGGCAGTTGCTGCCCTCGGGCTACACCCCGCCCTTCCTCTTTGTCCAGATTCCCACGCGCCCTGCCCCACCCAAAGACAACGAAGAAGGCGTGGCCATCCCCGTCGAAGAGGTCTTTGGCACCGTGCGCAACGTCCACAGGATGCGCTCTTGGGTCAACAGCAGCCGCGTCGGCTTCCTGCTGGAGTTCAAAGAGGGCACCGACATGGACGTGTCCTACACCCAGGTGCGCGATCGCCTGGAACGCGTCATGCCAGATCTGCCTCTGGATCTGCCCCGCTACTTCATCTGGAAATACAACCCAAACAACGAACCGGTCTATTGGATCGGCGCCTCACTGCCCGAAGGCGTGGATGAGCAAGAGGCGGCCATCTTGCTGCAAAACCGCCTGGTCAAACGCTTGGAGCGCGTCCCGGGCGTCTCCAGGGTCCAGGTCGAGGGCTCGCCCAGCCAGGAAATCCTGGTCGAGGTCGATGACAAGCGCGCCAACGCCGCCGGGATCGGCACCTACGAGTTGGTCCAACGCCTCCAGGCCGACAACTTTGCCGTGGCCGCTGGCGTGGTTCAGGACGGCAAGCGGCGCTTCCCGCTGCGCGTCGTGGCCCGCTTTGAAGACCTCGAACAGGTCCGCAAGCTCCCCATAGGCCAGGGTCTGCGCCTGGGAGATGTGGCCGAGGTCAGCTTCAAGGCCGAAGGCGAGGGCGACGTGTATAGGGTCAACGGCCGCGACGGCGTCATTGTGCAGATCTATAAGGAGTCTGCGGCCAACACGGTCGAGGTCTGCGACGCAGTCTCGGAGTTGGTCCACGCCAAAGATCCGCAGCTTGAGGGCTTTGAGTTTACCGACTTCTTCAACCAGGGGTTCTACATCAAGGAGGCGCTGGTCAACCTCCAGGTGACGGCCCTCTGGGGCGGCCTCTTTGCCATTGTGGTGCTCTTCTTCTTTTTGCGCCGCGTGGGGATCACGCTGGTCATCACGCTGGCGATCCCGCTGAGCCTGCTGGCCACTTTGGTGGTGATGTACTTCACCGGCTCGACGCTCAACGCTCTGACGATGATGGGCTTGATGCTCTCGGTCGGGATGGTCGTCGACAACTCCATCGTGGTCGTCGAAAACATCCAGCGCGCCCGCATCAGCGGCCTGGGGGCGGTCAAGGCGGCGATCTACGGCACCGGCGAGGTCGCCTTGGCGATCGTGGTGGCCACCAGCACGTCCATTGTGGTCTTTTTGCCGCTGATCTTGATGAGCGGCAGCGAGACCCTCTCGTTCTACCTCAGCAAGGTCGGCTATCCGGTCTGCGTGGCGCTTGTCGCCTCGCTGGGGGTGTCGCTGGTGGCGATCCCGCTGGCGGCCACGGCCCGCATCACGGGGGCCGACAAAGAGCCCCCGCGCTTGAAGTTCATCGAGTGGATGGAGGTCCGCTTTGGGAAGCTGCTGGATTTGTGTCTGCGCAGGCGCGCCGACGCGCTCATCCTGGCGCTGCTGGCCTTTTTCAGCATGATGTGGCCGCTGAACAACCTCAAGGAGACCGACGCCAACGCGGGCAACCCCAACGACTTTCGGCTCTTCATCAACTTTGACAACGCCGTCACCTGGGAAGAGCGCGACGCCTACCTGCGCAAGGCCGAGGCCAAGCTCTTTGAACTCAAAAAAGAGTTGGGCATCGACGACGTGCTGACGCGGATGGGCTCGGGCCGCAGCCGAGGGCGACTGCGGGTCTTTCTGGTCCCGCCAGACCAGCGCCCCGACTTGACCAAGCAAGAGCTGATCGACAAAGCCAAAGCGTCCATGCCCGAAGCACCAGGGGTGGCGCTGACGACCAACTGGACCGAGCGGGCGGGTTCGGACAGTTCGGTGCGGTTGGGGCTGATGGGGCCAGACAGCGCGCGCCTTAAAGAGTTGGCCCAGGCGGTCGCGTGGCGCGTGGAGCACGTCCAGGGGGTGATCGGGGTCGAGCTTCAGACCGACGACGAGGCCACCCAGGAGGTCCACATGCGGGTGATGCGCGATCTCTCCCAGCGCACCGGACTGACGCCGCTGGTTGTGGGCGGCTCGATCGACTACGCGCTGCGCGGGCGGCGGCTCAACGACTTCCACGCCGACGACCGCGAAATCCCCATGGTGGTCCTGGCTCCCGAAGAAGACCGCCAGGGGCTCGACAACCTGGAAAACTACGCCATGCCCGACCCCCGAGGGGGGCCAGGGATCGCCGTGGGCTCCCTGACGCGCTCCAAACTGGCCCCGGCCTACGGGGGGATCAGCCGCGAGAACCGCAACACCCTCTACGAGATCACCGTCACCACCTCTGAAGAGGATCTGGAGGCGCTCGGCGAGCGTTTGGACGCCGCGCTGGCGGGCTTTCCGTTCCCCAGAGGGTACTCGCTCTCCAAGGGCGAGCGCTTTGCAAGGCTCCAGGCCAACCAGAACGAGCAGCGCTTTGCGCTGACGATGGCGGTGCTCTTTGTCTTCTTGCTCATGGGGGTGCTCTTTGAGTCCTTTGTGCTGCCGTTTTCGATCGTGATCTCCATCCCCTTTGCCTTTGCGGGGGTGTATTGGACGCTCTACCTGACCAACACGCCTTTTGACGTGATGGCGGGGGTCGGGCTGGTGATCTTGATCGGGGTGGTGGTCAACAACGCCGTGGTGCTGGTGGATCTTGTGGGGGTGCTGCGCAGACAGGGGCTGGAGCGCCACCAGGCGCTGGTCGAGGCAGGGCGAAAGCGCCTGCGGCCCATTTTGATGACGGCGCTGACCACCATTTTTGGATTGATCCCGATGGCGATGGGCTCGGGCTCATTGGTGGGCATCCCGTATGCGCCGCTGGGGCGAGCGCTCATTGGCGGCTTGGCGGCCAGCACGGTGTTGACCCTTTTGGTGGTGCCGCTGTGTTACACGGTCTTTGATGATCTGCGCACGTCGGGCACAAAGTTGTTGACCCTGGCGCTGCGACCTGCCACCAAACCCAAGACCCCGGTCCCCATGACACCCCAGGAGGAGAGCCCATGACCACAGCGCCCACAGCCGCTCCCCAGGACCGCCTTTGGCCCTGGGCGCTGAGCGCTTCGGTGGTCTTGCCCATGGTGCTCTACACGCTGACCGCCGCGCCGGGACCCTATTGGCTCGACAGCAGCGAGCTGGTCGCCGCCTCTTTTATCGGTGGTGTCCCTCACCCCCCGGGGCACCCGCTCTACACGGCCATGACCCAGCCGCTGGGGTTGGTGCCGCTGGGGAGCATCGCGCTGCGCATGAACCTGGCCTCGGGGCTTTTTGGGGCGCTGGCCTGCGGGGTGTTGGCCTGGACGCTGCGCACCATCTCGGTGCACCACGGGATGCGCCCCGGCATGGCCTCCATCGGCGCCGCGATCACGGCCATGCTGACGGCCACCAGCTACGCGGTGTGGTTTCAGGCGGTGCGGGCAGAGGTCTACACGCTCCACCTGCTGACCGCCGCTGGGGTGGTGGCGCTGGCCACGCGCATGGAGTTGGACGCCTCAGAGGGACGCGACGCCGATCCGCGGCTGCTCTACACGCTGGCCTTTGTGCTGGGTTTGGGGTTGGCCAACCACCACTATCTGGTGGTCTTCCTGGGGGTGCCGATCCTGGGGCTGCTGCTGGCCCGTGGGGTGTGGCGCCGCGCCTTGTTCTCACTCCATGGCCTCAAGGGCGTGGGGTTGGGGGTGGTGGGGCTGGCGACGTACGTGCTCTTGCCGCTTCGGGCCGCCACCGCGCCCATGGTCAACTGGGGCGACCCCGACACGCCGGGGCGCTTTTGGTGGGTTTTGACCGCTCAGGCCTTCCAAAAAAGCCTCGACCGCGCCCAGGAGGTCGATGTCCCCAGGCTGCTCTTTGACCTCTTTGGGGTATTGGCGCGCCAGATGACGCCTCTGGCGCTGGTCTTGGCGCTGGCCGGGTGGGGGTGGCTGATGGCGAGCCCCAAACGGCGAGGATTGGGGTGGCTCCTGGGGGCCGTGGTGGTCTTCAATCTATTGACCAAGTCGCTGATGAACTTTGACCCCTTCAACCCCGATCTGCACGGCTACTTTGCGCTGGCCATCTGGACGATCGGCTTGTTGGTGGGGGTGTGCTGGCTGGCGCTCGACAGGCTCTGCGCCCAGATCGCCGAGCAAACCCCAGAGCAGGCCGCCATCGCCCTGAAGCTGCCGGGCGGCGCGCTGGTCTGCCTGACCTTGATCCTGGGCGCCAACGCCTTCTACACGCTCCCGGATGCTCGCCTTGACGGCTTTCGCGCCGTGGAGTTGACCAACGCGGCCGCCTTGGACTCGCTGCCCAAGGGGTCGGTGGTGTTGACCAGCAACTTCAAGACCATCTTCAACGTCTGGTACGCCCAGAGCGTCGAGCAGCGCCGCCTGGACGTGACCTTCATCCACCGCAACTTCCTGCCCACGCGCGGCTACGCCGACGAGATCCTCGCGCGTTATCCCGAGATGAAGCCGCTGGTCAAACAGATTGGGCCCGAAGAGGCCGAGTTGGACACCGGCGCCATGCTCGCCATGTCCGCCCAGCGCCCGGTCTACTTCGAGTACGACGTCAACATCTCCCCCGTGCTGGCCAGGCACCTGGTGCCCGACGGGGTCTTTCTGCGCGTCACCCCTGAAGAACAGCCCGAGGGCCCCCTCCCCGAGGTGCTCGTCAAGCGCCAGCGGCTCTTGTGGGAGGCGCTGGAGCGTCGTCTGGATGTGCACGCGGGCGCCTACCCGGTGGACGCCGAGACCAAGCGCTACATGGTCTGGACCCATTACCTGCTCTGCCGCGCCATGCTCGACGCGGGCCACCCCGTCATGGCCATGGTCCACCTTGACCGCGCCATGGCCATCAACCCCACCTCACCCCAGCTCCTGGAACTCTTTGAGCGCTTTAAGAAGGAGCAGCCGCTGCCCGCGCCGCCGCGCTGAAGCCAGGCCGCAAATCATACCAAAGTACAGACGCCCGACCGACTTTGGCATCAGTACGAGCTGCCTAGATAAAGGTAGAAGTCGTCGATGCCTTCGGAGCCGTAGCCGTGGGCGTAGCCCATCCTGAAGAAGAGCGGCAGGGCGTAACCAAAGGTGGTCTCCAGGAGAAGTTCGGCGCCGTTGCCGGCAAAAAACCGCGCTTCGGGCAGTCGCCCAGAGAAGGCCGAGCCGTAGTCGGCGTAAACGGAGCCGCCCAGACGCCCGATGTTGAACGGGAGGGTGCCAAAGCCCGACTGGATGATCCAGATGGGGAAGCGATACTCGACGCTGGCCACGTGGAACTGCTGGCCGACGGCGGTGCCCGGCCTGAAGCCGCGCAGGAAGGTGCCGCCCAGCGGGGTTTCATTGATGATGGCCGAGACCAACTCCTGGGGGGGCGCGCCGCCGATCGCAAAGCGGTTGGGCCCTCGGAAGTTGGTGCGCTCAAAGCCGCCCCGCAGGCGAAACTGGGTGACGTGGTTGCTCAGCCACGGGTTCTGGACATAGAAGGCCGTGGAGTAGGTCGCGCGCACTGAGCGGACGTCGGCGCCGGTGATTCGGTCGCGGTAGCGCAGCGAGAGGTTGACGGAGTAGCCGTTCTCGGTGGTGATCGACTGGCCGTAGCGTTCATTGTCCCCCACAAAATAAGAGAGCGTGACGGAGGAGAAGTTGCCCTGCTCAGGTTGGCGCGGTGAGAGGTCAACGGGCTCGGGAGCCACCACTGGGGGGTCGTCAAAGAAGTCGGTGAAGCGCAGGTTGTAGCCCAACGAGAGGTTGTGGGTGGCGCGGATGGAGGGCAACGGGATGCCCAGAGAGAGTTGGGCGTCGATGGCCTGCTCGGTGAAGGGCACAAAGGTGCTCCCGGCGACCAGCGAGCGCGTACGTTCGTAGGTGGAGAACTGAAAGCCGACGCCCAAACTGACTGGCAAGCGCGAGTAGCTGTAATTGGCGGCCACAAAGGCGTTTTCGGTCTCTTCAAAGTACTCGGCGGCCAAAAACCAGGAGTGGAAGCCGACGGGATCAAAGCCCAAAAGCTCCAGGCCGTAGCTGCCGCGCCCGCCGTTGGTGAAGGCCATCAGCACGCCCACCGAGCGCGGCAGGAGGTAGAGCGCGGGCCGGTAGGTGTCGGGGCCTTCGGTAATGACGGGCTCGGGGACGACGGGGGCCGCCACCGACGGGCGCTTGATCTGGCTGGGGGGGGCGGGGCCCAGGAAACGCTCGGGGTCAAAGGGCATGCGCCCCAGATCAAAGCCGTAGACTCCAAAGGTGGACACGTAGAGCCACTGGCGATCGCCATCTTGGACGATCTGGGGGGTAAAGAGGCCGCGCTCGACGCGGCTGACGCGCCAGATGGGCAGGTCGAGCGGCTCCAGCGTCTTGTCGGGGTAGCGCTTGACGAGGCCATCCACGCGTCCGGCCAGCGTCTGGGTCTCGATCGCGTAGATGTCGTAGACGCGGGTGCGGTCGCTGGAGAAGACCAGGTACTTGCCGTCGGGCGAAAAGGTGGGTTCAAGGTCGATGGCGCGGTCGGCGGTCAGACGAACCAGGCGCTCGTGCTGGGTGTCGTAGACGTAGATGTCGCGGCCGCGCCGGTCGGGCCAGTAGGAGACCGCGATGAAGCGCCCAGAGGGGTCAAAGACGGGGGTGTCAAACTGACCCTCGGTGGTGGTCTCGATCAGGCGGCGGCGCTGGCCGGTTTGGAGGTCGAAGAGGGCAAGGTGGGTGCGCCCGGCGTCGTTCTCGACAAAGACGACCCGGCGCCCCTGGGGGTCAAAGGCGGGGTCACGGGCGCGCAGACCTCGGGTGAGGCGCTCCTCGACGCCGGTCTGGACGTCGTGCATGACCAGATCGTTGTAGGCGTAGGTGTTGCGCAGCAGCACCGAGGTGTTGAAGATCACGTAACGCCCGGTGGGATCCCACCAGTGGGGGCCGCCCACAGAACCGTGCACGACCAGCGGCTCGATCTGCTCGCTGTCGAGGTCGTGGGTGTAGATGCCTGCGCTGTCCCGGCCCGAGGCGGAAAAGAAAGAGACCTGGCGCGTGCCGGGCCGGGCACGTGGGGTGTGGGAGGACTGGTGGTTTTCGGTCAGGCGCTCGACGGGGGTCACCCCGGCGGCGCGAATGGCCATCAACTGGGCCTCGTAGGTGCCCGCGATGTGGGCAAACCACTCGGCGTAGAGCTGCTCAAAGTCTTCTCCGACGACCTCGCGGGCGGTGATGTTCATGCTGTAGGGGATGTATCGGCCGCCGTATTTGTGGTTGAAGGCGCGGAAGAACTCTTCGCCGCGCGTTTCGGCCACGTAGGCCAGGAAGTGGGAGCCGTAGAGGTAGGGCGCCGCGCCGCGTGGCCAGTCGTAGGGCAGCCCGGTCAGCGTCCCCAGATCAAAGAAGTTCCCATCGAGGTAGGCGGTCCGCAGGTACATGTGAAAGAGGGAGGAGCGCACGCGCCCTCCGCCGGTGCGGGCCGATTCGTGGTAGGTGGCCATGCCTTCGGTGAACCACCGGGGCAGGAGTTGGTTGGGAGAGGCGCGCTTGCCAAGGATCTCGTTGAGGATGGCGGGCAGGCCGTCGATGGTGTCGATGTGCAGGATGTGGACGTACTCGTGGATGATCAGACCGCGCAGCCAATCGTCGTAGTCGCCCAGGGAGCCGCGCCCGGGGGGGCCGGTCAAGAAGAGGCGGATGGTGTTGCGCGGCACGATGACCGCCGAGCCGTTGGCGGTATCGACGCGGTCGTCAATGATGACGTGGGTCTTTTCGGCAGGCAGCCAGTCGAGCAGGGGCATCAACTGGATGTGGGCCTCTTCGCAGTAGAGGGCCACGCGCTGTGGCATGTCGCCCTGCCGGTCGTGGTAGTGAACAATAAAGTGTTCCGTTTCCAGCGTGTGCCAGCCGAGCGTCGGATCGCCGCCAAGGGCGGGCGCGGCCAGGGCGGTGAGAGTGGCGATCATCTGGCGTCTGGTGAACATGGGCAGCCTTTCAAACGGGCTGGGTCTGCGAAGACGCAGGACCCGCAATAA
>CAKZKQ010000561.1 GCA_937123825.1 uncultured Pseudomonadota bacterium
AGGCAAGTCCGCTGCTTGGAAAATCACCTCGCCTGAAGGAAAAACCACTCGTATCTGGGGCGACCCGCACGTCCACGAAAGTGATGGAACCAAGTGGGACTTCAAAAAGGACATGTCCTTTGTTCTCCCCGATGGAACCAAAATCACCGCTCGTACACCTCCCCCCCGTGCCAATGGTTACACTGTGACCTCGGGTATCGACATCATGAACGGTTCCGAGCGCGCTTCCATCGACGGCATCGACAAAAACAAGCCCACCACCGGTGGTGTCAAAAACGACCGTTGGGCTGTGGATGCCAAAGTCAAAGATGGTGACGATGTCAGGGTGGTTGATGCTGGCGGCCTGCTTGGCCTCCAGGTAGAAGCGCTTGAAGAAGCGCTCCATCTCCTCGGGCATCTTGTTGGGGTTGATGCCCAGGACCTTGACGGCCACGGTCCGGTCGATGTTGAGCTGACGCGCCTTATAGACGGTCGCAAAACCCCCCGTACCCAGGATCTCAATGACCTCGAAGCGATCGTCGAGGACGGTCCCGGTGGTGATGTTGAGAAAGGGCGTCAGCGTCATGATGCCAGTTCGTCTCGGGCGCACTCCCATGTACGGCGCGCCACCTTCGCAGACAGCTTACACCGGCTCTCGCATGAAAACCAATGTTTGAACATAGGAACTGTTGTCGAACCCGTCAGTATCGGTGTTCATCCCTTTGGGTCCAGAGGCAATGGCACACTTTTGTGTCCGCCCCCCCTGGCGCGGGTCTGAAAACGCTCCGCTGCGATGCTGTGCTCACCCCTTTTTGGGGTTCGAGCCTGGACCAGTCTATCCCTTTCTGGTCAGCGCAGTCCGAAGACGCCGCGTCCATTGCTGTCGCAGATCGTGTGCAATGCGTCAACCAATCCCACAGCTTTGTGCACAGCTTATACCACACCACAGACGCCCGACTTCATTTGTGACGGCCCTGATGGCCCCAGAAACCACGTGACTCGCTTGCGGTAGCGCTGCTACAGCTGCGCTCGACCCGAGGCCCCTGGGCCTCATCATTGCTCGCCCCAAACCAAGTCTTTCGTCTGCACTTTGGTATTCATCAACACCTCAACGGATCGATGCTCACCTTTGGGGCCTTTGTGGGCCTGGGTTGGTTCAAAACAGGGCTGGATCATTTGTTGTGGGGGTGACTATGCTCAAAACAGGCCAAAGAGGCTTGACCGCTCTCCTTTTGAAGTATTTTTGGGTTTTACCACCAGGCACGAGGCATGATTTACATTCAAACCCCTTCGCTCAACATCCCGGCCCTTGGTTTTGGCACCTACAAACTCACCGGCGCACCGTGCCGCAAGGCTGTGACAGACGCCATTGGGGCCGGGTATCGCCACATTGACACGGCGCGGTTCTACGACAACGAACATGAGGTGGGCCAGGGCATCAAAGACGCTGGTGTTGAGCGTCAGGCGCTTTTTGTGACCACCAAGATCTGGCGGACCGAGCTTGAGGCCGACGCAGTGGGGTGGAGCGTCGAGGCGAGCTTGCGGGAGATGGGCCTGGAGTACATCGACTTGCTGCTTATCCATTGGCCCAACGCCGAGGTCGCCCTGGCACAGACCCTTGAGGCGATGGTTCAGGCGGTGTCTTGCGGAAAGGTGCGTGCCGTGGGGGTGAGCAACTTCCCTGTGGCACTGTGGGAGCAGGCCCGCGAGTTTGCGCCGGTGGTCTGCAATCAGGTGGAGTATCATCCGTTTTTGTCCCAGGAGGCGGTTTGCCAGGCGGCGCGGCGCAGCGGCGGCGCGGTGGTGGCTTACAGCCCGCTGGCGCGCGCGGCGGTCTGGGGTGACCCGGTTCTTGAGTCCATCGGGCAGGCGCACGGTAAGAGCGCGGGGCAGGTGGCGCTGCGCTGGTTGGTGCAGCAGCCCGGTGTGGGCGCCGTACCCAAGGCCACCAGCCGCCAACACATCGAGCACAATTTTGATATTTTTGATTTTGAACTCAGCCAGCAGGACATGGACCGGATCAAGGCGCTGGCCTGTGGCCGCCGTCTGGTCCAACCCTCCTGGGCGCCGCAGTGGGATCCGCAGACGTGATGATGGACGTGGCAATTGTGGGCGGTGGTCTGGCTGGGATGGCGCTTGCGTGGGAGTTGAACGCCCGCGGTGTGTCGGTGACGGTCTTTGATGAGCCACGCGATGTGCGCCGCGCATCGGCGGTGCCTGTGGCCATGGCGCACCTCTTTGCCGGGCGCTCTTTTAAACCCAGCGACAAGCTCCTGGACTCCTTTTGGACCACCAAAGAGGTTTTGGAGCGCTGGCGAGCGTTGGCGCCGCAGAGTGTCAGGCCCCAGCCGATGTGGCGACCGCTGCTGAAGGACGATCGCTCCAGCGCCCAGCTTCTGGAGTCCTGGGAGCGCGAACGCGCGGGTTTGGAGGCCGTCGGCGTGGTGGTGGAGCGCGTGGGACCAGAGCAAACTCAGCAGGCGCTGCCCTGGTTGGTGCCCTCGCTGGGGGCGCTGCGCTACGGGCCTGCCTGGTCCGTGTCGGTCGATGCGCTCCTGGATGCCGTGCGGGCTGAGTTGATGACGCAAGGGACAAACTTTATCTCCGAACGCGTCGATGGGATTGAGGCGACTGGCAAAGGCGTGACCATCAGCACCACGGCTGGGCGACGGACACAGGCGGCCCGCGTGGCGCTCTGTCCCGGAGCGGCGCTCGGGGATTGGTTTCCCAACCTTCAAGGCGCCGCCTTTGGCGGAGAGCTTCTGGTGCTTGAGGACCAGCCCCAACAAGGGCCCACGGCGTTGGTCAGCGCGGCGGGCGGCTACGTGTCCATTGAGCCTGGGGTCTGGGCCTGCGGCGCCACGCGCTGGCCTGTCGAGCAGTGGTCCCAGCGCACTGACGCGCAGGCCGCACAGGACCTCACGGCGCGCGCCAGGCGCTTGATCCCTTCCTGGCCGCATCATGACAAGGCCAAGGCCAGAATCTGGAGGGGCGCGCGCTGGCTCTTTATGGGCGACAGACTGCCCGTGGTCGGCCAAATCCCACACTCACCGCGCGTCTATGTCCTGGGCGCGCTGGGATCCAGGGGGCTTCTTTGGGGCCCCTGGAGCGCACGCTGCCTCGCCGCACTCATCTGCGACAACACACCCATTCCACAACGCATCTCATTGGAGAGATCAGGCAAAACCCCAACACGCTGGCTGTTTGGGGCGGCCCTGATGGCGCTATAGGCCACAGAACTCGTTCGCAATAGCGCTGCTATGGCTTCACTCGTCCTG
>CAKZKQ010000562.1 GCA_937123825.1 uncultured Pseudomonadota bacterium
ATCAGGCATCGGGGTTTGGCGCGATCCGAAGGCCTGATGACCGCGTACAGTCGTTTCAGGCCACACACAGCCAGCATGCTGCTGGTCGTTGGCCAGCGCCGCCCGCTCAAAACGCACGTTGTGCATACGAGGGTCCACCATGGCACGCCCACAATCCATCAGCGACGAGACCATTCTAACCGCCGCACGCGAGGTCTTTCTGGAACAGGGCTACAAAGCCACCAGCGCTCAGATCGCCAGCCACGCAGGGGTCTCAGAGGGCACGCTCTTTCGGCGCTTTGGCAACAAGGTCCGGCTCTTTATGGCCTCCATGGGCATCGACGCAGAGCCCTTCCACATGGAGCACCTCAAGGCCCTTCACAAAGAGGGGGACATCGGTCGCGCCGTGGCCACGCTGGCCAGGGGGCTGCTGGGCTTCTTTGCTCAGGTCATCCCGCGCATGAACACGCTGATGCACTCGGGCATTGATCCTGGGTTGCTCTTTGATGGCGCCAGCGACGCCCCGCCTTTGAAGGCCTTGAAGTCGCTGACCCACTTCTTTGAGTACGAGCAGAACCACGGCAGACTGCGCCGCAGCGCCGACCCGGCCATCATGGCGCGCAACTTCATGGGGACACTGCATTACAACGCCTGGTTCAGCGCACACTTTGGCCGCTGGGCCCCCATCGATCGGGATCACTTCATCGAACAAACGGTCCAAAACTTCCTCCAGGGCATTCGCCCAGACGACGTCGCCCCATGATACCGCAGCCCCCGCTCTCCAACACCGCACAACGGGCGCTGGACCATATCAACCAACAAGCCAGCATCGACGCCCCGGACCGGCCGCCGCTGAAACCACCGGCGCCGACGACGCCCTGCTCCGTTGCATTCAACACCGGCTTGCCCAGAACGGCGTCTGCATCGACCTTTGCTTTCACCCCGACCGACGTGCTGCGTGCGGCCGCACCGTCATCGAGGCGCTCTTTGAAGAGGGCGTCTACAAAAGCCAATTTGAAACCGGCATCTCCAACGGGAGCTTGACGGCCTATCGGGGCGGCGCGCGAGACCGGTGGGAAGAGAAGCTTTTTGGCGGCGCCTATCAGACCCCACAAGCACATCCAGCCCAGCGACCCCGATACGGCGCTTTGGCGCTGATGGGCCACCCGGACGGCGCCGCCGCCCGGTTTGGCTCCTGTCATCTGCGCTTAAAGCCCCAGGTCTCGCACCGCGCCACGCTGACCTACGGAGACAGCCACCTTGGCCCCAGCGCCGTGGGGACCACCACCGTCAGCGGCCAGTGGCTCGCCGCGCTCTTGCTTGCCCTCCACCATCGAGGCCGCGCCCTGGGTGTGCACGCGAACGTGTCTGAAGCGTTGACCAGAATCAATTCCAACCTTTCAAAAACGCCGCCCTCATACACCGCAGTGGGGCGCGTGATGGATGACTACATCGAAGCGCAGATCCACGGCGGTGTGGATTTGAGGCGAGATGGGCTACGACTGGTGGGAGATCCGGGCTTTTTGGGCACAGAGACAGGCCGGTGGCTGGAGAAGACCGCCCAGCGTTACGGTTTGGAGATGGCATGGCATCCAGGCTACGCGCTCCAGGCTCAGCAAGTCCCCGCCAGGACGCGAGGATTCTGCATCAGCGTCCTGGCACGTGCTTTGGGCGAGAACGGCGAATTGACCGTCAAGCATATCGGGAGCGGCCTCGCAGCGGTGATGGAAGGGTTGGCAGGGGAGAGCGATGCAGACGAAATGGAGCGGGCTCTGCAACGTTTCAAGCGCTTGTGGCATACCATGGTAATCCACGGCCGGTCGCCGGTTACCTGATGTGAATTTTTACACTACAAACAAAAGTATAAGCTTGCCTGTTTTTAATACAACCGATAACATATGGTGTATGGGCTGCGTGCATTGATATAACCAACTCAATGCAGTTTGGCAATGAGTTCCAAGAAACACAGTTTCAACGTCTCCATTGTCACCGCAATGCTTGCAACCTCAGTCGCCTTTACAGACGGTCAGCAACACCAACGCACATGCCACCTGCGCCAGGATATTGGACACCGCAATTGTTGGAACGTCTGTTGTGTGCGCCGCAGCGCATCCTGCAACAGAAACCCAACACGTGTGTCTATATTGCCCAGCAGCGCGGCGTCCCCAGAGACGTTGTCGTCAAACTGATGCGCACCGACGACGCCTCTGCCGTCAGGGCGTGCGAGCATGAGCTTGAGGCGCTGGCCCGCTTGCGCCACCCCAACAACGTTCGCCTCCTGGACGCCGGAGAACTCAACGACAACGGCCTGTCTTTTATGTACCTGCTCATGGAGTATTTGCCTGGGCAGACGCTGCGCAAGATCCTCAAGACCCAGGGCGCGTTGGGCCTCAGCCGCTCGCTGCATGTCGGCCAACAGATCCTCAGAGGGCTGGCCGAAGCCCACGACCTCGACATTCTCCACCGTGATCTCAAGCCCAGCAACGTCATGCTGAGCCACTACCACCACCAGCCCGACCACACCACGCTCATCGACTATGGCATGGCGTACATGCAGGACCCGACGCTGTCGAGCATGGCCCGCAGCCGCAACACCATCGTCGGCACCATCAACTACATCCCCCCAGAGGTCCTGGTCGGCGGCACCTACACCCCCGCCTCGGACCTCTACAACGTCGGGCTCATCCTCTACGAGTGCCTCACCGGGCGCTCGCCCTTTGCCGAGAGCGACTTCCGCACCACGGCACACCACCACCTCTACACCACACCCGTCTCCATTCAGGAGTACGCCGCATTTCCCGATCCGTTGGCGCGGCTGCTCGACAAAGTCTTGAACAAAGAGCCCTACGACCGGTTGCCCAGCGCCGAAGAGTTCCTCCACCGCCTTGAGCGCATCTCAACAACGCTGACCAACAATCACTCCAGCGACGAACACCCGGCGCTGGCGCGCTCGGGTACCCCCCACAGCCAACGCCTGGGCGTCCACCGAGGCGCCAGCTACCAGGCCGCCGCACCGCGAGAGCGCGCCTCCTCTTCACCCACACACGCCGCCTCCATCCACACCCTCTGGCTGATGGACGACACCCTCTCCATGCCCGCTCAGCTTGTCGACCAGCTCTTGCGCATGGCCGGCTGGCACACACAGTTGATCTCCATGGAAGAGAGCAAGGCGCTGCTGACCGCCATCGAACAAGGCACCCAGTCACTGCCCGACGCTGTGGCGTTTGGGGTCTTGAGCACGTTCCTTGAAGCTCCACTGCTGGAGACGCTGAGCAAGCGCTCCGAGGTTCTCAGGATCCTGGTCTCTGAGAACCTCAACGACAACGCGCTGACACAGGTCATCAACTTCAGCGGCCTCGATCTCCATCTGCGACCGCCGCTGACCTCGGGGCAAACCGCCGACGCCATCAACACCGCCATCGCCCGGCGCGGATACCACCCCAACAACCCGCTCAGGCAACGCAACGCTCACACGACGCTGCCCTGAAACCACTTGCTCAAGCGCATCATTGGCTGGCACTCCAAAGCATCAGCACCGCCATCAAAGCCGCCAAAACCACCCCCACGCCCAACGTCCCAGCCACAATCCAACAACCAATTCGGCGGCCAAACGCTTCAGACTCGGCAGGGTCGGCGGCCAGACGGTCTGACCAGGACGGTTTGACGGGCTCTTGCGCCGGGGGCAACGCTTCGGCAGCCTCGACGATGGTGCGCAGCGCCATCAAGGCGCGCTTGACCCACAACGCATCCACACCTGCGCGCGGCGGCCAGGCAAAGGTCAACTTCACACCTGTGGGGAAAAATCGCACCGTCACGACCTCAGCCCCCAGGTCGTGTTCAAGCAGCGCCGCCAGCGCTCCCCGCACCGGCTCCTGACTCAACAGCGCATCGCTCCACCGCCGACCCACAACCGGCACCTCAACCTGCTCAAAGCCATGTTCGGCGGCTTTGTAGGTCTCCACACCCCCAGCCCCCTCCATAAAGCGCACCACCGACCCCGTAAAACCACGGCGCCGCAACCAGCTCCCTCGCCGGGACAAGGTCGCAGGCATGGTCAACATGACGGGACCCACGCCGTAACGGCGCGGCAGACTCTGAACGCTGACGCTGCGCCCTTCCCAGACGCCAGACCACCACGCCTGACGCTGGCGCAGCGTCCACACCATCCAGGACAGCGGCTCGCCTTGTTGAGGCTGTGAGCGGCGCTGACGGCTGCGCCCCACGACATGCAGCCCTGCAGCCACCAAAGCCCCCAGCATCATCACGCCGCCCATCACCCCAAAGGTGAGCATCATGGCGCCAAAGCGCGGGCTGTCATGGCTTTCAAGCCAGACCACGACCATGACCATGACGGTCAAGAACGTGCAAAAGGCCAGCGCGCCGCTGAGAACCGCAAAAACGCGCGACGAGCCCTGACTGTGGGCATCCTTGGACATGGTCATTGCTCCCAAAAACGTGCAAAGCCAGCCACAACAAGGCCAGCTTCGCATCCCTCAGGGCCTGCTTGGCAATTGGAACCTGGGACAACCGCAACACAGGACCTGGACGGTGGCAGTACAAACGAGGCGTCAGCCGCCCCACTGGCGCATGGCGGTCCAGAAGACACCACTGAGTGGCATCGCAGAGGCGCCATCGACCACGAGCGTCGTGCCGGTGATGTAGCCCGCAGCGGGGCTGACCAAAAAGAGCGCCACCTGACCGATCTCTTCGGTGGTGGTGAAGCGGCCAAGCGGCAGCGCCGCGCGCATCTTCTCATCCATGCCCGGGGGCATCAGGCGCTTCATGCCCTCGGTGCCTTCCACGCCGCCGGGGGCGATGCCCACCACGCGAATGTTGAACGGGCCCCATTCGAGCGCCAGGTCTTCGGTGATTTTGTCGACGGCGGCCTTGGCCGCGCCGGGGTGAACCTGCATGGGCGTGGGCATGAAGGCCTGGGTGGCGGAGACGTTGAGGATCACGCCGCCGCCGCGCTTTTGCAGGTGCTCAAAGCAAAGCCTGGAGGCGTTGAAGGTCCCCAGAGTGTCGATGTCCATGACGCTCTTAAAGCCATTGGGGCTCAGCGCCGCCGCCGGGGCCAGAAAGTTGCCCGCCGCGCCGTTGACCAGAATGTCCAGCCCCCCAAAAGCCTCCACAGACTTCTCAATGGCACCCTTGAGCGCGTCCACATCGCGCACATCGGCGGCAAACCCTTTGGCCTGGCTGCCGTCGGGCGAAAGCTGCTCGGCGGCAGCGTCGAGCTTGGACTGGGTGCGGCTGATGAGCGCCACGCTGGCGCCGTGATCCACCAGCGCCTTGGCGATCCCCAGGTTGATGCCGCTGCCGCCGCCGGTGATGATCGCCACCTTGCCTTGAAGAATGTCTGACTTGAAGATGCTCATCCTCTCTCCTTGTGTAAGGCGCCGCCATTGGAGACAGCGCCGGGATGTGTCTGTTTTGAAAAGGGTGTTTGGGGGCGCACGTCAGCGCACGCCTTTGGGAATTCGGTCGGCCCAGGGCTGCGCCTGCTCAAGTTGGCTGCCGAGCCGAAAGAGCGTCGCCTCATCGCCAAAGCGCGCGGCAAACTGCACCCCGATGGGCAGCCCCTGCCCGCTCCAACTCAGCGGCACGCTCATGGCAGGCTGCCCCGTCTGATTGAAAAGCTGCGTGTTGGGCGTGTAGGCCAGCTTGCCCTCGCCCATTTTATCCAGCGCCAGATCGAGCAAGCGCTTGATCGGCATGCGGCGCAGCGCGGCCATCTGCAGGCGCTCGGCCTTGGAGATGGCCAACTCCCCCACTCTGGCCGGCGGCTGGGCCATGGTCGAACTGACAAAGACGTCGTAGCGCTCAAAGAAGGCCGCGACCTGACGCGAGGTGCGCTGCATGGTCATTTGGGCATCGACCAACTCGGCGGCGCTGGTTTGGCGGCCAATGAGCGACATCATCCACGTGGCGGGCTCAAAGTCTTTGGCGCGCACGGGGACCCCGGCGGCCTTGGCGGTCTGCTCCACAAACCACGCCACACCCGAGCACACCGTCAGGAAGTAGGCCCGGATCATCTCCTGGCGAGGAAACGGCGGACACGCAATCTCCACCTCGTGCCCCAACGAGGCAAGCAGCGCGGCAGCGTCTTCAACGGCGCGCACACAATCGGGGTGGGTTTGTCCGGCGTAGAGGGTTTCGGTGGTAAAGGCCACCCGGAGCTTGCCCGGGTCCTGCCCCACCTCCTGCGACCAGGGCCGAGCTTTATGGGGCACGCCGTAGGGCTCCCCAGGGGTCGGTGCATCCACCGCATCCAAAAAGGCGGCGCTGTCGCGAACCGAGCGACACAACACGTGCTCCTGAACAAAACCGCCCCACCCCTCGCCCATAAACGGGGCCATGGTGACCCGCCCGCGCGTCGGCTTGATCCCAAAGAGGCCGCAGGCCGACGCAGGGATGCGGATTGAGCCTCCGCCGTCACCGCCGTGGGCAGCAGGGACCATCCGCGCGGCCACCGCCGAAGCCGCGCCGCCAGAGCTGCCGCCGGGGGTGTGCTGCGGGTTCCAGGGGCTGCGGCAGGGGCCGTGGAGTTCGGGCTCGGTGATGCCCATGATGCCAAACCCGGGCGTGTTGGTCTTGCCCAGGACCTGCACCCCGGCCGCTTCATAGCGCTCGGCCAGGACGCTGGACTGGGAGGCCACTCGACCAGCAAAGAGCCGGGTGCTGTTGCTGGTCGGGACCCCGGCGAGCATCAATTTCAGGTCTTTGAAGAGGAAGGGCACTCCTTTGAGGGGACCGTCGGGCAGTTTGTCGACGCGCGCTCGGGCGCGATCGTAGAGCTTGTGCACGACGGCGTTGAGCGCAGGGTTGCGCGCGTCGATCCGTTCGATGGCCGCGTCGAGCAATTCTTGTGGCGAAAGCTCTTTGTCAGCCACCAACCGGGCCATCTCCACTGCATCCAATCCGTCGTACTCGGGAAGCTGCATCCCATCCCCCATAAATGGCGGCGTCGGCCCCAGGGCCAGCGCCCAATCTCATCACTCAAGCCCGACCCGAAGCTGGCCGTTGGACTCCACGTCAAGATGCCACATGTGCCCGATAAAGACGATCTTCGTCGCGCGGTACAGGCAAGGCGACGACCATCACGCCACCTGGGGGCGTGAAAATTCACGTCTGACAACCGTTCGTCCGCCTCTTATAAGCATTAATGGTGGGACTGGTTGTAAGGTGCACAGTCCAAGCCTCATACCAAAGCCCTGGGTTCTGGTATCACACTGGCAGGAGAACCGAGAGTATGAACATCACGGTGCTTATTGACGCGATCGTCAAGCAAACGACGATCTTGATCGCGCAGCTGGCCACGACCGCTGGGGTACGGGCGCCACTGGCGCACATCGCCAACCAGGTCTTTTTGGAGCTGGTCACCGAGCTTGAAGGCCAGGGCGTGGGTCAAAAGGTCATCGCAGACATGTTTGGTCTGGCGCTGCGCTCCTACCAACAAAAGGTCCGTCGGCTTTCAGAGTCGGCCACCGATCGCGGCGTGACGCTCTGGGAGGCGGTTTTTTCATTCCTCCAAGAAAAAGAGGTGACCACACGCGGTGAAGTGCTCTACAAATTCAGGAACGACAATGAGGGCAGTGTGCGGGGCATCCTCAATGACCTGATAGAGAGCGGATTGATTTACAAAACCGGACGCGGACACAACACCATGTACCGTGTCACCAGCGACGAGGACCTGCGGCGGATCCACAACCAGGACCGCCCCGACGCC
>CAKZKQ010000563.1 GCA_937123825.1 uncultured Pseudomonadota bacterium
TGGAAGTCAAAAAGAGGGGCGGCGTGCTGGGTTTGACCTACATCCGGGCTTTTCTGGGCGAGGGCATCGAGCGCCTTGTGGAGCACGTGGAGCACGTTTTGGGGCTGGGGCTGGGCGAGCAGCTGTGTTTGGGGGCAGACTTCTTTTGTGAGTTGGATTTGCCCAACCCCTCGTCGCGTCAGCACCGCTTCTTTTTTGAGGATTTTGACACCGCCGCCTGTCATCAACGCGTCCTGGAGATGCTTCGCCCTGGGATCGAGCCGCAGACCCTCCAGGCGCTGGCCCATGGGAATCTTGAGCGGTGGCTCGATGGCCGCGCGGCTGTGCTGGCGTCGCTCTGATCGTGGCTTGGCAGCGCCCGGGCCCGTGCAAAAGGGGTTTGCATAGGTGTCCTAAGGTACAGTAGGGTGACAAATGGTGAGTGGTGAGGTGTCGTTCAAACCCCTTTTGTTCTGTGAGTGACACCGTGGGAATATTGGACCAAGTGCGCAGCACGCGCGATCTGGATCATTCTTACTTCAACATGCTGGTGTACGGGCCTCCGGGAACGGGCAAGACCTACCTGGCGCGCACGGCCGTGGAGTCGGGGCACAAAGTGCTGCTCCTTGACGCCGATCACGGCACGATGACGCTGCGCGACTGGGATGTGCCTTCATTGCCGGTGACCTCGTACGAAGATCTTCTGGACGTCTACAAAGAGTTGTCGACGGTGGAGCACGAGTTTGACACCGTCTTCATCGACAACCTCAGCGAGATTCAGAAGCTCCTCATCGACAGGCTCAAGCTGCAGCACGGGCGCAAGTTCGGGCTCCACAGCTGGTCCCAGATTGTTGAGAAGACCTCGGCCGTGTGCCGGATCTACCGTTCATTGGCCATGAACGTGGTGGTCCTGTCACACTCGATGGAGATCGAGGACGAAAACCGCGTGCGCATCCGCCCGGCCATCAGCGGCAAGAAATTGCCGCATGAGATCGGCGGACTTTTTGATCTTGTGGGCTATAGCCACACAGCGGTTGACCGCAACGGAGGCGTGTCATACCGAATCGGATTTGCCACGGTAGGCGACAGACACATCACCAAAGACCGCAGCGGCCGGATGGAGGCGGTGGAGCCCAATGACTTTGGGCGACTCTACCGCAAAGTCTTCCCCCAGGCCGCCGCCGAACAAAGAGGCTCCATCCTGACTGCGACCAGCCGTCCGCTGGCTGCCCCCAAACCCGCCGCAGCCCCGGCACCGGCTGCCCAACCTGCCCCTGCGCCTCAACCCGCTGCTGCGGCCCCTGCCGTGCAGCCCGGCGCTGTGGCCCAGCCCGTCGCCGCAACCCCCGCTGTGGCCCCTCAGGCCACCGCTCAGCCCACGCCAGCACCCGCATCGACCGCAGCCTCACCAGGGCCTGTCAGCTCGCCTGCAGTCGCTGCACCTGCGCCCGCCGCTGCGCAGCCAGCCCCTATTGCAGCTCCTGCGGCCCCCGCCAAACCCGCCCGGACCATGCCCACCCTGGCCTCCAAGCCCAAGGTCCAACCCCAACAAGTGGCCAAGGCGCCAGACACCGCTGAGGACGACGTCGATGTGCTCGACGACCCCTTGGAGGTCGCCCCCCCCGAGCCCATAGATGACGGCTTTGGCACACCGCCCTGGAAAGAGGCCAGCGTGTCTTTCCGCCAGGTCCTTGCCAGCGTCTCAGGCGGTGACAAGGCCCGGATGAGCGCCGTGGTGGCCTACGTCAAGACCACCCAGAAGGTCGGCTCCAGCCGCGAGATGAACGCCCGCGACCTCAAGGCCTGGTGCCAGCGCCTGGAGTTCATGTCCAGAAGCGGTGACTTGGAAGAGTTCATCGAAGAGCACTGGCCAGAAGGGGTCGAGCGCGCCAGCGCGTAGGGCGCATCAGGGCAGCGCCTTGAGGCAGGCGGCCTTGATGCGGGTCGCCACCTCTTGCGGCGCACTGATGCGCAGGTTGATCTGCCCACCCGAGCGCATGTCCAGGCGGCTCTGTCCGCCAATGGACACACCCTGTGGTAAGCCGTGGCTGGCGATGCTGGTGGTGTGCCCATGGACGCCGTGGCCGCTCTCTATCGGCACAAGGTGCAGGCGCAAACCCGCTGTGTCGTCGCCCAAATGCACATTTCGGTTGGCGGCGCAGTAGGGCTCGGCGGGCAAGGTCTCTTCGCGCCGCGCCAGCGGGCCGGTTTGCCCTGTGGCTGCGTCCCAGGCCGCCTGGAGCATCTTCTCAACGGTCTTGTCCCGCGAAAAGGTCCGCGCCCAGGCTTTGGGGATGGTGTAAACCAGCGCATACGGGTTGGCCGGGTCATCGCCAGCCCGCGCAATGTCGCCAAGGGTCTGCAAGCGCTCAAAACGGACCTGATACCATTGCCCGGTGCCCAGCGCCTCGCGGGCGACCTCGGCAAATGGCCGGCAGTGGCCCTCGGCGCTGTTGAACATGGTCGTGGGAGAGTCCGACACCCACTTGTCTGGCCGATAAGGGCCGCAGCGCACCGTGATTTCGCCCTGCGCGAGCCAACGCTCGGCGGTGGGCACGTCCAATGCCTGATTGACGCGCTCGATCATCGTGTGCGGCAGGCGCGAGCAGCCGTCTCGGCCCAGGTTCTTTGATTTAAAGGCCGAAAAAAGCGCCGAGCGAACCTTGGCCTGGGGCGGGCGCGTGCAAGACTCCAGCGCAGCCTCCTCACTCTCCGGCGCACGCACCGCCACCTCCACCCATTCGCCGCGATCCGTGTCCAGATAACCCTGGTAAAGCCCATCGCGGACGTCGATCCACATGGCCCGCTGGTGCGTCGGTCCGTCCGAAGCAAAGATCGACAACGCCCGCTCGTCCAAATCGATGCGCGCGGCCGCCAAAACCTCGGGCATGGGCACATTGGGTTGGTCTGGGTCGCGCAGCGCCTGTCCCAGCAGCTCCCCCAGCACCCGATCCCGATCAAACTGCGCCAGATAAGGCGGCTTGTCCTCCTGCTCCGTCACGGCCACAAAGCCAAACCAGGGCGTGTGCCACGTCCACCAGTCGTCCATGATGCGCAGACTGGGGCTCTTGGGCCCCTGGCCTTGCTCCAACGCTTCGCCAGCGACGTCCAAGGCGCGCATGACCGCGTCGTACTCGGGGGCTTCTTTGGGGTTCCAGGCCTCAAAGAGCGCTGGCGCGTAGCCGCCACGGTCGCACTTGTTCAAAAACGCCAGCGCGGCGCCGCCGTCCATCCGCTGCATGCCGCTGACATCGTGTCGTTCCCCCCGGATTTGAAACCACCACAGCGACTCGGCGTACCAAAGGCCGTAATACCCACTGCCGCGCATGCTCGGCAGGTTGTTCAGGCGCCATTGCCCGGTGGCGAGCTTCTCCATGGTTTGCTGGGACGATAGATTGTGGCTCATGGGGGCATTCCTTGGGGCTGGTGAGGTCTTGGGAAGGTGTCAGGGACCTTTACAAGTGCTTGAAAACACAGCGGATACAACACTTTTGGCCCAATCGCGCTGTCGTCCCCACACAATGTGTCTGGGGACTGCGCCGGTGGGTGGTCTGATGGACTTTCGTGTGTTCTAGAACCCCAAATTTAGCACAGCCGGTGCCCAAGAACACAAAAAAGCCACCTGGGCAGCGGGTGTGGCTGCAAATCCGAGGTGGCTTGGGGCAAGCGCGACTTTTTAGAGGGATACAGTGCGGCCGCCGTGTTGGGCGGCCGTGGTATCAGTTGTCCTCTTTCTCCATGGCCTTCTTGTCTTCTTCGGCGTTCATGTCGCCTTTGGCGCCATCGACGTAACCCATGGCTTCGAGCATTTTCTGGGTGTCGTCGTCGATTTGGGCGTTGTCGGTTTCGAGGTTGAGCGAAGGCGCCTCTTTGTCGGAGCCCTCCCACCAGACCGATTTGTTTTTGGCGCCGCGGAAGATGCCAAAGTTGGCGCGGACAAAAGCACGCGCGATGTGGTGCTTGGAGATGAGGTCCTTGCTCTCTTTGGGGTCACCGACGACATCGTAGAGCTTGCCGCCACGGCCGATGGTGATCCACTTGTAGCGCCCGGCGCGGACCGATTTGCGACGGTAGAGGAAGTCGCTGACCGCCACGCGGGGGCGAGGCTCGCCGATCCCATCAAAGGTGTCGGTGAAGCTGGTGCCCTCGAAGGTGTCGGACTTATCGACGCCGGCCAGATCGCAGAGCGTGGGGGCCAGGTCAACCATGGACACGACGTGGGGGATGCGCTTGCCGACGGGGGCCATGTTGGGGTAGCGCACGACCAGGGGGCTGTGGACCATCTCCTCGTAGAGGCTGTGGCCGTGGCCGACTTTGCCGTGGTCCCAGAACTCCTCGCCGTGGTCGGCGATGATCAGGATGGCGGTGTTCTCATAGAGGCCCTTTTCTTTGAGGCCCTTGATCAGCTCGCCGAAGGCAAAGTCATTGAAGGTCGTCTCGCCGTTGTAGAGGGCCTCAAGGTACTTCTTGTCCTTGTTGTTGACCTCCAGCTTGCCAGTCTTGATGTCCGCCAACTGGTCGCCGGTGGCCTGGGGCTTGATGGGGCCGTCGTAGTCCCGGTTCCAGTACATCTTGCGGTACTTTTCGGGCGGCGAGTAGGGGACGTGGGGATCGATGGTGTGGATGTAGGCAAAGAAGCGCTTGTCTTTGTTCTCGTCGATCCAGGCCAGCGACTCTTTGACAACGTTGTCGGCGTTGGTGTTGCGGGTTTCGCGGATGTAGTTGGTGTAGTGGTCCCAACCTTTTTTGAAGCCGAAGGCGTCGGAGACGTAGCCGTTGGCCAGGAAAGAGCCGGTGGTGAAGCCCTGCTTTTTGAGGTGCTGGGAGATCATCAAGGCCCCGGTGGGCAGCTTGGAGGTGTCCTCCTTGGCCTTGTGGGTCTCGGGGTAGAGGCCCGTCAGGATGCTGGCGGTCGAGGGCTTGGTCCAGTTCTCGTTGTCGTAGCCAGCGTCAAAGATGGTGGCATCTTTGGCAAACTCGCTGATCTGCGGGGTCTTGCAGTTGCTCTTGTTGTTGTAGAAGTCGAACTTGTCGTACCGCAGCGTGTCGATGAGGTAGACGACCAGGTTCTTGGCCGGGGTCTTGGGGTCTTTGGCCTTCAGCTCGCCGCTTTTGGGGCTGTAGATGCCGGGCTGACCCCAGGCGGCCAGTTGCCCGCCTTTCCAGGCGCCGGAGCTGGTGAAGTTGAGTTCGACGACTTTGCCGGCGAAGGCCGACAGGTCCACGATGGATTCGTTCCACTTGCCGGCTTTGTCGGCGGCGCAGGTCTCGTCCATGACCGTTTTGGCCGGGACGGTGTCGGCGGCGGCGGTGATGGTGAACTTGGCGCCAGCTTCCTTGGCACCCCAGGCCAGCGCCAGTTGGGGCGCTTCGGTGGGCATCTGGAGGCGGAAGGTGTAGGTCTGGGGCGTGGCGGCCACGAGGGCTTCCTTGGCGCCGCCTTCGAGGGTGACATTTTGCAGGGACGGGCCTCGGGGGGCGTCTTCGACCTTGGCGTTGGCCGGCAGGACGTGGACCGAGGAGATGTGCGCGACCTGTTTGCGGCCGCCGACGGTGGTGTCGTACTGGAAGCGCATCATGAGCTGGTTTTCACCAGCGCGGGTGGCCTTGGCCGGGATCTTGATGGTGTAGTCTTTCCAGTCGCCGTCGATCTCAAAGCTCTTGATGGCCTCGTCGTTGACGTAGGCGGTGAGCTTGTTGCCCTTTTTGACGGCCTTCATGCGCACGGTGATGCGGTCAAAGCCGCCTTTGGTGTGCTTGAAGAAGACGCGCACGCTCTTGGAGTCGGCCTCAAAGAAGTTCTCGTTGCCGTCTTTGCGGGGGGTGGTGTCCCAGCCCGCGCGCCAGCCGCCGTTGAGGTACTTGCGGGCGGCGATGGCGCCCATCTCGATGGCCAGCAGGCCGTCACGGGAGCGGTCGGCGAAGTGCGCGTGGTCGGTCAACGACATGCGCAGGCGCTGGCCCTTCTCAAACTGCTTCAGTTTGGAAGGCGCGGGGGCCTTGGCCTCTCCCACACCCGGCTTGTCCTGACCGCCTTGCTCACCGGCGCCTTCGTTGGTGGCTTTCTCTTCGCCGCTGCAGCCGACCACGCCGGTGGCCACCAGCGCGCCCACACCCTGAAGGAAGGTCCGGCGGTTGAGGCTGCTTTGCTCTTTGATGTCCTTTGCGCTCATGGTGCTCATCCCTTGCGCAGAGGCTCCCCCTCTGCGTCGTTGCGACGCAATCCCGTGTGACTGCCAAACGAACACCCCCACACGTTCACACCCCCATCTTTTGTATGGATGGACGTCCTGTGTGTTGGGTGGGGTTGCTCAGGCGCTGGCGGCGAGCACGGCCCGAACACCAAATGTTGTGTGTTCTGGCTGTCTGTCTGTTGGTGGACACCAACAAACGTTGTGCGCGTCCTCATCCTGAGGAATGCCCCGTCGATCGCCTCGGCGTCGCGATCCAACAAGGCCCCGGCCTCTCCCTGGCCTGCCGCACTCGGGTTGCGGTCAGTTCTCCGCTAAACGACGTACAAACACTTACCTTCACGTCGCTCCACAGTGTTGACCGCACAATGTGCACAAACCCGTTTGTAAAAGCAAGCACAGGCGAAAGTGGTTGCCGTTCGCTGCGCTCACTTCAGGGGCCAGGGGCGCCAAACTCAAGCTCAATCTCTTTGCCAAAATAGGCGGTGAACTGGGTGTAGTCGTCGCGAGTGTAGATGAGGCGCTCGGCGAAGGGTTGGGGTTTGTCGTCGGCAAAGTTCAGTTCGGCCAGCTTGTGGATGTACGCCGGGTAGTCTTTGGCGCGCGACACCTTGCGGTTCAAGGTGATTTTGATGCCGGACAGGCCTCGGACTGAGCCCGGTGCGCTCTCTTCGGGTCTGGAGACGGTGATGCGCAGTTTGCTGATGCCCGGGAGGGTCTTTCGGGCCGCTTTGGGGACAAAGTTGATGAACTCCAGCTCGTCGTTGGGGTCGGGTTTGCCCTTCATGACAAAGCCCGCCTCCTTGATGATCTGGCAGGCCTCGTCTTCGGGGGTCCCTTCGAGCATGAGCGGCAAAAAGGCCGGTGCCCAATGGTCGGGGTCGAGGCCGATGATGGGGCGAGCATCGATGGTCCGGGCAGGGGGCTCAAAGTCGGCGGGGTCGATGGTGCGCACGGGGGCGTATTGGGGGCGTTTGGGGGCATTGGAGGTCTTGGGGCTGGGCACGTCGTCGGGGACGGTGAAGTCGAGCGTGGTGCCCGTTGCGCCCATCCGCGAGAGCATCACGGTGCCCCGACCGCCGGTCTGAAAGATGAGGTTTTGCTCGGTGGGGGGCTCGTCGGGGGCGCGGTATTTGTAGGACAGAAAGAGGTGGAGGTACTGGTGCAGGGCGGGTTCGTGGCAGACGCTGCGCAGAAACTGGATGTCGACCGAGTAGGCCTTGAAGACCTCGCTGCCCTCGTCCTTGGTGAAGGTGAGTTCAACTTTGCGTACTCCCGGGTAGAGGTTGGGGGTGTCGGGGACGAAGGTGTATCTGGCAAATTCGCCGTCGATGTTTTCTTCGACCTCTTTGAGGCCCTTGAGCTTGTCCAGGACGTCTTTCATGGGGGTGCTGCGGGTGACCTGGGGCATGAAAGAGGGCATCCAGCGGTCGGTTTCGAGCGCCAGTAGGCCTCTGAGGTCGGGCAGGCCTTCGGGGGGCGCCAGGGCTTCTTTGGCGCCGGGGGCGACTTTGGGCGGCGCGGGCTTTGGAGGGGCTGGGGCGGGCGCCTCCTGGACGACCGCTGCGGCTTGTTCCTGCGTGGCTGGGGGCTGTGAGTAGAGCAGGTGGCAACCCGCCAGCACCAATCCTGCTGCGGCGGCGCAGAGGGTCGTGCTCAGGGTGTGATGGATGTGCATCGGGTGGGGACCTTAGTTGGGTGTGCGTTGATTTGGAGCCATTTGTGCAAGGCAAGGTGGAGCCCGTTGGTGGTCTTGTCAATGGGGGTTCTGGTCGAGCGCTGTGTTGTGGGGGAGCCCGGCGCGACCCCTGATTTTTGCGGTGATCCGTGGGCCCAGTGGGACTCGTATTCTGGATGTTGTGGGACCTTGCGGCAGGCCTGGATCTTTGACGGGGGACGCACCTCGGTAGGGGTGGGGGCATCTGTTGTGTAGTGCGCTCTTTGGGCGGAAGTTGTTTGAAGAAGTGACACCGTCCGTTTAAAGAAGAAGGTGGACGTTGGGTCGAGACGTTTGGGAGATGAGCAAGATGGGTTCGCAAAAAAGAAAAGCCATTGTGATTGGTTCGGGCTTTGGCGGGTTGTCGCTGGGGATTCGGCTTCAGAGCATGGGGTTTGAGACCACGATTCTGGAGAAGCTGGATAAGCCTGGGGGGCGAGCCTATGTGAGGGAGGTGGATGGCTTTAAGTTTGATATGGGGCCGACGGTGATTACCGTGCCTCACTTCATCGAGGAACTTTTTGCCCTGGAGAAGGGCAAGCACCACCTGGACGAGCCCGATTTTCCTGCCGAGACGCTCACCAAAGAGCGCGTCAGGGAGGGGATCAGCGGTGGTCCGCGGACCAGCCAGTACGTGGACATTGTGCCGATCCTGCCGTTTTACCGGATTTACTTTGATGACGGTACCTATTTTGACTACGACGGTGACCCGGAGCACACCCGCGAGCAGATCCGCGCCATTGAGCCCGACGACCTTGAAGGGTATGAGCGTTTTCACAACGACGCCCGGGCCATTTTTGAGCGCGGTTTTCTGGAGCTTGGCTACACGTACTTCAACGATGTGCCAACGATGCTCAAGGTCGTGCCGGATCTCTTGAAGCTCGACGCGATGCG